>DATHMO010000188.1:0-10423 GCA_035486995.1 Bryobacteraceae bacterium
CACTCCGAGGCCTCCGCCGAATCCGAAGAAGCCCACATAGGCCGGGGCCCAATACGGATGAGCGAACACCGGTCCCGGATACCAGGCCCAGCCGCCCACGCCCATGAACCAGCGGCCATAGTGATACGGCGCCCAGCCCCACGGATCAGCGCTCACCCAGGTCCAGCCATAGTAGTCTTCCCAAACCCATTGGCCGTTTTGATACGGCGCCCAGTCGGGCCCCACGTTGGTGGGTTGCCAGACTTGGCCGTAATTGGGATCCTGCACCCACTGGCCGTTCTGATCCAGATCCTCGGCGCCGCTGATGTCGGGGCTCATGTGCCGCGCGCTCTGCGAATTCATGATGAAGCGGTCGCGATCGTCATTCCAGCGGTCGAAATTGTCGAAAGGAATGGCTTGGACCACTTGGAATTCGGCATCCGCGGCCGGTCCGCGCGCGTCCATTGTTTGGCCTGGTTGCAGGTGTTCCCCGCCTCGCTGGCTGTCGATTTCAGCCTCGCCCGATCGCACGGTAATCTCAGAGGTGCCGTCCTCGTGCACCGTTACGCGATAAGCACCGGGCCGCAAAGGGCGGACCGCGACGCTCGGCGTGTCCACTTCCACTTGCACCTGGCTCGGCCGCAGCGTGCGAAACGTCACCATGCCGGTGGCCACTTGCACTTGAAAACTCTTCACGTCCATGCCCGTGAATCGCACTTCCGAATTCGGGCCGATGCGGATCATGTTCGCCGAATCCAACTGGACTTCGGCGCGCCCATTGGAACTGGTGAGCAACCGGTCGTCCGCCATGAGAGGACCATTCGCCGCCGCAGCCACCACATCGCCCGAGTCCCCGCGGCGCACCGAAACGTCGCCATTCAAGACGCTGATGCGCGCCACCGCTCGGCCCGGTTCGTATTGGCCATCCGGCTCATCGCCTTGTTGCTGTGGTTGGCCTTGTTGCGGGGGTTGTTGCTGTGGTGCTTGTTGCGCCCCGAGAGGGATCAAACCGCTCAGACCCGCTGCAACGAGGAACAATGGAAGGAGCCGTTTCATATTCGCCAGTCGCTCCGTGAAGGGCAATCGGCTAGCCAACGAAGAACTGAAGCAAAATCAGCGACTTATGCGATTTAAGACGAGTGCCTATCCTGGCCGAAAACCACCAGCGGTGCTTGGAATGGGCCGGGGCTTGTATCACCAGGTGAACTCCAGTAAACTATAGTTAATTTGTGGGCATCAACCACAGTCAATAATTCCCTGCCCGAAGTCCATTCGAGCGTTCAAACCACACATCCGTCCGTTTGGCGCCGCATGTTTGCGTTCGCCGGGCCGGCCTATTTGGTCAGCGTCGGCTATATGGATCCGGGTAATTGGGCCACCGATCTCGAGGGCGGCGCGCGGTTCGGCTACCAGCTTCTCTGGGTGCTGGTGCTCTCGAACCTGCTTGCGATTTTGCTGCAGACCCTGAGTGCGCGGCTCGGCATCGTCGCCCAGCGCGACCTGGCACAAGCCTGCCGCGAAACCTACCCGCGTCCCATCTCCTACTCGCTGTGGTTTCTGTGCGAGATCGCAATCGCGGCCTGTGATCTGGCGGAAGTTCTAGGCGCGGCCATCGCTTTGAACCTGCTGTTCCACATCCCTCTGCTCATCGGGGTACTATTAACCGCCGCCGATACCCTGCTCCTACTGTGGTTCACTCGGCTCGGCATTCGATTAATCGAAGCCATCGTGCTCTCGCTGATCGCGATCATCGCCATCTGTTTCGCGATCGAGATCCTCTGGGCCGGCACACCGATTCTTTCGGACGTCGCGCGGGGCGTAGTTCCGCATATCTCGGCAAGGACGCTCTACATCGCGATCGGGATCCTGGGCGCCACCGTGATGCCCCACAACCTGTATCTGCACTCAGCGCTGGTGCAAACGCGCCGCATCGGAAAGACGGAATCTGAAAAACGAACCGCCTGCCGCTTCAACTTGATCGATTCGACAATCGCACTGAACGGCGCACTTTTGGTGAACGCAGCGATTTTGGTCCTAGCCGCATTGGTGTTCTTCAAACGCGGCATTATTGTCACGGAAATCCAACAGGCCAGCCAGCTCTTGACGCCCTTGCTCGGAACTACTATGGCCAGCATTTTCTTTGGAGTAGCCTTGCTATGTTCAGGGCAATCTTCAACTCTAACCGGTACCATGGCCGGCCAGATCGTGATGGAAGGATTTCTTAACATCCGTGTGCAGCCCTGGCTGCGCCGCTTGATGACGCGAACGCTCGCGATTATTCCGGCCGCTCTTACTGTTTATCTGGCAGGTGAGAATGGAACCTATAAGCTGCTGATCCTGAGCCAGATCATACTTAGCATGCAGTTGCCGTTTGCGGTGATCCCGCTGATCCACTTCACTAACGACAAGCAACGCATGG
Organism: Bryobacteraceae bacterium; assembly: GCA_035486995.1. Taxonomy (GTDB): domain Bacteria; phylum Acidobacteriota; class Terriglobia; order Bryobacterales; family Bryobacteraceae; genus Palsa-89. Next base: position 2,399 of record DATHMO010000188.1, read on the forward strand.
GAGCGCTTGCCAATCGGGCTTGGGTGAAGTCGCTGGCCTGGGCGTCCGCGGCATTGATCCTGGTGCTGAACGTGTGGTTGGTCATCCTCTCGACCCGGGACTGGCTCGCCGACGCTGGAAGCTGGCGCGGGCGCCTGGAGATCGGAATGATTCCGATCCTCACCGGCATTGCCTTGCTGCTTCTCTGGGTCACGTTTCAACCGGTACTTCCCGCCTGGATTCGCCAGTTTGGTCAAGCGCCGATTGTACTTCCCGAGGCCGTCGCCGAGGATCTCCCCAGTCCCGTGTACCGCAAGATCCTGGTTCCGCTGGATCACACCGGCCGGGACCGGGACGCCATCGCCCACGCCGCCGCCATCGCCAAGCAACAAAACGCCAAGCTTTACCTACTCCACGTGGAAGAAGGCGTCACCAGCATGGTTTACGGACCGCTTTCGTCCACCGCCGAGGTGGAAGCGGGCGATCAGTACCTGCACCGGATCGTTCGTGAGTTGGAGAATCAGCAGGTTGCGGTGGAAATGGTGGTGCGGCACGCTAGGGTTCCCAAGAAGGAAATCGTGCGTTATGCCGAGGAGTTGCGACCGGATCTGATTGTGATGGGCGCGCACGGGCATAGAGGCTTGAAAGACATAGTGTTCGGGACTACAATTAATGCAGTCCGTCACAAGTTGAAGATGCCCCTGTTGGTGGTCCGCGGCGGCAAGTAATCGGAGGAACCAAGCCGACGCTACGGCGCGCTATTGTTCGGCATCTGTTGTGTCGAATGGATACACAGGAAACCAAAACCTCCTTGGAATGTTCTTTGTTTGTAAGCAACTGGATTGGTAGGCTATTTGCAATTTGATGGGCACAGTATGCGTAGTCTGATCTTGTCGGCCGTTATTGCTGCGTGCCTGGCGCCTTTGCCGGGCTCGACCCTGCAGCAGCTCAGCCTGAACGATTTGATCCTGAAGTCGACGACGATCGTTTACGGCACCGCACAGCCCAGCTACACAGCCTTCCGCGGCTCGATGATTTATACGCACTATCAAGTACAGGTCATCAAGAGCTACAAGACCTCGTTGGTTCGATTCCTGGATGTGGCCGTACCGGGTGGCGCGGTTAATGGAGCGCGGCAATCGGTTGCGGGAGCGCCCGTCCTGACAGCCGGGCAGAACTACTTGCTGTTTCTTTGGACCAGCCCGGGCGGTCTCACGCAGGTGATCGGGCTTTCGCAGGGCGTGTTCAACGTGAACACCAATTCCGTGGGCCAGCTGATCGTATCGCGCGGCGCCACCACCGAGACGATGCTGAATGCGTCCGGTCAAGTGGTGACCGATTCTAATATTCAGATGACTTTAGAGCAGATGGCGAGCCGCATCCAGAACGTGTTGGCGGGAGGTTCCGGCCAATGAACGCACGGTGGTTGGTTCGCCTGGGCGCGTTAATTGCGAGCAGCTTTCTGCTTACGAGCACGGGCTCGGCGTATTACTACTACACGTATTTCGCCAGCACCGCTCCGCCCTACAATCCGATCGTCGCGCGATTCGATCTGACTGCGGTTAACAACAATACGGTCCCGTTCTTCATTTCCGGAGCAGCGCCATCGACGATGTATCCAGGCGATACCTTCCAGTCGGTTATCAGCCAGATTCAAGCCGCCGCAAATGCGTGGAATGGCGTCAGCACTTCCAGCCTGCGGCTGGCATTTGGAGGCCTGTACCCCACGGGGACAACGCAATCGGCACCCGGAATTCAGATCGAGTTCTCCGATGATATTCCGCCAGGTCTGCTGGCCTACAGCTCACCCACTACGTTCGATTACAACCTGGTCACCGCTCCTAACGGTACGTTCATCCCGGTGACTCTTTCGGTGATGCATTTGCCGAGCAATCTGGTGGCGCAGGGCAACGGGGCAAGCTACAGCGAGGAGTTTTTCATCACGCTGGTTCACGAGTTCGGCCACACCTTGGGCCTGCAGCATACGCTGGCGTCGAGCGTGATGTCGACCATCACTACCACTGCGGCGACGAAGGCCAGCCCACTCGGCGCGGACGACATTGCGGGCATTTCCCTGCTCTATCCGGCGGCCAATTATCTGTCGACTGTCGGGAGCATCTCTGGCCAGGTCACCATGAACGGAGTTGGCCTGAATCTGGCTTCGGTAGTCGTGATTTCGCCCAGCAATCAAGCTGTTGCCACGCTCACCAATCCAGACGGAAGGTATCAGATCAACGGCATTCCCGCTGGCGTGGATGGGATTGATTACTACGTGTACGTGCATCCGCTGCCCGCACCCCTCCAAGGCGAAGGCACTCCGGACAACATTTTTTACCCGCACAATTCGGCCGGTGTGTTTTTGGCTCCGGATACCAACTTTGTTACGCAGTTCTATCCCAACACGCAGAGCCCAGGGCCCTCGAACCTGATCCTGGTGCAGCCGGGCGTGGTAACGCAAAACATCAACTTCGCCGTGTCGCCCTCCAACTCTCCCGGTATCTCTTCGGTGCGAACCTACGCGTCCATTACTGGCACCAACAATTACATCGCGTCGTCGGGCGCACCTTTGATCGCCGCCGAAACCACCACCATTGCGGCTTACGGAGCCGGGTTGTTGCAGCCCTATAATTCGAGTTCGACCAGCTATTCCGTCACGCCCAGCCTGAGCGTCAACGTAATGGGTAGCGCGGCGCAAGCCAGCAATCTGCGGCCATTCCTGCCACCCTATCCGTACATCGCCGTGGATATATCGGTGAGCTCTTTTGCCGGAATCGGCCCGAAGCATCTCATGTTCAGTACGCCCGGGAATTTGTACGTCCTTCCCGGCGGAATCAGCGTGGTGGATCAGCCGCCGCCGGTGATTAGCGCGCTGGCTCCCACGACGGACAGCAACGGGAATCCGGCGGTTTTCATCGCGGGCCTGCAATTTATGCCGAACACGCAAGTCTTGTTCGACGGCGTGCCGGCCGTGGTGGAAACGCAGACCACCAATTCGTTGCTCGTGACGCCGCCACCGGCGCCGCCGGGCTACACGGCGTCAATCACGGCGCTCAATCCAGATGGGCAGAGCTCGCTGTTCTATAAGCCAACGGCTCCGACGTTCACGTACGCTGCCCCCGCAAGTTCCGCGGTATCGGCAGCCGGGCCGAGCCTGGTGGTTAGCCCGAGCATGATTCCAGCGGGCGGCAGTCTTACTCTGACGGTCCAAGGCAGCGGGACGAACTTCACGCAGGGGGTCACGACGGTTGGATTCGGGACCAGCGATGTTCTGGTGACTCAGGTGAACGTGACCAGCCCGACCCAGCTCACGGTTAACGTGACGCCGAACGTGACCATCAGTTCCGCGAACATCACGATCACTACCGGGCTGGAAGTGATCTCGCAAGCAGTGGGGTCGCAAATCACGGCGACCGATACTCAACAATAATCTGAATGCTGCGTCTGGCGTGGGGGCTTCTAGCTGCTTCCGTTCTGCTCGGACAAAATGCGGCCATTAACCAAAGTATCGATGACGTCATCTCATCGGCGGTAGCTGCGAGCGGCGCGCCGAGTGTCTCGGTGGCGGTCGTCCAAAACGGACAAATCGCTTACGCCAAGGCGTTCGGAAAGGCGAACGTCGCCGAAGATCGCGCAGCCACAGCCGCGACTCGATATGCGATTGGATCGGTGAGCAAGCAGTTCACCGCCGCCGCTCTGCTGCTTCTCGCCGAGCAAGGGAAGCTTTCGCTCAACGACAAAGTTGGCAAATACCTCCCCGATCTGACGCGAGCGCGCGAAGTCACGATTCGCGAATTGCTCTCGCACACCTCGGGTTACGAAGATTACGCGCCACAGGATTATATGATTCCCGATTGGACGCGGGCGATCACGCCGCGCGAGATCCTGGACCGCTGGGCAAAGAAGCCGCTCAATTTCGATCCGGGCACACGCTGGCAATACAGCAACACGAATTATGTAATCGCCGGGCAGATTTTCGAGAAGGTTGCCGGCCAGCCGCTGCTGGCATTTCTGCGCGAAAAGATTTTCGAGCCGTTGGGAATGAAGACTCCTGGCGACATCAGCGAGCACGAGCCTGGCGATGCTTCCGCGTACACCCGTTATGCGCTCGGGCCGCCGAGACCAGTGGTTCGCGAGGGGCCGGGCTGGATGTTCGCTGCGGGCGAACTGGCGATGACGCCGTCCGATTTGGCGCGCTGGGATATCGCATTCCTTGAGAAGAAGATTCTGTCGGCGCGATCGTACGCCGAGTTCACGCGCGAGGTGAAATTGAAAGACGGCAAGCCGACGCATTACGCGCTGGGTTTGCAATTGGGCGATTTGAACGGCACGCCGATGATCTCGCATACTGGCGAAGTTTCTGGATTCCTGACGTCTAACGCCGTGTTTCCGACCAAGGGCGTGGGGGTGGTGGTCTGCTCGAATGAAGACGGGATCAGCTTAATCGGTCCGGTGGCGCGGCAAATCGAGGACCTGTTGCTCGGAACGGCGCCGGCGCAGGAGCTCGACCAAGTGCGCGGCATTCTGGAAGGATTGCGGCGGGGCCAAGTGGATCGCTCGCTCTTTACGCCCGACGCGAACGCATACTTCACGGACGGATCGCTACAGGATTTCGCGGCGTCGCTTCAAGCACTGGGCAAGTTGCAGGGAGTGACCAAAACGAACGAACAGTTGCGCGGCGGAATGACGCATCGCAGCTATCGCGCGCAATTCGAGAAGAAGACTGTGCTGCTCAATGTCTACCTCATGCCCGACGGCAAGTATGAGCAGTTCCTGGTGGAAGAAGCGCTGTGATGCGCGCCGGGGCCCGCGAGCCTATTTCCCCTTGCTGAGTTTGCGGAAGTAATCGGCGACGGCGTCGGAATAGCCGGGCGGCACGGTTTCTGATCCCGCGCTGCGCACTTGATCCGAGTTCTTGTCTTCCAACTTGCGGCGAAGCTCCAATTCCAGGCGCTCTACTTCCGGCAACACCTCGTGACTCAGCCGCTGGGAAAGCTCGGCGTCGTTGCTGGTATAGCCCGGATTGAGGGCGCGCGATAGGTTCGAATAGTCGCCGGCGACGTCCGGGTTCTGGCGGATAAAGTCGCGGAGCTGATTCAGATCGCGCAACGATTCGCGATAGGCTTGCTCCATCGGCACGGTACTGTCGGTAGCCGATCCATTGCCGGGCGTAACCGGGCCGCCGCCTCCATAGGGCGCGTAAGCGGAGGCGTTGGAACCTGCTTGGCCGCCATTTCCCGATTGACCGGATTGTCCATTCTGACCTTGTTGGCCCTGGCCCTGTTGTCCACCTTGGCCCGGTTGCTGCCCACCGGGCTGCTGTCCGCCCGGCTGTTGACCGGATTGCTGCGAGCCGCTGCTCTGATTGCCGCGCTGCAACGCACCGCTCTCGCGGCCTTGGCCGTTCTGGCCTTCGCGCCCAGGTCCCGGCTGTTTACCCTTGCCCTGCTGACCTTGCGCCTGCTCCAGGCGATTGCGCATGGCTTCGACGCGTGCCAAAGCTTTTTCGACGTCGCTATTGTCGCCGCCCGGGCCTTCTCCCGGCTTGCCGTTCTGCTGCTGCATGGCCGCTTGCGCTTGCTGCAATTGATCGCGCAGAGAGTTCAGCCCCTGCGTGACGGTGTTTTCGCGGACCCAGGCGGATGAACCGTAGCCCTGGCGAATCCACTGCGCGTTCTGCCGCATGTGCATCTCGAGCTCGTTCTGCTGCGCTTCGCCCAGAGCCTCGCGGAGCTTGTTGCCAACCGGATTCTGCGAGCCGGCCATGCTGCGGGCGGTATCCTGCATGCCCTGCTCCAGCTTCTTGAGCTTGTCGGCCATTTCAGTCTTTTCGCTGGCCATACGCTCGGCGTCCTGCTGGCTCTGGAGCCCCTGTGCACCGAAGCGCTGGCTCTCGCCGGGCGAAGAACCGACCAACTTACGCAGGCGATTCTGGAAGTCGCCCTGTTGCTGCGCGAGCTGGTTGGCTTGCTGCGCCAGGTCATCCAGATGTTGCGCGCCGTTTTGACGCTGCATCCCGTTCAGGATGTCGCGAGCTTCCTGCAAGCGATCGGCCGCGCGGCGCTGTCCGGCGGCGGTTTGCTCTGGACTGCCGTTCTGCTGGCTCTCGGCGCTCTGCATGTCTTCGGTAGCTTTCTTCAAGCGATCGAGCGCTTGTTGCAGTTGCGGTGAGGCGATGGAGCCGACCCGGCCCGACTGGCCGGACTGCCCGGATTGTCCAGCTTGACCGGATTGCTGCCCCTGTTGCCCCTGTTGCCCTTGTTGCCCTTGTTGGCCCTGCTGACCTTGCTGGCCTTGTTGTCCTTGCTGCTGTTGGCCTTGCTGATCGCCGCGTTGCAACTGCTCCATCTGCTTCTGCAGTTGCTCGGCTTCGCGACGCAACATCTCCTGCTCCCAGCGCTGGCGGAAGGGTTGTTGTTGATCCTTCTTGGCGGCCAACTCTTGCTGACGGCGCGCCAATTCGGCAAGCTTCTGCAGCGCCTTGTCGATCTCCTGCTGGCGGCTGTCGGATGACGACTGCTGGCCGGTTTCGTACTGATTCTTTTCGCGGTCGAGTTCGAGATCGGCCAGGTTTTCCAGATCGCGACTCGCGCCTCCGCCGCCCCCACCGCCGCCTTGGGTTCCAAACGCGACTTGGATATCGCGGAAGGTGGCCTCGGCACGTTGCGCGGCTTGCAGCGCTTTCTGCTCCGAAGGCATGGCGTCGGTCCACTTCTGACTTTTGATCCTGCCGGCGGACTCGATCATGCTCTTGGACGCGTCTTCCATTTCCTTGGCGAAGCTCTGGAATTGGGGATTGGCGTCGCTCAGTTCGCGCGCCTTCATGCGATCGGCAAGTGACTTGGCTTGCGCGGCGAGCTTGCCTTCCTGTTCGGCCAGGAACTTGGCGTCGTCGCCCGCATTGGCTGGGTCCTTGGAACCATTCTTGTACTCGTTCCAGGTGGCAGCGATGATGTCCTTCTGCCGTTGCGAGATCTGTTGGTCGTCTCCGCCACCCGCGCCTCCGCCACCGCCGCCGGCTTGCGCTTGCGAATAATTGCGCTCGTAGGGCTCGGCCTGGATGAAGTAGATGTCGGTCTTGGTGGTGTTGCGGGCGTCCTTCGCGGAAGCGTAAAGGGAGATCAGATCGCCCGGAGCCAACTTATAATCTTCGAGCGAGAGAACGTATTTTCCGTCAGATGTTTTGGCGCCCTTTTGCGCGAGCATCGAGACGGTCTTCTCGGCGCCGCCATTGACGGAGTAGTGCAGGCTGACGTCGTTGAGCGCGAAATCGTCCTCGGCGTTGACCGTGACGGTCACTTCTTCAATGGGATTCACTTTGGCGTCGCGACCCGGCCGGTCGATCTTCACGGTCGGCGGCGAATCCTTGCGCGCTTCGATGAAGAAATCCTCGCTGAGCCGGACATTCTCGCCGCGATCGATGGCGGCGATGTGATACAGGCCGTCTTTGTCGAGAGTGACACGGGCGGTGACCCAATTTCCGTCCCCTGCTTTCAAATCGAGCTGCTTGTCGTCGCCCAACACCAGCACGCCTTTATTCAAAGGACGGTCGGTCAGGATTGCGACTTCGGCTTCCGTGCCTTCGACTGCACGCAGGTCGCCGCCGGGATCTTCCACCGAGTCCTTCATTCCGGTCCAGGACGGGTAATGATAGGTGACGCGGATCTTCTTGACGGCGGGCAGATCGACCACGCGCAAGTTATAGTGCTTGGACTGAACGGCGCCGGCTTCGACGTAATACTCGACGTTATTGCCGAGGCTGCTGAAGAGAAACTCGTAGGTGGATGCGCCGGGGGACGGCAGCATGTCTACCTGCTCCCACTTGGACGTTCCGCGATATTGCGCGAAGAGCCGGACTTTGGCCGAATCGAATCCGAGCAATTGGGCGGTGACTAATTGATCGGCTTTGCGGCGAACGGCGCGATCGCCAGGAGTGATGGCGATATCGTAAAACGCGCGATTGCCGGCTTTCGGCGCACCGGCCCACAGCAATGACGTACCGTAGCCGAGGTATCCGGGACCCGCCAGAATCAGCCACAGCAGTACGGC
>DATHMO010000189.1:0-5478 GCA_035486995.1 Bryobacteraceae bacterium
TATATCAATGAGCTGATACTTCAGAACATCGGAGAAAGGGCGGAATATTTCCGGGATACCATACGCTTGCATCCAGGTCCAACACCGATGATTTACAGCGGCCATGTCACGACGAAGTATCCCTCGCGCGCTCAGGAAGCACCGGCGATCATGAGATACATAATGGAGTCGGTGAGGTCGGGCTTCTCCGATTTGATTTTCCTCCAACGTCATCCTCTCGACTCATTGCTGACAAATTGGGTTTGGTGGCGCACATACATCCGGGACAACCGGGCCATTTCTGGCATCTCGGAAGTTTACAAAAGCACCGGCGATCTATGCGCTGACCTGAAAGATAATTTTCCTGAATTCGAAGCCTTCGCCGAAGGCGATCCAAAGTTTTTTGCGGCATCCCCCGGCCCGCGATTCTTATCTTTCCCGGAATTTGTCGAAGAGACGGAGTTGCATCTCCAATCCAGCCCGCTGGCGTTGAGGCTTGAGGACTTCTTGATTGATCCGCGCAAGGAGTTTTCTAAGATTCTTGAGCTCATGTCGATCGATCTGGACGTAAGCGGCTTGTCTGTGGCGCCGCCGAGAACGAAGCCTTACGGCTACTTGGCCGTTCTAGAACATGTCCCTGAATTCAGGAATCTCGTTGACCGGCTGGACGCAGAAACCAAAGCGCGTATTGAAAACATCGGCTATCAGGTGAGCTGATAAGCACGGCGCCATTAAGCTACGGGGGCAGAAGTTTCCTCAATCCATCCCGGAGTTCTTCCACCGGCACATCCGACTTCAACCCCAGTATGTCCTCGGCCGCCATTTCATCTCCGCTCCAGTGATCGGAGTCCAAACGGGCGAGCAAAAGACCAAGCCCCTGCTCGTCGTTGCGCCGAGCCACCCCCCAAATAGCTTCATTGCGAGCCTCTTCGTAGCCATCGCTCAACCGTTTCCGAAGTGCCGTCCTTATCTCGGGCGTGTCCACATCGCATTGCGTGCCAAGTTCGAAGGTCGCCCAGTCACGAACTTCATCATCCACGTCATCCATCAATTCAATCAGCGTCGCTCTGGCGTCTTCCCGCTGGCTTGCCCACCATGCCGCACGCGATGGCCCACCGGACCCCAGGATCTGAATTGCTCCGCATGTCTATTAACGCTGAGACCGCCACATCGCTACCCAGGTGCGACAGGGCCCAGGCGGCGGCATGAACCACCAACACGTCTTCGTCGCGCTAGTGTTCGATGGCAATTGAAACACACTCGTCAAAATGCGGTTGTTTGCGGAGAGCATCCACAGCATCCCATGCCGCCTCGTCTTCATAATCGCCTTGAAGGCTGGCTTGGAACAGCCCCGCATCTGTTCTTTGCTCAACCACGTTCGCCGAGACCCGTGTTTCAGCGTAGCGTAAACTGAACGCAAGGCGGTCGAATATGTACGACGACGATCCCGTAAAGGTTTACTTGAACGAAATGGCCAAGGTTCCACGCTTGACTCACGAACGAGAGATGGAATGTGTCCGGCATATTCGCGCTCACGACGACCAGTCGGACAACGCGTTGAAGGACCTTGTTGAAGCCAACCTGGCTCTGGTCGTTTTAATCGTCCAGAAGCATCCGAGCGATCACGTTCACATCTTGGACCTGATCATGACAGGTAACAATGCTCTCATGACCGCAGCCCGCGCTTTCGCAGATACCGACAGCGAAAACTTTCCCGCGTTCGCCACTCCCTTTATCGAAAACGCGATCATTCACGCGGTCACCACCCAAAATTGCTGACCACAAAATAAACCACTGGCACCGCAAACAAGCTGCTGTCCACCCGATCCAGCCACCCGCCGTGCCCCGGCAAAAGATTTCCGCTGTCCTTTACTCCTGCCCCTCGCTTCATCGCCGACTCGCACAGGTCGCCGAACTGGCCCGCCACGTTTGCGATCACCGTCATCGCAAGCGCTTCCGCCAGCGGCGTCAACTTCAACAACCATGGAAAATAGAACGCGGCGTAAACAACGGACGCCGCCGTCGACGCAATCGATCCCTCCCACGATTTTCCCGGACTCACGTTCGGCGCAAGCTTATGCCGGCCCAGCAGCCGCCCCACGTAGAACGCCGCAATATCGCCCGCCCAGTTGAGTGAAAGCGCGAAGAACACCCAGTAAGGATTGATCGCCCGCAGCTCCACCGCGCATCGCAGCGATCCGAATACATACACGACTCCCAACAGCAGCGCCGCAGCATCCGGCAACGCGCGCGCCATCTCACGCGACCGCAACGCCAGCGCCATCCCGAGAATCGCAACCAAGACGAAGAACGCCTCGTCCTTGCCCGGCAGCAACAGCAGCAACAATCCAGCGGCATATCCGAACAAGCCCGGCTTCGCGATTCCGTGCAACGCCGCCAGTTCACTGTACTCACGGAAGCACAGCACAGCCACTGCAGCCACGGTCACTAAGAACGCCCATTGCGGCGCCCACAGGATGATGTAGCAGAAAAATGGGATGAGGAGCAGCGCCGTGACGACGCGCTTCATCGTGCCAGCGTACCGGCCGCTTCAATCCATTCGCTGTCCACGGGTCTCGCCGGATTCAAGCCGCCAAAACGGCGGTCGCGCTTCTGATAGTCGAGAATCGCGTGGAGCAAATCCGCGCGCCGGAAATCGGGCCACAAAGTGTCGGTCACGTACAGCTCGGCATATGCGATTTGCCACAGCAGGAAATTGCTGATGCGCATCTCGCCCGACGTGCGGATCAACAGATCGGGATCGGGTTGCCCCGCCGTGTAGAGGCGCGATGCGATGGCCTGCTCGTCGATCCTCAGGTCGCGCAACCGGCCTTCCAACCGCGCATCGTCGATCATCGAATTAATCGCGTCCACTAGTTCGGCGCGGCCGCTATAGTTGATGGCGACATTCAGCCGCATCCCGCTGTTGCGCGCCGTCGCATCAATCGCGATCTCCAACTCCTGCCGCACGGGCGCGGGGAGCTCGTCAATCCGGCCCATGCAAGTGAATCGGATTCCGTTGCGCAGCAGGTCCGGAAGCTCGCGGCTCAGATACAGCCGTAGCAGACGCCACAGCGTGTCCACTTCGGCGCGTGGACGCTTCCAGTTTTCGGCCGAGAACGCATACAGCGTCAAAGCCTGGATGCCCAGCCGTGAACAACTCTCAATCGTGTTGCGAACCGGATCCATGCCCGCTTTGTGCCCGGCCGCGCGCGGAAGATTCCGGCGCCGAGCCCAGCGCCCGTTGCCATCCATAATGATCGCGATGTGAGCGGGTAATCGGCGCGGATCAATAGAACTGGCGAGGATCCAGTCCTCACTGCCGGGCTTGAGAACCTCCAACAGGTCTTTCATTTGGCCAAACTGCTATGGTACACCGGATCGGCGGTCACAACCATGCTCGACCATCAAGCGCCTACTGCTGCACGGCGATCGTAGCGCTTTGCGTCTCGACGCCGCCGATTGAAATGCTCACCGGAATATCGCCGTTCGGCGTCGAAGCGGGAATGCGCACATTAAATTGATACAGTCCGCTGATCGAAGACGGCGAAAGGCCGGCGTAAAGAATGTCGGACTGCGCGAGCGTGGTCGAACCAATCATTACCGTAATCGGATTCACGAGCGTCGGCATTCCGCTGGCCAGTTGTCCGGCCGAAACCGATGGATTGGTCGCTCCAAACCCGGTGCCGAAAAGCGACACCACATCCCCGGGCTTGGCGGGCGACGCTCCTGGCAACACCGCCGGATCCGCGACGATCCCGGGCGTTGTCACGTCTTCGGCCGCGACGCTCGTGGAGTTGTTTAGCAAAAACAACGCGGGCGCAAACGCTTGCAGTGAATTGAAGGTCCCCGCGGCGCTCGACACCGCTTGCATGGTGCCGGGATTCAGGATCACTGTGACGCCCAACGGCCCCGCGCCTGAAAACTCTGGCAACTGCGCGTTGATCTGCGTCGGATCGACAAATGCAATCGGCAAATTCACGGGTTGCGCCAAGCCAGGCCCGGTCACTTGCACCCCCACGCATCCCAGCTCTGTTGGAAAAGCTCCATTAACGAAATCGCCCAAGCCGGCGCCGCGCTCTCGCCCCGAAGTTTGGAAGCCCGATCCGAATATACTGATCATCCCGTTTGAGGAGACCGCGGGTTGGAATGACGCCCCGTTGACGATGGATTCGAGAATAGGCGCTTTTAGAAGGTCGCAAGTGCCGGCATTATTGAGCGTCTGGACGGCCGTATACACCCAATCGCCCTGCGGCGTCCCATCATCGTTAGCAGCCACGGCCGCAACGTAAACGTTCAGCCGGCCAATCTCCTGGCTGGGCGGCATCCACGAGACGTCGAATTCAAACGCCGTACCCGCCGTGCCAATCGGCGCGTTCAAATGCTCGGCGAACTGGCGCAGTATCGTACCGTTGCAGGGCGCCTGCGACCCGAACTGCGAGCCATCGTCGCAGACCACTTGCGTGTCGGCCGGGTTGAGGACGGTGAAAACGCCCGACGACAACGTCTCATCGCTTTGCTCACGGATGGTGATCTGAAAGCCCCATCGCGACGCCTGCGGATGCTGCACGATGATGCGGATGGTCTGCGGCTCGGTGGGAACATAGTCCGCCACGGTCACTTGGAGCGACCCGGCGGGATCGCTGTTGGCGGCGCCGAAACTGTTGTGACACGTGCTGCAGTCCTGGCCTCCGTGATCGGTGGGCGCGCCCGTGTACCCCAAACTCGGGATCTTGCTTTCGGCTAGAAGAAGCGCCGGCGCCAAGGCCAACAACGGCAGGAATCGCCCTGGGATCGCCATCACAATGCACCTCCCTGAGCCGTATGACTTGTACGTCAGCGAAAAGTTACTTGCTGCGGGAGTAAATCGCCAGCGCTTTCTTAGCAGTGGTACTAAGTGGAACGTCCCCAAGCCTCGACTTAGCCAGCCATCGAAACCCGTCTGGAAGTAAGTGAACTGTAGCCCCGCTAACTTCCACTAAGTAAGTGGTGTTCACAATAGTATGGCGAAAGACACCGGCGTAACCAGTTACTTTGGCGTCAGGTAATTGCTCGGGTTCTGGAAGTTCCCAGAATTCGGCCAGCCGGGAACTTTCCGCGGTCCGCTGCCAAAACAGGACCTCGCCTCCTCTTTCTATAACCAGTAACGTCTTCTCGCGTTGATCGGCCGTGCCTCGCGCGCCCCGGACCGGCAATTGATTTTCCAGCCCCTGTTTCCGGGCCTCACAGTACAGCCGGACCGGGCAACTCTCGCACAGCGGCCGCTTCGGGACGCACACCGTCGCACCCAACTCCATCAGCGCCTGGTTGAATTCACCGGGTTGCTTCCGGTCCAGCAGGATATCGGCGAGCTCCTGTAACCGCCTTCTCACAATGTCCGATTTTATGTCCCCCGCCTCCACCGTCAGGCGGCTTATCACTCGCGCGACATTTCCATCCATCACCGCGTGCGGTAACCCGAATGCGATGCTTGCCACCGCCGCCGCCGTGTAATCGCCC
>DATHMO010000190.1:0-21337 GCA_035486995.1 Bryobacteraceae bacterium
CGCTGCCGGTCAATCTCCACGCGCAGCTCGGGTTTGCCATAGACCAGCGATGTGTCCGCGTCGGCCACGTTGGGAATCTGCTTCAGCTTGGCGAGGAGCGTTTGCGAATAGGTGTTGAGCTTGTCGAGATCCGGCCCAGTGAGCGTAAATTGAACGTCGGCTTGACCGCCACCGGGTCCATCGGCCGCTTGCCCGACGCTGGTGCGCAGGTCCTTCGGATAGTGGGTGAGGATCTCGCGTGCTTTAGCAACCAATTGATCCTGCGTGTCCTTGCGATCGCCGCGCGGCACCAGCTTCACATAAATCGAAGCACTATTGGCCTCGCCTGCGCTCGATCCGGTAAACGATGCGGATCCAATACCCACCGATGTCAATGTGGATGTCACTCCCGGCAGCGCACGGATGTCGCGTGCGATGCGCTCGGCGATAGTGACCGTCGCGGCTAATGAAGTTCCCTCGGGCGCACGGATGCTGGCTTGAAATTCGGATCGGTCGTCGGCTGGAATAAAGTTCTTTCCCACCAACATGAAAAGTGGAACCGTGCTTAGCACCACTGCCACGCTGATGACGACCATGGTCTTGCGATGCGCCATCGACCATTCGAGCATCCGTGTGTAATGGGTATCGATGTAGCGGAAGAAGCGTGAATCCTTCGAGCCCTTTTTCTGTTCGCCCTCATGCTTGGGGAGCACCTTGACGAATCGCGAAGTGAGCATCGGCGTCAGGGTGAAAGACACCAGCAGCGAGACCGCGATGGCGAACGAAGCGGTGAATCCGAACGACGACATGAAGCGCCCGACGATGCCGCCCATGAAACCGATGGGAAGAAACACGGCCAGCAGGGAGAAAGTAGTCGCCATCACGGCCAGCCCGATGTCTTTCGTACCCTCGATGGCCGCGCGATAGGGCGACATGCCCTTCTCTTCCATGAAGCGGTAGATATTTTCGAGCACAATAATGGCGTCGTCGATCACGATGCCCACCATCAGTGTCAATGCCAGCATGGTGATCTGGTTCAAATCGAAACCGATCGCAGCCATCAAGGCGAACGTGGAAATAATCGACGTCGGGATGGCCAGTGCCGAGATCAAAGTGGTGCGAATGTTGGCGAGAAACGCGAAGACGATCGCCGCGGCCAAAATGCTTCCTTCGATCAAGTGCTCTTCGAGGGAATGCACCGTGGCCTTGATGAAGATGGATTGATCGTTGATGACCTGAATGTGGATGTCTTTGGGCAGCGCAGCCGCAACCTGTTTGATCCGCTCCTTCAGGGCGTCGGCCGCCGCCACGGTGTTCTGTCCGGATTGTTTGGACACCACCATGGTCACGGCCGCGTCTCCATTCAACCGCGCGGCGGTGGTTGGTTCTTCTTGCGAATCCTCCGCGTAACCGATATCGCGCAGCTTTACGACGTACGATCCGCGAGTCGCAATGGCGATCTCGTTGAACTGCGCCGGATCAACCAGACGACCCAATGTCCGGACTGCCAGTTCGCGCGCGCCCGCATTCACATTGCCGGCCGGCATTTCCATGTTTTGCTGTTTCAGCGCGTTGGCCACATCGGAAATTGCCAAGTTGTACGCGCGCATTTTATCCGGGTCCACCCACACTCGGATTTCGCGCTTCAGGCCGCCAACCAATTGGATTTGGCCGATGCCGTTGATGTTTTCCAGCTGCGGCTTGATCTGTTTGTCGGCGATCTCTGTCACCTCGCGCAAAGGACGCGGCGATGACAACGCAATCTGCATGATCGGCGTGGCGTCGGGATCGAATTTCTGTACCACGGGCGCCTTGGCGGTATCCGGAAGATCGTTGACGATAAGGTTTACTTTGTCGCGAATCTCTTGCGCGCCGACGTCGCCGTTCTTGTCGAGTTCGAAGGTGATCACGACTGTCGAGGCGCCTTCCACCGAAGTGGAGTTAATCGAATCGATACCGCTGATGGTGTTGACGGCATCTTCCACGCGTTTGGTGATGTCGGTCTCCACTTCTTCGGCCGATGCCCCAGGGTTGCTGACCGAGACCGACACGGTGGGCAAATCGATTTTCGGAAACAGGTCCACACCCAGAGTGAAGAACGAGAATCCGCCCACCACCATGAGCGCCACAATCAACATGGTGGCGAAGACGGGCCGTTTGACGCACAGTTCGGCAAGTTTATGCATTGGTTATTCGCCTCCGCCGGGGACCGACTCCGTTGACCCTTTATCAGGCCCCGGGGTCGCAGCTCGGTCGGCATCCACCGGCTCACCGTCGAACAGATCTTGAAGATGATTGGTGGCCACCACGAAATTCTCTGAGATGCCCGAAAGAATCTGGATCATGTCGCCATCTAGCGCGCCTAACTGCACGACGGCCACGCGCGCCTTGCCATCGCGAACGAAGAAGACCTGCGAGGAATTCGTGCTAGGGTCGGTCAAGACAGCGGCGCGAGGAAGAAAGATTCCCATCGTGCTCCCGTTCAAAAGAATGCGCGAAGTGGCGAACATGCCGGGCTTCAGCGCCAAGTCCTGATTCGCGAATTTCGCTTCCACCGTGACGGTGCGCGAGTTTGCATCTACCGTCGGGTTGATGGACGTCACAATTCCGTGAAACGTGCGGCCCGGATAGCCCGGAACGCTAGCTTCGACATCCGCGCTGATCTTCAACTGCGGAGCGTTCGATTCCTGAACCTGCAGGTCGAGTTTCAGCGGCGTGACGCGCACCAGCGTAGCGATTTTCGACGTCAGGGCGACATATTGGCCAACCGCGATCGGGCGCGCGCTGATATACCCCGCGAAAGGCGCTTTGATCAGCGTGTCGTCCACCGCTTTGCGTGCGATGGCGGTCTGCGCGCGTGCTCCGGCGAGCGATGCCTCGGCGTTAATCACGCCTTGAAAATTCTGGCGAGCGGAATTGATGGCGGCTTCATAGAGCTGACGCGCGGAATTGGTTTGTTCCTTGGCTGTGTCGGCCTGCGTGCGCGCTTTATCGTACGCGCTTTCGGACACGTCGCCGGTTTTGATCAACGCGTTGTAGCGCTGTGCATCGGCTTCCGAGTTTTTCGCCTGAGCCACTGCGGAATCGTAGGATGCCTTCGCCGAAAGAACTTCCGGTACGGTGTTGGCGTCGAACTTGCCGCCTTGCGCCAAACCAATGCGCGATTCCGCTTGCCGGAGACTCGCTTCGGCTTGTTGCTCGGAAGCCACCGCGGCCTGCAAACGCAGCTGCGCGTCGCGATCCTCGAGTTTCGCCAGAAGCTGGCCTTCTTTCACGAATGCGCCCGCATCTACCGGCGTTTCGATCACTCGCCCGGCGGCCGGCGGCGCTACGTCGGACGATTCCTCGGCTAGAAAGCTGCCCGTCACCTGCACCGAAGAGGAAACCTCACGCGTGACGGCGCGGACGGTAGCCACCTTGAGCACCTTGCCGGGGCCCGTCGAAGCCTCGGTCAGCGAGACGTTCTTGCTCTCTTTGTTGCAGCCAATCAGGAGGATCGCCCCCATTACAAACGCAAGTAGAAAAGTCGACCGCATTACTTCTGCTTTCCTTTCCCAATACGGCCCGGGGCCGGCCGCTGTTCCAAGCCACCCATGATCAGCTCCACAAATTGGTCCACGATGAGATCCTCGTTTGTCGGAAACTTCTTGGCGCCTAGAACGTGGCGCGCCATGGCGTAATGCACTATCGATCCGAACACAAACATCACTGCCACTCCCGAGTCACACTCCCGAAACGCGCCTTCCTTTTGGCGCATGATCACGTATCGGGTCAGAAAATCGCCCATAGGCAGCCCGAAGCGCTCGTGAAACAAGTCCGCCAACAAGTGCCCTTCGAGCGAAGCGTAGAGCAGCAGCCGGTGAAACGCGGCGTCTTCGCGAAAGGAGCGAATTAACTGCCGGGCCACGTGCCGGAACAATCCGCGATCGTCGCGACGCTCGGCCAATTCGTTCATCTCCACAAACCACCGGTCACCGCCCATGGTGGCTTCCTTTTCGTCCAAAATCGCGTGGTACAGATCTTCCTTGCTCGCGAAATGGCGGAACAGGATGGCTTCGCTGACGCCGGCGGCGGCGGCAATGTCCTTGGTTTTCGTTCCGCTGAACCCGTTGCGGGCGAAACTGTCGATGGCTACGCGCAAAAGCTGCCTGCGGCGGTCTTCGCCGGGCATCCGCGGGGGGCGGACGGGAGTCTCGGACGGCTTGGCGGGGTCGGTGGCGCGTGCTCGGGCGGCTTCCATAAGTAAGTACTCACTCCTATCGGCGAAACCATAAGACGCCTTTAGCCCGCCCCAAGGTTACCGGGCTGCATGTGATATGCTTTTCCTCCATGTGGTCAGTCATTTACCACAGGCTTTGATTCGGTCCCGGTTGCGCTGCCAACCCGCCGCGCCGAGTTTCTGAGGAGGACCACGCCATGCTACCGCAGGCGACCGCAACAGCAGCCGGCGTCCTGGGCGACCTCGCCTGGGGCACCCACTTTTGTTATTTCTTCGAGTCGGCCCAAGATCTGTTCGCCACCGTGGTCCCATTTTTTCGGGAAGGCCTGGAGAATCACGAGTTCTGCCTCTGGAGTATCTACACACCAATCACGGAAGCCGAGGCTCTTCGGGCGTTGCGGGAATCAATTCCGGACCTGGACCGCTATTTGGCGGAAGGCGCCATAGAAATCCAGGTCAATCCGGAGCCGCGGTACGACGGCGACGTTCTGAAAGCGCATCAGACCGTGGGATTTCTACGGAAATTGCTAGACCGTGCGCTGGAACGAGGTTTTTCCGGATTGCGAGTGGCTGGAAGCCCCACCTGTATCCAGCGCGGCAACATTGAACATTTTCGTGAATTCGAGCGGGAGATGGCGAGAACACTAGAGGATCGCCGGATCATCGCACTGTGCTATTTTTCCCTCCCGGAGAGTGGCGCGGCGGAAATCCTGGACGCGGCGCGGTTGCATCAGTTTGTGGCAGCCGCGCGCCGAGGCGGGACTTGGGAGATCGTGGAAGCATCCGAAATCAAGCCTCCCAAAGCGGAACTCCCCGAGCGTACCCCGCGGCCCGGTGCAGAGCTTGGAGCCACCGGCGCGCGCTGGTCGGAGGCGATTGGAGCACTCTGTGGCGCACTGACAATGCTGCTGGGAGCCGCCGTATTGCTGGCGTGGGCCGTCAATTCAAGCTTTCTCCCTCAAATGTTGCCCAACTTGCCCGACATCCATCTACTCGCGGCGGCCGGTTTCATTGGGATGGGGCTGGCTCTTCTCGGAATCGCGCTAGGAAGGCCCCGGCTCACATTGACCAGCTCTGGGATCACGGCGGTTTTGGCGATGGCGTCACTGGCGCTGCCGAACCTGATGGTACCGGCCACGGCAGCATGTTTGATCGCGCTCGCCGCGGGCTTCGCGCTGGCGCAAATCTGTCCGGCGGCAACAAGGCCTTGGGCTCTGGGCATCAGCGGATGTCTGGTGGCTGCTGTTAGTGCGATGTGCGGCATCGCTGTCGTGTGGGGAAACGGCGACGCTTTTGGTTTGGGCAACCTCACCCGGATGGCGCCATACTCAGCAGCTTGCTTGATGACGCTGGGTGTGGGCGCGGCGATTGTGGCGATCGGCATGAGCCAAGCCAGGCTCCAACAGCCCGTGTGGGCGCCCATCGGCGCGGGCGTCGTCGTGGTGGCGATCCGAATCGCATTGCTGCAGGCGTTCTCACCTAAGAATCTGACTGGCGCGTCATCGAACCTGGCGTACGCGGGAGCGATTTTTGGCGCGGTTGTTTTTGGCGTGGTCGTACATCTTGCGTTGAAAGCCCACCGTCAACGTGAGCTTCTGCGAACCGTGAACCAACGGCTAGAAGACGAAATGGCCATACGTAGCCAGGCCCAAGAAGAGGCGCACCTCGCGAACGAGCGCCTGGAACGGCGCGTGGAGGAACGAACCGAAGCCCTGGAGGCGGTCAACGAAGAGCTCCGAAAAGAAATCGCGTGGCGCGAGCGTGTGGAGGAGGACCTGCGGCGGCAGAAGGAAATCCTGCGATCGATCATTGACCACGTGCCCTTGATTCTGAAGTTCGTCGACAAAGAGGGCCGCATTCAAATGGTCAACCACGAATGGGAGCGCGTGCTGGGCCGTACATTGGACGAGATTGTGAACCAAGGCGTGGACGTCTATGCCGAGGGTTATCCCGACCTGTCGGAGCGGGGGCGCCTTCTCGACTTTGTGGCGAACTCGAGCGGCGAATGGGCGGATTTCAAGACCCGGGTCAAAGACGGCCGCGTGATCGATACCAGTTGGGCCGTCGCCCGTCTTTCCGATGGCGCCACCATCTGCATCGGCCAAGACATCAGCGAACGCAAGCAGGCTGAGCGGGAGTTAAGAAGGCAGAAGGAGCTTCTCCAAACGATTTTCGATCACATGCCGGTCATGATCAATTTCGGGGATGAGAATTTTGAGCTCCAATTGGTCAATCGGGAGTGGGAACGTATTCTCGGATGGTCGTGCGAAGAGATCCTGCGCGACAACGTCGACATACTGGCTGAAAACTATCCCGACCCCGAATATCTCCAACAGGCACGCGATTTTGTGATGCATTCGAACGGGGAGTGGAGAGACTTCAAGACCAAGGTCCGCGACGGCCGGGTGATCGACACGTCCTGGATGATGCTCCACCTGCCGGATGGAACGAGTATCGGAATCGGACAGGACATCAGCGAACGCAAGCAGGCGGAGCGGGAACTGAGGAAACAGAAGGAGATTCTGCAAACTATTTTCGATCATGTTCCCGTGAGCATAAATTTCCTCGACAAGATGGGCCGAATCCAGATGGCCAACAGAGAATGGGAACGCATGGTTGGCCATACTTTGGACGAGATCGTGAAGCAGGGCGTAGACATAATCGCCGAGGGTTACCCCGATCCGCTCGAGCGCCAACGGGCCATCGACTTCGTCGCGAACTCGACTTCGGAATGGGCAGACTTCGAAACCAGATCAAAAGACGGGTGTGTAATTGACTCGACCTTTGCTGTCGTGCGCCTTTCCGACGGATCCAGGATCGGTATCGGGCAGGACATCACCGAACGCAAACGCGCAGAACGGGAGCTAAGGAAACAGAAGGAGATCCTGCAAAACATCTTCGATCACCTCCCGGTGATGATCAATTTCGTGGATCAGAACGACCAGCTCCAGCTGGTGAACCGGGAATGGGAACGCACGCTCGGATGGACGCTCGCCGAAGTACACAGCCAAAACATAGACGTGCTGGTCGAGAACTATCCGGATCCGGAGTATCGCAAAAAGGTTCGCGATTTCATCGTCAACACGCACGGTGAGTGGGCCGACTTTAAGACCACCGTTCGCGATGGCCGGGTGATCGACACCTCATGGGCCATGCTCCATTTGTCGGACGGCACGGGCATCGGCATTGGGCAGGACATCACCAAGCGCAAGCGCGTTGAAGAGGCGCTGCGGGAAAGCGAGGAGCGGTTCCGCCAACTGGCCGAGAATATAACAGATTTATTCTGGATCAAGAGCCCAGATTTCAAACGCGTGTTGTATTTGAGCCCGATCTATGAGCGCATGTCCGGCGTCCCTCGGGAACAGCGCTATCTTGACGAGGATTATCAGCCTTTTCTGGAGTTGATTCATCCTGAGGATCGGGAGAGGGTGGCCCAGATCATGCTGCAGGGGGCGGGCGCGGAATTTGATGTCGAATTCCGCATCTTCCGCCCGGACGGATCCGTGCGCTGGATTCGCGACCGCGGCTTTCCGGTCCGCGATGAAAGCGGACAGATCTATCGCATCGCAGGCATTGCGAACGACATTACGGAACGCAAATTATCCGAAGAAGCTCTGCGCGAGAGCGAGGAACGGTTCCGCCAGCTGACCGAGAACATCCGGGAAGTGTTTTGGCTTCGTTCGCCCGACTTCCAGCGCCTGCTCTACGTGAGCCCGATGTACGAGAAGGTTTGCGGCAAATCCCTCGACGAGATCTATGCGACGGGTGTCGATCTTGACGTCGTCCATCCCGAGGACCGCTCTCGTATCCTCGAAATGATGCAAAACTTCGGAGGTCAGGAGTTCGAAATCGAATACAGGATCATCAGCAAGGAGGGCAACGTCCGCTGGTTGCGCGATCGGGGCTTTCCCATCCGAAACGAATCCGGGCAAATCTATCGCGTGGGCGGTGTAGCCGAAGACATAACCGACCGCAAGGAAGCTGACGACCGTCTGAGGGCGAAACGCGAGCAGTTACGCGCCCTTTCTGCCAGCCTGCAATCGGCGCAGGAGAAGGAAGCTACCAGGATCGCCCACCAGATTCACGATGAAATGGGCGGTATTCTCACCGGGTTGCGCTGGGAATTGGAAGCGCTCGAAAAGATGATGGATGAGCCGGCCGACGGCGAGCGGCTGAAAGTGATGCGGGATAAGCTGGCCACGATGCTGAGCCTTACCGACACCACCATCAACGTGGTACGGCGCATTGCCTCTGAACTGCGCCCCAGCATCCTGGACGATCTGGGATTAATGGAGGCCATCGAGTGGCAGACGCAACAGTTTCAGGCGCGCACCGGGATACAGTGCCGCTGCGATTGTTATCTGCAAAGCATCCCGCTGGGGGATCAGGAGTCCACTGCCGTGTTCCGCATCGTACAGGAAGCTTTGACGAACATACTACGCCATGCCCAGGCTACCGAGGTCCGCGTTGCGATGAAGGAAGAAGAGGACGGAGTTTTCGCGTTGACGGTCACCGACAACGGGCGCGGCATTACAGCCGGCGAGAAGCTCAGCCGAACTTCCTTGGGGCTTCTTGGAATGCAGGAACGGGCTCGCCTGATTGGCGGGCACGTAGAAATTGTTGGCCGCGCGGGAATGGGGACCACGCTCCACATTCGCGTACCCTTGGCGCGAGCCGCTTCGGGAGGAATAATTTAGTGCGCAAGGTTCTAATCGTCGACGATCATGAAGTGGTTCGTGATGGCGTACGAAAATTGCTCGAAGAACAGGACGGAGCGATTTCCTGCGGCGAAGCCGGCACCCCCGAGGAAGCCATCGAGAGGGCGCTGGCCGGCGACTGGGACGCGGTAGTCCTGGATTTATCCTTTGCCGGCAAAGGCGGACTGGAAATTCTGAAGGAGCTGAAGCAGATCCGCCCCCGCCTGCCCGTTCTGGTGCTCACGATGCACTCCGAAGAGCAATACGCACGACGCGCTTTCAAGGCCGGAGCCGCGGGGTTTATTACCAAGGACAGCCCACGCGCCGAACTTTCCAAGGCGATTCACAAGGTGATGGAAGGCGGGAGGTATTTAAGCCCCGCGCTGGCGGAGAAGCTCGTAGTCGACCTGAAGCGCGGCGCCGATCGGCCGTTGGATGAAACCCTCTCCGACCGCGAATTTCAAGTGATGCGCCTCATTGCGTCGGGCAAGACCCTCAGCGAAATTGCCGAGTTGTTATCCCTGAGCGACAAGACCATCAGCACCTATCGGGCGCGCCTCATGGAGAAAATGGGGATGCGGACCAACGCCGAACTTACCTACTACGCCATTTACAACAAACTGGTGGAGTGAGAATGCAATTGTAATTCAATTATGTAGGGTTATTACCTACATTCATGTAGTTCTAGATCGGACGTTAAAATCACAACCAGCCTGATAGTCGCCAGCCCTGCAAGCACTTAGACTAAAATGTTGCCGGGGTGTTTCGTATCGGGGGAAAAATTCATGTACACGAAGGCCGAACTGGGCCCGAAGTCGCCGCACTGCGACCCGGGCGAGTTCCTGATGTTTGTTAATTTGCGTTTGAAAAAGCTGCGGCATGAGCGTGATCTGGTCGAGAGGGCCATTGTTGCGTTGACGGCAGTCTCGCGAGGGCGAAAGTCGCGCGGCAGGCGCTCCGGCCCGGTCTGAGAAAGCCGGGAGGCATCGAAACGTGAGTCTCGACGACGCGGACCCACGCCGGAACTCGATCGCCCTCCCAGCCGAGCTATCATATCAATTGCTCCTCGGTTCTCTCGCCCGTCCCTGAGCAACCAGGCAGCCCCCGTCCGTTCGGCACGCCAAGTTAGCGGAAGCTCCGCTGTCCCACTAAGTGCTATGTTGAAAGTGACCCCGAATTCAAACCCATGCTTGCAACTAAACTCGTAACCAGCGAGGACCCCAACGCGCAGGAAACCCAAGAGTGGCTCGAAGCGCTCGACGGCGTTGTAGAAGAAGGAGGGGCGGATCGGGCGGCTTACTTGCTCGCCCGCCTGACGGACCGCGCCGCTCTCTACGGAGTTCAATCGGCCAGCCGGTTCAAGACTCCTTACATCAACACCATACCGGTGGACGAAGAGGAGCCGTATCCAGGCGACCGGGCTATCGAGCGGCGAATCAAGAGCCTGATTCGCTGGAACGCCATGGCCATGGTGGTGCGCGCCAACAAGCACGATAGCGGCATTGGCGGCCACATTTCCACCTACGCGTCGCTCGCCACGCTGGCCGAAGTGGGCCACAATCATTTCTTCCACGCGAAGCACGGCGATCAACCCGGCGATTTTGTCTATTTCCAGGGGCACGCTTCACCCGGCGAGTACGCGCGGGCGTACCTGGAAGGTCGTTTGAACGAGAAGCACCTCGAGAATTTCCGGCACGAACTGCGCGAACATCCCGGTCTTTCTTCCTACCCGCATCCCTGGCTGATGCCGGACTTCTGGCAGTTTCCCACGGTCTCGATGGGCATTGGACCGCTGAACGCCATCTATCAGGCGCGCTTCATGCGGTATCTGGAGAACCGCGGCATCGTACCCGTGACATCGCGCAAGATTTGGGCGTTCATCGGCGATGGCGAGACGGACGAGCCAGAATCGCTGGGCGCCATTACGCTGGCTGCTCGCGAGCAGTTGGACAACCTCATCTTCGTGGTGAACTGCAATCTGCAAAGGCTGGATGGCCCGGTGCGCGGCAACGGCCAGATTGTCACCGAGCTTGAAACTCATTTCCGCGGCGCCGGATGGAATGTCATCAAAGTGCTATGGGGCAGCAACTGGGACGAATTGTTCGCCCGCGACACCACCGGACTGCTGATCAAGCGCATGAACGAGGCCGTCGACGGCGAGTATCAAAGCTTCAAAGCCAAAGGCGGCGCATATACGCGCAAAGAATTCTTCGGCAAGTATCCGGAGCTGTTGAAGCTGGTGGAGCACATGTCCGACGAAGAGGTCGGCGCTTTGCGGCGGGGCGGCCACGATCCGCTGAAAGTCTACAACGCGTACAAGCGCGCCGTTGAGAATACCGGATCGCCGACCGTGATCCTCGCCATGACCGTCAAAGGATATGGGATGGGAGAAGCCGGCGAAGGACGCAACGTCACCCATCAGCAGAAGAAGCTGAACGAAGACGAGATGTTGTACTTCCGCCGCCGCTTCGATATCCCAATCTCGGAAGAGACCGTACACACGGCTTCGTTTTACCGGCCGCCCGAGGACAGCCCTGAAGTCCGCTACATCCGTGAGCGGCGCGAAGCGCTGGGAGGCAGTCTGCCGGCTCGTTCGGTTCCGAAAATCACGATTGAAGCCCCGCCGGTCAGTTTGTTCGCGGAATCTCTGTCTGGTTCGGGCGATCGCGAAGTGTCCACCACTATGGCCTTCGTGCGCGTGCTCACGCTGCTGCTCAAGGACCACAACCTGAGCCAGTATATTGTCCCGATCATCCCCGACGAAGCGCGCACGTTTGGTATGGAATCGCTGTTCCGGCAGTATGGTATTTACGCCAGCCGGGGCCAGCTTTATAAGCCGGTGGATAGCGAGAATTTCCTGTTCTATAAGGAAGCCAAGAACGGCCAGATCCTGGAAGAAGGTATCAACGAAGCCGGATCGATGGCGTCGTTCACCGCCGCCGGCACCGCCTATGCCACCTACGGCGTGCCGATGATCCCCTTCTTTACCTACTATTCGATGTTTGGCTTCCAACGCATCGGCGATTTGATCTGGGCTTTTGCCGACTCGCGCGGCAAGGGTTTCCTGATGGGTGGAACCGGCGGCCGGACCACTCTCTCGGGCGAAGGACTGCAACACCAGGATGGGCACAGCCTGGTGCTCGCCAGTACAGTCCCCACCTGCCACAGCTACGATCCGGCGTACGCTTACGAAATCGCGGTCATCATTCAGGACGGAATCCGGCGCATGTACCAGCAGATGGAAGACCGCTTCTACTATCTGATGCTGTATAACGAGAATTACGCACAGCCGCCGATGCCGGAAGGCGTCGCGGAAGGAATCCTGCGCGGCATCTACAGGTATAAGGTTGCCGACAACGGAAATGCCCAGGTGCAACTGTTCGGTAGCGGGCCGATTTTGAACGAAGCCTTGCGGGCGCAGAAGATCCTGGCCGAGAAGTATCAGGTGGCATCCGATGTGTGGAGCGTCACCAGCTACAACGAGCTGCGACGCGACGCGCTCGACGTGGAACGCTGGAATCGGCTGCATCCTACCGAACCGGAGCGCAAGCCGTATCTGCTCCAGGCGCTGGAAGGCGTGGAGGGCCCCGTCGTGGCATCGAGCGACTACATGAAAGTTGTGGTAGACCAGATCGCGCCGTGGCTGCCCAGCCGCCTGGTTACCCTCGGCACCGATGGTTTCGGGCGCAGCGAAAATCGCGAGCATTTGCGCAGACATTTCGAGAACGGCGCGGAAGCGATCGCGGCCGCTGCCTTGGCGCGCTTGGCCCGCGATGGCAAGTTCGACAAGCAAAGGGCGCAGGCAGCGATTCTCGATCTCGGGCTCGACCCCGAAAGCCCCGACCCAGTGACGAAGTAGTAGCATTTCAGAATGCTCTACCTCTCCGAAGAGGACGTCCGCAAATTATTGCCGATGCGCGACGCCATCGGCCTGATGCGCGCCGCTTTCGAAGCATTGGCGCAGGGCCGGGCCATCAATCAGCCCCGGCGACGCCTGATCCTCGACACCGGCTCGATGCTCCATAGCATGGCCGCTTCGTACGGCAACTATTTCGGTACCAAGTTTTATTCCGCAAATCCCAAATTCGGCGTGCACTTTTACTTCGTGCTCTACAGCGCCCAGACAGCCGAGC
Source organism: Bryobacteraceae bacterium (assembly GCA_035486995.1). Lineage (GTDB taxonomy): Bacteria > Acidobacteriota > Terriglobia > Bryobacterales > Bryobacteraceae > Palsa-89. The sequence goes on from DATHMO010000190.1 coordinate 13,029, forward strand.
CGCTGGCCTGGATGGAGGCCAATTATCTGGGACAGATCCGCACCGGCGCTGCTACCGGGTACGCCACCGATCTGCTAGCGAATCCAGAAGCCGAAACGATCGGTGTGATTGGCTCAGGCTTTCAAGCCCGAACGCAGGTGGAGGCGATTCGCGCCGTCCGGCCCATTAAGACCGTGCGCGTCTGGAGCCGGAACGAAGAGAAGCGGCGGAAGTTCGCCGAAGAATGCTCGGCCGTAGCCGTGGCCACACCGGAAGCAGCGGTGCGCGACGCGCAAATCGTCATCACGGCTACAAACTCGCAAAACCCGGTTTTGGAAGACGGTTGGATTGCGCCCGGGACCATGATCAACGCCGTAGGCTCCAACGTGTCCACTCGGCGTGAACTACCCGGCGAACTGGTCCGCCGCGCGAGTATGGTCGCGGTCGATTCCCTGGAGCAGGCCAAAATCGAAGCTGGCGATCTGATTCTGGCCGATAGCTGGGCCAATGTGGTGGAGCTTCAGAACGTCCAGCCGCACTTCGACCCGCGGCAGATCACAATCTTCAAATCGCTTGGTATTTGTGTGGAAGACGTGGCTGCGGGAGCCTTCGTCTACGAGCAGGCCTTGTCTACTTCGAGCGGCGCTACTCCTGCAGGCTTTGCTGATCGGTATCGCGCCACGCGCTGATCTTCAAGCGCCGGCAAACCCAGCACAGCCCTTCGGCCGAATTCGGCGCGCATTCAGCGCCGCAGACCGTGCATTTGTCGACTCGCTTCATTTGATCCGTCATCACGGACCGCTTCGCCTGTTCCAAAAGCGCTTTGTCGATCACCGGCTCGGCTGGCGATGTTTTTCGTTTCATGGACTGCAACCACATTACCATGCCGCGCGGCGAGCACGATCCGCGCCAGGCTAGGCCGCCCGGTCCATCCGCATGATGTATGCCGGATCGAGCGCTGCCGAACATCGCGAGCACTTTTGACCGGGTTTCACCTTAGCCGTCTTTCCCGTGGCCACCACGATCCCTTCCACTGTGTGCGTGCAGATCGGACAGTAAACAAACGCCTTCGTTTCGTATTGCGGTACCGGCTGCGACGCTTGAGAGCGAGTCTGAATGTTCATGCGTCCCCTTCCCTCAATGCATAAGACGCAAGTGGCGGGCCAAAGGATCGAAAAAACTGTGACCGGCAACAGGCTACACTAAAATTGTTCATTACGATATGAAGACAGCGTTCGTTTTCCCTGGACAGGGCTCGCAATACGTCGGAATGGGCAAGAGCCTGGCGGAAAGATTTGCCGCTGCCCGCGCAATTTTCACCCAAGCCGACCAGGCTTTGGGATTTTCGCTCACCCAACTTTGCTTCGAAGGTCCCGCCGAGACTCTGCAGCTCACCGAGAACATGCAGCCGGCTCTGCTGACGGTGTCCGTTGCCGCCTTGCGGATGCTGGAGGAGCACGGCATCCAACCCGACTACGTCGCCGGGCACAGTTTCGGTGAGTACGCCGCGCTGGTGGCTGCCAAATCGCTCGATTTCGCCGATGCCGTGCGCCTGGTGCGCAAGCGCGGCCGGTACATGCAGGAAGCCGTGCCGGTAGGCATGGGTGCCATGGCCGCATTGTTGAAGCTCCCAGCGGGCAAACTCGACTCGGTTCTCGCCGAGGCCGCACAAGGCGAAGTGGTCACCGCATCGAATTTGAACTCGCCGGATCAGGTGGTGATCGCGGGACATGCCGGTGCCGTCGCGCGAGCAGTTGAACTGGCCAAGGCGGCCGGTGCACGCCGGGCGCTCACGCTTCCGGTAAGCGCGCCGTTTCATTGTCCACTGATGGAGCCGGCCCAGGAACGCCTGAAGGCCGATTTGGACGCCACCGAATTTCAGGACCTGGCTGTGCCGCTGGTGAACGGCTGGCAAGCGCGGGTGATTCGCACCGGAACCGAGGCGCGCGAAGGTCTGTATCAGCAGGTGCCTAATCCGGTGCGTTGGACCGAGGTGATCCAACAGTTAGCTTCGCTCGGAGTCACACGTTTCGTCGAGGTTGGCGCGGGCGGAGTACTCACGGGTTTGCTCCGCAACATCCAAAGCGGCCTGGAAGGATCCAAGGTCGGAGAAGCGGAAGATCTGGAGAAGGTACATGCGGCAATCGCATAATGTGGCGTTGGTTCTGATGAGTGCGTCCCTGATCTGTTCCACAGGTTGCAAACCGCCCGCGGCCGCGCCGGCTAAGCCTGATCTTTCGGCTCTGACGGACGACTTCGTTTACGGATCGCTGGCTCTTTCGCCCACCGGGGCGACGGGCGCCGGATATCACGAACACAAGGGCGTCCATCTTGACGAACAGATCGATGACTTCAGCGCGGCGGGGATCGACCAGCAGCACAAGTTCTATTCCGATTTTCACGCCCGTCTTGCGGCCATCCAGCCAGATTCGCTCTCGGCCGAGGATCGCGCCGACTATCAGATCATCGACAACGCGATCAATTTGTCGCTCCTGGAGCTCGACAAGATCCAAAGCTATCGCCACAACCCGACCGTCTATGTGGAGCTGGTTGGCAATGCTCTGTTCAGTCCATTTGTGCTCGAATATGCGCCGCTCGATCAGCGCTACCGGCAGATCATCCAGCGCTTGCAAAAGATTCCAGCTTTGATGCAACAAGCGCAGGCGAACCTGGTGGATGCGCCGGAGATTTGGAATCGTGTGGCTCGTGAAGAGAACGAAGGCAATCTGGATTTGATCGACAAGGCCCTGCGCGCGAAGGCGCCCGACGCGTTGAAAGCGGACTACGATCGCGCTGCCGGACCGGCTCTGGATTCCCTGCGCGCGTTCACGAAATTCCTGAGCGGCGATTTCTCGAAAAAGACTAGCGACTGGCGGCTCGGCAAGGAAAATTACGATCCAAAGTTCGCCTACACGCTGGTCTCGGGCAAGAAGCCGGAGCAAGTGCTCTCGGAAGCCGAAGCGGCGTTAAAAGACGTGCGCGATCAGATGGCTAAACTCGCTGCGCCGCTGACCGTGAAGCAAGCTCTGGACAAGATCGCTCAAGACCACACCACGCCCGCCGCATATATGGATCAAGCCAAAAAGGACTTGGTCGAAGCCACAAACTTCGTGCGGGAGAAGCACCTCGTCACGCTCGGCTCCGGCAGCAATTTACAAGTGATTCCCACGCCGGAGTTCATGCGCGGCATTTATTCCGTCGCCGGCTTCAACGCAGCGCCCGCGCTTGAGCCGCAATTGGGTGCGTTCTATTGGGTGACGCCCATTCCTCCCAACATGCCCAAAGCGAGCGTCGAATCGAAGCTGCGCGAATACAACCGCTACGGCATGATGGAAATCACGATTCACGAAGCCATGCCCGGTCACTATGTCCAGTTCGAGTTTTCGAACGCGCTGGAACCGAAGTCGCGCCGTGTGCTCCGCAGCATCTACGGCAATGGAGCTTACGCCGAAGGCTGGGCGCTCTACACGCAGCAGATGATGTCGGACGAAGGCTTCCTGGATAACAGCAAGGAGCTGCGGCTTAGCATGATGAAGCAATTACTGCGCTCCATCGCTAACGCCATCCTCGATATTCGGCTGCAAACCATGGGGATGACCGAGCAGCAAGCGCTGGATTTGATGATCAACGACACGTTCCAAGAGAAGCAGGAAGCCACCGGCAAGTTCCAGCGGGCGCAATTGTCTTCCTGCCAGTTACCGATGTACTTCATCGGATGGCGTGGATGGCTGGACACTCGCGAGCAATACAAAATGCGCAAGGGCGCGGCGTTCCAACTCCAGCAATTTCACGACGCGGCGTTGAAAGAGAGCGCGGTAGCGTTGCCGTCGCTCGGGGCGTTGTTGCAATAAACGGCTAGAGATTCCGCTTCAAATACGAACAAATGTGATAGCCGTCGATAAACTTGAACGGCGTTTCACCCAGTGTGTAGTGGCCGCAGGGCAGCACCACCACCTTATGATCCACCGAATACTCGCGCATCTTCGCCAGGATGTCGCGCGAAAGCTCGGGAGGAAAGGTGGTGTCGTAAGTGGCATAGATAAACAGCGATTTTTGTTTCTTGGCCGCGAACTTCTGCATGTAATTCACGGGCGAAACCGCCATCCAGGCTTGCCGCAGCCGGTCCAGGTCGATGTGCTCTTCAATGCCTTGCCGGATGTGCTTGGTGGAAAGCCCCGCCCACACCACATCAGCCACATAAGTGGAGCAGTGGTTGAACACGTTGACTGATACGCGATCGTCGTGCGCGCTCGCAAGATACGCGTAAGCCGAACCGAGGCTGGTGCCGACGATCCCTAGCCGCTCGAAGCCCTGCGACTCGAGCCAGTCCAGACAACAGCGCACGTCGATGACAGCTTGGCGTGCCGCATCCATGGTACGGCAGATGTTCGCGGAAACGGCATAATCGGCGCGCTGGAGTTCAGCCGGCATGCGGAAATCGTGATACGGAAGGCTGATCCGCAGCGCCGAGATTCCCAGACGAGCTAACCCACGGCACAGCGCGAGGTAGCTATCCGCGGGACCGTTCCAGTGCGGCAGCACCACAACGGCTTTCTTCGAACCCGGAGCCGGAAACCACTGCGCATGAACCAGGTTGTTCTCGTGATATGGCGTGTGGATGGGCGAATGGAATCGCACAATGCCATCGCGCAGCTCGAAATCGCGCGGCACTTCATAGCCGAAGAACTCGTCGCTATCCAGCATCGCAAGCTGGTTCAGCTTCGCGACGTACTCCTCGGGCCCCTCGCCGTTTTTCGGATTGCGCTCGGCGACTGGCCACCGGTGGGTCCATTCCAATCCCCATTCAAAATGGCGCACCACGCGATTGGTGGCCCGAAAGCAAAGAAATTCCTCTCGCTCGCGAATCCAGCGCTCATACCGGCGTGTAATCGACTTCACCATGCAGCCTTTCCAGGATAGCGGGGTTGTCTGAAGGGCCGCAATTTTTTCGCCTTGGACTGCGAGAAAACCGCGACCAATGGCAATCTGATAGCATCTTTTGGACAGGGATCGTAGAGGCTTCGTTCAATGACATCCACGGAACTCGTAGATTGCAATAACCTGGTTCGCGGTTCCTTGATCGACGTCGAGACCAAGAGCCGTCACTACATGATCGAATGCCTGGGCGGGTCTGCGATCCGCATCTCCGGCCATCCAGAGTATTGCCCGGAACCGGTGACGGCGCGGCTGCACGGATCCCTAAATAGAGAGGGCGAACTGGAGTTGGGTTTAATCGGGCGCGGAATGCGTTTGAAATTTTTCCTGAACGAAAGCCTTCCTATCACCACTTCGAGGGTGCTGCACGTACACGTGGACCAACCCAAGGCCGCGCAACCCGTGTCGTCCCCGAGTATTCACTAAGACGTCGCGTAATAATAGTAAGTGAGCATGCCGCAAACCCTTCGCCGCCGGACTCCGGAAGAGCTGTTGCAACAGGTGCAGGCCGAGGAAGATTACGATCGCCGCGGCCGGCTGAAGGTGTTTCTGGGTTATGCCTCGGGCGTCGGAAAATCGTTCCGGATGCTGGACGAAGGCCGCAGGCGTCACGAACGCGGCCAGGACGTGGTGGTGGGCGCGATCCAACCCAAAACCTCGCACGAGATCGAATGCGTGCTCAGCAAACTCGAAGTGATTCCTCTGCGGGAAGTCGACGGAGTCGCCGTCATGGATACGCCGTCCATTCTGAGACGCCACCCTTCCGTTTGCCTGGTGGATGGCTTGGCCTACGACAATCCGCCCGGCTCACCGCACAGCAGCCGATGGGAAGACGTGCAAGAGCTGTTGGACGCGGGCATCTCGGTCATCAGCTCTATCAACATTCAATACATTGATGAGCTGCAGGAGCGCGTCGCCAGAATCACCGGCAAGAGCGTCAAACAAACCGTTCCGCGCAGCTTCTTGAATTCAGCCGACGAAATCGTAGTGGTGGACGCGCCGCCCGAGATGTGCATCGAACGATCGCAAAACGGGCCGGCAGACGGGCCCAGCCCGGCGCAAAAACTCTCGGAACTGCGCGAAATCGCATTGCTGCTGGCGGCCGATGTGGTGGACAAACAGCTTGAGTCGTACCTGCAGCGCAACGGCATTCCACAAACTTTCGGGGCGCAGGAACGCATTATGGTTTGCATGACGCCTCGGGCCAACGCCGCGCCCATGATCGCCAGCGGCAAGCGTAACGCCGATCGATTTCACGGCAATCTGATTGTGGCTTACGTTCGCCAGGCCGAGATTTCAGCGTCCGATCAGGAAGCGCTGGAGCGCAATCTCTCGATCGCCCGCGCCGCGCAGGCCAAGATAGAGATTCTGGACGGCCAGGACCCCATCGAGACCCTGCTGAAGTTCGCGCACGAACACGGCATCACGCAAATCTTCGTCGGACACAGCACCCGCGAGCAGTGGTGGGAACGCTTCACCGGCACGCCGCTCGACCGGCTGATTCGCGGCGCCAACGACATCGACGTCCGAGTGTTTCCTCACTAGTCTATGGCTGACGAGGATCGCGGCAAACTCAAAATCTTTCTCGGATATGCCGCGGGCGTGGGCAAAACGTATCAGATGCTGGAAGAGGCGCAGGCGGCGAAGCGGCAAGGCATCGACGTCGTGATCGGCTATTTCGAGCCGCACGGACGCAAGGACACCATCGCCCAGACCGAGGGTCTTGAGACGATTCCGCGGCGGAAAATCGACTACCGAGGTGCGCTCTTCGAAGAGATGGACACGGACGCGATCCTCCTCCGCCATCCTGAGATCTGCGTCGTCGACGAGTTTCCGCACACCAATGTTCCGGGCTCTGAGAGGCTGAAGCGATGGCAAGATGTGCAGGTATTGCTCGACGCCGGCATCAACGTGCTCACCACGATGAACATCCAGCATCTGGAAAGCTTGAACGATCAGATCTGGCAGATCACCGGCATTCGTGTCCGCGAAACAATTCCCGATTGGGTGATGCAGCAGGCCGACCAGGTAGTGATGGTGGACTTGACGCCTCGCGCTCTTCTGAACCGGCTGGCGCGCGGTGTGGTCTATTCGCAGGAGAAGGCGCAGAAGGCGCTGGAAAATTTCTTTCAAGAGTCGACGCTCGTGGTTTTACGCGAGATGGCATTGCGGCAGACGGCGCACGAGGTGGAAATCCGCCAGGTGGATTACGACGCGCCCGGATTCCAGCCGCAGCCTGGTTATCGCGATGAAGGCGAATCGTCGGACGGAACCACGGACCGCATTTTGATCCTGATTACGCCCGAGCCGACCTGTGCGATGGTCATCCGGCGCGGCAAGCGCGTGGCGGATTATCTGCAAGCGGACTGCTTCGCCGTGGCGGTATCGCACGAAACCGACCTCCACGATCTATCGCCGCGCGACCGTGAAATGGTGGAGCGCCATTTGAACTTCGCGCGCCATCTCCACATTGAAACCCGCGTGCTGCAAGGGCACGACGTCGCGAAGACCTTGGTGGAGTTCGCGCACCTGAATGGCGTGACGCACATTTTCCTCGCCAGGCCTCGGGCCAGCCAGTGGCCTGCGCTATCGGGCAGAAGCCTGGTGCAGCAAGTGGTTCACGCAGCTCGCGACATGCAAGTGACCATCGTGGCCGATCGCGGAAACCGGCCGCAATTGCAGACGGCGTAAACGGCGGCCCGCGAACCGGTTACAATTGGCGGAACGGGACATATCATGCCGGACAACAAAATCGTTTTCCTTTTTGACGTCGACAACACGCTGCTTGACAACGACCATGTCACCGCGGACCTGAAGCATCACTTGGGTACGCACGTCGGCCCCGAACGGTCGCAGCGCTACTGGCAGCGGTTTGAAGAAATCCGCACCGAGCTCGGATACGCCGACTATTTGGGCGCGCTCCAGCGTTATCGCATCGATTATCCGCACGATCCCAATCTTCTGACTGTTTCGTATTTCATGATGCGCTATCCTTTCGCGAATCGTTTGTTCCCGAATTCAGTGGACGCCGTTCAGCACGTGGGCCAGTGGGGACGGCCGGTGATTCTGTCGGATGGCGATGTCGTTTTTCAGCCGCACAAAGTCTATCGGTCCGGGCTTTTCGAAACCTTCGACGGCCACGTGCTGATTTACGTTCACAAAGAGCACGAGCTCGAGGACGTTGAGCAGCGCTATCCCGCCGATCATTACGTGCTGGTGGACGACAAACTACGTATCCTGGATTCGATCAAGAAACTTTGGAAATCGCGCGTCACCACCGTGTTCGTGCGGCAAGGCCACTACGCGCACGATCCTGAAGTATTCAAGAAATATCCTCCCGCGGACATCAGCCTGGAACGCATTGGCGATTTGCTGAACTACGGGGCCGATAGCTT
>DATHMO010000191.1:0-17006 GCA_035486995.1 Bryobacteraceae bacterium
CAAGGAGATTGCGCCGTATCCGGCGAAAGAGGACAGCATGCTTCTTCGTTTATTGCCTGTGCTCGCGGCATTCGCTGCGCTGGCGGGAACAGTTCAAGCCGGCTCAATTATCGATACATTCTCCTGGGTGGGCATTTACTATGGATCGGCCCAGTTGCTTTCGACTGGCGGCACGCTGCTCTCAACAATGTCTGCGATGACGGCGGAGACGCAATTCGGCAACATCGGCCCACAGGCGGACCAAGGTCGGGAATGACGATCCTCTTTTCGTTACGTCGACGGCTTTTGATCCTAACAATACACCGACGCCGGCATCCGACGCGCTCTAGGCGGATCTCACCGCTCAATCCGCGAATTTCGCGGTTACAGCGGACACCGGATTTGTCGCATATGGCGGCCCGACGGACTACGTATACGCGTGGAACATTCAATCGCGGTGGAATTTTTCGAGCGCGATCTTCAGTTAACCGAAGTCCTGGCCACTCCGGAACCGCGTCGCCCCTGGTGGTCGATGATCGCGGTGCTAGCCACGTGGCTGGCCGGCCGGAGGCTCACCGTGCGCCGCTCGAAGACAGCTCAGGATTCCTAGTACTTCTTACGTCGTTCCAATGACGCTGTTTACGGTGCATTCGCGCCGTATCTGATGAAACCAAATCCATGGTTATCGCTTGTTTCAAAACACTCGGAGGATTCAATGGGTCGAAAGTCTTGCCGCCTATTTATTTCAGGGGTCGTTTTAGCGGCCCTGCCAATCGTCGCTCGGGCCGACGGTGTGAACGTGTTCTCCAGCGGATACACGACTCCCGAGTCGATCACGCTGGTCCCTTCGGGCTTCGGAACTGTAGGCGGCAATCTGATCGTTCCCGATGTCGGAGCAAACGCGCTGTATGTGATGCCTGCCTCCGGCGGCGCGCCCGTTCTATTCTCCAGTGGCGTTAGCGGCCTGGGGGGTGCTTTTCTTCCTTCAGACTTCGGCTCGCTTGGCGGGGACTTTCTGGTAACCGGCGAGACTAGCGGATCTGGAGTTGTCGCGGTGAATGGCTCGGGCGGCCAGACCACAGTTCCAATTCCCTCCTCGGACGGCATAACGGGCGGCGTTGCGATTGCTCCGGCGGGATTCGGATCTGTCGCAGGCGACGCTTTAATCGGCGGCGAGAATGGCGCGGGCTTCAATAACGGCGCGGTCTTCGCTCTGAATCCCGACGGCTCCGTTTCACAATTTGCCTCGCTCGGCACAGGAGGTTCCGCGGGGTACCTATTACCATTTGGTTTGGAATTCGCTCCCGCGGGATTCGGATCCGTCGGCGGCGATCTGCTGGTGACCGATGGCGCATCTGGCGACATCTACGCTGTCGATTCCTCGGGCAACGTTACGCTCTTCGCATCCGTTGCCGTCCCAGTTCTGAGTGGTTCGGTACCCGGGCTGCGACAGATCGCTTTTGCGCCGGCAGGCTTCGGATCGTATGGAGGCGACCTCTTTGTATCAGTCTCCGGCAGCCAGTTCGGCGGCGGAATATCGGGCAGCGTCGACGTTCTGAACAGTTCCGGCGCAGAGGTTGCAGTGCTCCAGCAGGGTGCGGTGGGCAGCCCGTTCGATCCCCGCGGACTGTATTTTTCCAGTGATAATCAGCTCCTGATCGCCGACACCGACCCGAGCATTCTCTCGGCCACCCCAGGAGCTTTCACCGCCACACCGGAGCCCTCCGCCATGATTCCTCTCGGACTTGGATTGATGGGAATCGTGTTCGCCGCGCGACGTGGGAGGAAGCATGCCCAATAAGTGGAGTACCAGCGTCATGATGGCCGCCCTAGCTGCAACGGCCATCACCTTTTCTGGTATAGCGAAGGCGGACAGCTGCTCCGCTTTTGGCGCCAGCGGGCCGACCTGCTTTTACGGCAGTGACGTCGTCAATGTCTACTATGGAACGCTGACCCTACTCGCTCCCGACGGCAGTCTCATTTCGACCACCGACGTGGAAACGGCCGAAACCGATTTGGGTGGCTTCAGCAATTCCGAGAACCAGGTACTACCGACGCCGGCCAGTTTTGTCTCAACGTTCCCCAGCCTGGTAGGGCAACTGGAGAGCGATCCGCAGACCACCTTCGCGGATATTCCATCGTGGGCTCTCAGCAATCTCACGAATCTGGCGGATACGAACGGCTTCGGATTGGCCACGGACCTGAGCGCGCCATACAACCAACCGCCCGACCCGGCGGTGGTGGCCTTTGACACACAGCTCGCCAGTGTCGGCCTGCCTTACACGACGCTATCGGATACCGGATTCCTGGCTCCTCTTACAACCGCGGCTTTCTGCACGTACCTTGACGGCCTCATCCCCGGCTACCCCTGTACGCCGCAGACCGTGCCTTCCCCCGAAGGCGACGCTTACGCGTTTACCTACCAACTCGGGCCCGAGGCCATCAATGGCGATGACTACACATCGCTAGTGACTTTCCAGATTTATTATCGCGACGTGACCGAGCAGTTGGTCGCCACGCCCGAGCCGGCGTTGTTAGCGCCGCTCGGTTTAGGCTTGGCCGCCCTCGGCTTGATGCGTCGCAGGACAAACAAACTCGGAGGAGCTTGAATGAATCGTCAGGAGGCGAGTGTGCGATCAAAGCAATTCATTTGGCTAGCTGTGTTCGTTGCAGCGGCCCTAACTTTTTCCGGACAGGCGCAGGCCGACGGCTGCGGCGTCACTGGCTTGGCTGGTCCAACATGCTTTGCCGGTAACGATGTCGTATATCTTTACTACGGCACTTTGACACTGCTCGCACCCGACGGCAGTCTCCTTTCGACCACTGACTTGGAGACGGCCGAGACCGGTTTGGGCGGCTTTGCCAATTCAACTGGCCAGACCGCGGCGACTCCCGCCGACGTTGTCTCCTTGTTCCCGAGCCTGGTAGGACAAATGCAGAGCGATCCGCAGGTGCAATTATCAACCATTCCATCGTGGGCGATCAGCAATATCACAAATCTAGCGGATAGCAACGGATTGGGCTTCGTCCAGGACCCTACTGCGCTTCTCAATTCTCCTTCCGACCCGGCGGTGGCGTCCTTTGAAAACCAACTCGCTAATGTTGGCGGGCCGTACACCACGCTATCGGACACCGGCTTTCTGGCTCCTCCCACAACAGCCGCTTACTGCGCTTACTTTAACGCGGTTCTTAGTCCGCTCTTGCTGGGCGAAACTTGTGTACCTCAGACTGTGCCATCTACCGGCAACTTCTACGAGTTCACTTACCAGCTCGGGCCCGACACCATCGGCGGCGATACCTACACATCGTTGGTCAATTTCCAGATTTACTATCGTGACGTTACCGAGGAACTCGTCGCCACTCCCGAACCCGCGATGTTGTTGCCACTGCTGGCAGGCCTAGCGGTGTTTGGAGTGATGCGGCGCAGGAGAAACGCCGGTTAGACCCGCGCCCCGGTCTTGTCGCGACCGTTCTACAATAGATCGAGTGTTCAAAGTTCCATTTCCAGCCCTGGCGATTTTCGCCATCGCGTGGTCCGTTTGCGGCGCGACGCCAACGAAATCGGCCAAGAAGCATCATCGCGCTACGACGGCCGCTCACGCTCCAGCAAAAAAAGGGGCCAAACCTACGGCGGCTGCAACGACGGCGCGGGGCAAGGCTGCAACAGGGAAGACCACCAAGACCGCGGCGCATCGCAAAGGCAAATCGGCAGGGCATCCATCGCGATCCTACCAGCAAGCGCCGTCGCCCGAGCGCTACAAGGAAATCCAACAGGCTCTGGCGGGGAAAGGCTTTTACCAGGGCGAGGCCAGCGGCGAATGGGGTCCCGATTCGGTGGACGCACTGAAACGATTCCAGACAGCCCAAAACCTGACGCCCGACGGCAAAATCGGCTCGCTGTCACTGATCGCGCTCGGTCTGGGCCCGAAGCGGCTGACTGCTAAATCCGACACGCCCCCGCCGCAGCAAGCGACGCCTCCAGCCGCCCCCTCCGCGCCCCCCCAATGATCGTCGGCGTAGCGAAGGAAATCAAGGATCACGAAACGCGCGTCGGGCTGGTCCCGAGCGGAGTGACGGCACTGCGAGAATCCGGCCATCGCGTGCTGGTGGAAACTCATGCCGGAGTCGGCAGTTCGATCCCGGACAGCGAATACGTCGACGCAGGCGGCGAGATCCTGCCTACTGCCACGGAGGTTTGGAGCAAGGCTGATCTCGTCATCAAGGTGAAGGAGCCGCAGCCATCGGAATACGCGCACTTTCGTCCCGGCCTGATTTTATTCACGTATCTGCATCTGGCGCCGCTGCCCGAACTCACACGCAAGTTGGTTGACGCGAACGTCAACTCGGTGGGCTACGAAACCATTCGCGAAAGCGACGGCTCGCTGCCGCTGCTCACGCCCATGAGCGAAGTGGCCGGACGCATGGCGGTGCAAGTTGGCGCGGTGTATCTCGAGCGGCCCAACGGTGGACGCGGCATCTTGCTGGGCGGCGTGCCTGGAGTGGCGCCTGCTAACGTCGTGATCCTGGGTGGCGGCGTGGTGGGTCACAACTCGGCCAAAATGGCCGTGGGATTAGGCGCGGCTGTCACTATCATCGATCGCAATCTCGACCGGCTGCGTGCGCTCGACGATATTTATAGCAGCCAGGTGGTGACGCTGGCGTCGAATACTTTTACCGTGCGCGATGCGGTGCGCCATGCCGATCTGGTGGTCGGCGCGGTGCTGATTCCCGGGGCGTCGGCACCTAAGCTGGTGCGGCGCGATATGTTGAAGACCATGAAGCCCGGCGCGGTGATGGTGGATGTGGCCATCGATCAAGGCGGATGCTTCGAGACCTCGCATGCCACGACGCACACCGATCCTATATATTTCGTGGATGGCGTGCTGCACTATTGCGTGTCGAACATGCCGGCTGCGGTGCCCCACACATCCACGTATGCGCTAACCAACGCCACGTTTCCGTATCTCGCGGAGCTCTGCGCCAAAGGACTGGAGCGCGCTTGCGAAGATAACCCCGCAATACGCCAAGGCGTCAATACGTATGCCGGGCGCATCACTCATCCGGGAGTAGCCGAATCGCAGGGCTTGGTCCCGAGCGAGCTTATGGCTTTGCTGTAGGCGGCACGGGCACGCCGGCTGCAAAAACCTTCTCGGCCCGTTCTGTTTTTAACAAATTGCCGTTTTCCTGTTCTTTCACTGTCAGCGTGGTACGGGCTGCGTCGGCCGGAACTCTCCACAGCTTGGTGATCTCGCGTTGTTCTCTCTTGTTGAGCACGAACGCGGCCGGATGCATCAGCGAGCTGACCTTGTCCCAATGGCCGTTGCTCTCTGCTTGGCCGGTGACCTCGATGGCGATCGGCACCGTGGCGTGGTCTTCCGTGTTCACCACTTTGACCTTTACGAAAATGAGATTGGCATTCTGCTTGTCGAGGGTCAAGGTGACATCCAGCTTGGGCGGCTTCGAACAGCCCATCAAACCGATCAGAACAAGCAGCGGCAGAAACGTTTTCATCATATGAGTCTAGAGGTTTTGGGCGCCGAAGCGCGTTTTTCCAAGCGTGCCGCCCGGCGCTCCAGCGCCTCCGACGGTTCCAGTTCCAGAGCGCTACGCGTCATTTCCAGCGCCAGCGCATAGTTGCGTTCGCGGCGTTCATAATACTTGGCGAGCTCCACAAATGCCGCTGCGCGCCAGGGATTGCGCGCTGCCGCCAGATCGGTGAGAACGGGGAGAGCGGCATGTTCGCGGCCGAGCTTCTTTTCGAGCGCGGCGATATCCCACAGCGTGCGAAACAAAAGTTCGTCCGAGAGATTCTTTTCGATGGCCTGCCGAAACAGCGCCAGTGCATTTTCATGCTGCTCGGCTTGCCTCCACCAACGCGCGAGGCCGATCATTTCGGCGCCGTGGGAAAACTCGGCGTGTTCCACATGAAAGGCGCGTGGCACGATTGCGGTGAGGCAGGCGAGCGTCAGGATGTCGATCGCGTTGTGATGAAACACCGGCATCAAGCGGAAGATTTCCTGCGTCCGCACGTATTCGAAATAGACGTACGGAATCATTTCGCCGGGCAGATCGCCTTGCCGCTCCACGCCCAGAATCTGGTTCTCCAGCTCCACCAGCCGGCAACTGTCGAATCGCAAATTCCATAGCCTACGCGCGCCGAATAGTAGATCGAGGTGCTCAAGCGAACTAAATGGCGGACGCTGGCGCACCATGCGGTAACGCGTCTCAAGGAGCGGTTGATCGAACGTGCGTCCGTTGTAGGTGATCAGCACGTCAAACTGCTTCAGGTGGTCCGTGAGGGCGCTCAACTGGCTGGCTTCTTCGCCGAAGTCGCGCATGAAAAACTGGCGAACTCGAAACCCCTGCGGGGTGATTCGGCCGACGCCAATCAGAAACGCGTAGGTACCCGAACCGCCCGCCAAGCCAGTGGTTTCGGTGTCAAGGAAACACCATTTCTCGGGCGGGACGCCCCGGATCTGGCCGTTCGAAATGGGCTCGAGCAGATCGTGCGACAGGCTTTCCAGATCGACGATGCCAACGCTCCCGTGCCGCCGCTGGCGTTCGTAGAGTTTTTCGGTTTCGTAGTGGACGCCGTGAGCGGTCGCGACCTCTTCGCCGTGCAGCCAGTCCTCGGGAGCAGCCAGTGGCTGGTGGCTAGTGGCTGGTGGCGGGCGTTTCGGACTCGTGTATTTCTTGTCGATCCGCGCGATGCGTTTGCGAAGATGCGCGAGCTGCTCTTGAAAATCGCTCATGCTTCTTGCGACGTTTCTTCCCATTCGGCGAGCAACGCGTTCAACGCCGCGCGCCGCTTTTCCATTTGCATCGAGACGCGCACAGTTTCCTCGGCGCTGACAAAGTTCGCCAGGCTTTCTTCGTCGCTCGCGATCTCGGCTTCGAGCGCCGCAATCTGCGTTTCCAGTTCGCGCGCGCGATCCTGCTGCTTCTTGAGCTTCATCGGATTGACACGCTTCGCGGGAGGCTGATGGCTGGTGACTAGTGGCTGGTGAACGGCCGTCGGCTGACCGTTCGTGGGCAGGCTCAAATCGATTTGTTTGCCTTCTTTGCGCCAGATGTAATCCTCGTAGTTGCCCGGGAAAACGTTCACTTCGCCGTTGCCCACTTCGAAGATGCGCGTGGCGAGTTTGTCTATAAAGTAACGATCGTGCGAAACGAAAACAACCGTGCCGGTGTATTTTTCGAGCGATTCCAGCAGCACGTCCTTGGCGCGCATGTCCAGGTGATTCGTAGGTTCATCGAGCAACAAGAAATTCGAGGGCTGCAGCAGCATCCGCGCCAGCGCATAGCGATTACGCTCGCCACCCGAGAGCACGCCGATGCGTTTGAAAACGTCATCCTCGGAAAACAGAAAGCATCCTAACAAGCTTCGCAGCTCGGTATTTGTCGATCGCGGAGCCTCGCCCTGCAAATCGTCGAGCATGCGCGCGTTGGGATCCAGCTCCTTGTATTGATCCTGCGCGAAGTAGTCCACCTCGGCGTTGTGGCCGAGCCGATATTCGCCCGTGCTGAGCGGTTCGCTACCCGCAAGCAATTTAATCAGCGTCGACTTCCCCGCCCCATTGACGCCGACCAGGGCGATGCGGTCGCCACGCTCGATGATAAAGTTCACGCCGCCGAAAACGAATTTGTCGCCATAGCTCTTCGATACGTTCTGAAACTCGGCGACGATCCTGCCGCTCGGCTTAGGCTGCGGGAACGAGAAGTGAATGGTCTTTTCTTCGTTGGGTAGTTCGATGCGCTCGATCTTTTCAAGCTCCTTGATGCGGCTCTGCACCTGCTTCGCCTTGGTCGCCTGATAGCGGAATCGATTGATGAACGCTTCCAACTGTTCGATGCGTTCGCGCTGGTTGCGATACGCGGCTTCGAGTTGCTCGGTGCGCTCCTGCTTCTGCTTCAGGTACTTCTCGTAGTTGCCCGAGTAAAAATGCATGCCGCGATTCCAAATCTCGACGATCTTGTTGACGGTGACGTCCAGGAAATAACGGTCATGGGAGATCAGCACGAAAGCGAACGGGTAGTTCGCGAGATATTGCTCCAACCAATTGCGGGCCTCGAGATCGAGATGATTGGTCGGTTCGTCGAGCAGCAGCAGGTTGGGCTTTTCGAGAAGCAATTTGGCGAGCGCGATGCGCATCTGCCAGCCACCCGAAAACTCCTCGGTGCGCTTGTTCCACTCTTCATGCGGAAACCCGAGTCCGGAAAGAACGCTGCCCACCTGCGCTTCGATCGCATAGCCATCGCGGTTGCGAAACTCGCTATCCAGGTGATGGAAGCGATCGGCCACTTGCGCGTATTCGGGGCCGGCTGGATCGAGCTCGCCCATTTTGTGCGTCAGCTCTTCCATCTCGATTTCCATCTGCTTCAACGAGTCGAACACCGACATGCATTCGGCAAAGACGCTGCGGCCGGAGAGCGACAGGCCGTCTTGCGGGAGATATCCGGAACTGACGCCGCGCGTGACACTGAGCCGGCCGTAGTCGAGCGACTCGATACCGCCCAGCACTTTCAACAGCGTGGTTTTGCCGCTTCCATTCGCGCCCACCAAGCCTGCGCGGTCCTGAGGCGTGATCATCCAGTTGAGATCTTCGAATAGGAGCTTGGGGCCGAAGCGCTTGCCGGCGCCGGAGAGTTGAATCATCTAATTCTAGTTTCGCTCAGGGCCTTGCCAAACTGCACAGCGGATCGCCGACGACGATATTCATCCAGCTCAGAATCGGAATCGCGAGGTAGTAGCTTTCGGCGAGATTGCGCCCATGATAGTAGGCCGGTAACACAATATTGGGGCGCGGCGTGAATTGCAGGTAAGGTTCGTAGACGTGGCCGGATGCGCCCGTGACGCCGTCGTGAATGTAATCGGCGGTCAAAGTCTGCGGGGATCCGGCGAAGGTCGCGCCCGGATTGCCCCAAGCGCCGATGTTCCAACTATCCGGCGGGCGTGCGAAAGTGCGCGCGTTCGTGGAGACGTACTCAGTCATGATGGCGCCGGGGAGCCAATGAAAATCCAGATGGCGCTGCTTGCGGTCCGGATCATTGGAGCCCCAGGACGCGTAGGCGATCACATCGCTTTGGTGTTCGAGCACATTCGCCGTTCGATCGATGACCAAGCGATCGGCAGGGAGTTGGCGTGCGGCATCCAGCAGCCAGCGGTTCCCTAGTGTGTTGTCGCTGCCCTTCAGATCGACCACAAACTTTCCGCGATTGCGAGCCAGCAGTGCGCGATCGATGATGCCCTTCACATCCTCGAAATCGTATCCGGCCAGGCGGGTGACGAGGTAAATTGGAAAATCGGGATGGCGGAACGGAACGAATGTCTTATTGAAAAACGGGTTTGGGATGCCCGCGGGCAACGGATGCGATCGTCCATGCAAATCGAAATAGAGCAGGGTCAATTCGGAATCCACCGAAGCTGCCTCGGCGGTGAGTCCTCCGCTCCCGCGAACCTTCAGCGGCACGCCGGCCGTGGTGACGATGTAGAGAATCTTCTCGGTCAACTTATTCGCGCGGAGGTAGTTTTGGATGGGACGCGAAATCTGGCCGTCGAAATCTCCGCGTGAGATTTCCTCATCCGTAGTAGCTTGGATGCGGCAAATGTTAGCGGCTGGAATGTGGCGGCGCTCGGCATAATACTCACCGATTTTGCGCGAAAGCGCGGACGATTGATTCACGACAATGAGGACGGAATCAGGCGGCTGAGCGCGCAGCAGCGGAGCCACGCAGCAGAGCAGGAGGATGATGGGGCGCAATCTCCATATTAAACTGCGGGCGCGGCTAGGCTTTTGCAGACCGTTTGCGGCGCGGGGCGGTGGCGGCCTTCCATTCGCGCCAATCTTCGCTCGTCGCTTTCACCATGGCGGTGGCGGATTCATGCAGCCAGTCGCTCGATCGCTTGCCAAGGTTCGCGAGAATCGGCTTGGCAACGCGCCGCGTGCCCAAGTGAACGTTGGCGGTTTCGAATCCCATGGCGTGGAGCAGGCGAGTCTCGTCGCGCTCCTTGGGCATGGAAGAAAGTTCCACGCGTGAGCAATCCGGCGCAAGACGCCGCACGATCCAGCGGCCGCCAAGACGTACGAAGGGATCCACGGCCCGGACGGCCCGATCCAGAATCACTTGATACTCGATGCGCTGCGAAGATTTGCCACCGGCCGCCCAAACGCAAGCCGAAGGAGCCAGGGCCTTGGCCTCGCGCGCGATCCGTGCGCCGCGATAATCGGCAATCGCGACAAAACGCTCGCGTCCCAAACTTCCCAGGCCGGCTACCCGGTGAACCAGGCGGTACCGGAGCCCGGGCTCTGGCAGCCACCGCTCGATAGCGCGGACGGCGCCCTTGGGAACCGGGCCTTTCCAAGTGGTCAGCCCATCCAGCTTGGTCCAGAATTGCGTGGGATCGCGGAGTACTCCGGTGACCATGTGGCGCAACCATGTATGCCTGCCGCCCAAAACAAAAGGAAGTCCCCCTGTGGTAAGGCCCTCCCGGTAGCCGTCGAGAATGGCAACGCATGCATCCTCGGCCGCAATCTGGAGGCGCGATTGGCGAATGGCGATGTGGGCACTCGCGGCCAGGCGTACCAGATCGATTGTGTATGGCATCTCGTACGCTTCGTCAAAATCGTTGATGCCCCACACCAGGCGGCCCTCCACGTCACGCCAGGTTCCGAAGTTTTCCACGTGCAGGTCTCCGACCCCGAGAACATGCGGCGCGCGCGCTTCGTTGGGACAAACCTTGGTCCAGAGCTGCATCCAGCGGTAAAAAGTAGCGCGCAGGAAAAAGAACACATCCTCGGACATGGCCGTGTGCTTGCGCTTGAGATCCGGCGGCAGGATGGTGAGGTGTTTTGCGAGCCAGGTTTCGTAACCGCGCGTGGCTTTGGCGATTTTCATGGGGTTACATCTATTCTAGCGGGCGAGATTACTTCATTTGTTGAGTCGCGTTGCTCCATGCGGCGGCGATAGCTGGGTGCAACGACTGTTTCTTGGCGGCTTTCAGCTTCACGATGGTGCTGCCGCGCAGTCCCCAAGCGCCTTTGGCCGGCGCGAAGACGGCGGGGCTCGATTTGATGAAGCCGTGCTGCTGCTCGGGTGTCAACTTCACCATGCCATACGTCGCGTCTGGATATCCAAGCGTGGCGAAAACCTTACCGCGCACCCGGAAATCCGGATGATTCATGTGCGCGTGCTCGACGGCGTCAGGAAAACTCAGGGCTATGCGCCGAAAGTCTGCAGCGGTCATAGGTCGTATGCAAACATGTTTACACGAACGTGCTGGGCTCATGCAAATCCTGATTGACGCCACTCCGCTGCTGCTGAGAAGCGCGGGCGTCAAGAACTATACCTATTATTGGATTCAGAGCTTGTGGGAACAGGCGCGTAATGATCGCATCTTGACGCTGCCGGCTCTCAATGGCTTCGGCCCGCTCAATCATGAGAGCTCCATCGCAGGATCTGCGCTGACCTTTCTGCACCTGGGGCGCGTGTTTGCGGCGAATCGCGTGCCGGCGATGCCGCTGCTGCGCTGGACCATGCCAAAAGCCGACGTGTTCCATGTGTCGAATCAGATTCGGTTTCCGCCCAAGGGTCTCAAGCTGACCGCCACGATCTATGACATGACGTGCCGGTTGATGCCGGAGCTGCATACCGCAGCGAATATTCAGGCGGACGAGAGCCTGGCCAAGAATGTGCTTGCGCGCGCCAGCCGGCTGATTGCGATCTCTGACAACACGCGCCAGGACGCCGCCCGGTTGCTCGGATTGGACGCCGAACGTATTGAAGTGATTTATCCCGGCGTGCCTGAAGTGTACTTCGGTGCGCGATCTCGGCCCAGCGAGCGGCCCTACATCTTATATCTGGGCACGATAGAACCGCGCAAGAACGTGGACACCTTGCTGGATGCCTGGGAGAACTTCCGCCTGCGCGGCGATTTCGATCTGATCGTGGCCGGCGCCAGCGGATGGGCGGGCGAGAAAACGATGGCGCGGCTCGCGGCGAGACCAGCCGGCGTCCGATATCTCGGGTATGTTCCCGAAGACGAGCTGCCCGGCCTAACGGCGGGCGCGGCGGCGTTTGTCTATCCTTCGCTGTACGAGGGCTTCGGCTTTCCAGTGGCGCAGGCGATGGCCGCGGGAGTGCCGGTGATTACCTCGAACACGTCATGTTTACCGGAAGTCGCGGGCGATGGCGCGCTGTTCGTGGACCCGCGCAGCGCCACTGAAATTCAAGCCGCGATGGAGAGACTGCTAACATCGCCGGAACTGAGGCAGAAACTCGCAACCGCCGGACTGGAGCGCGCGCGGCAGGAGTTCCGCTGGAACGTGTGCGGGAGAAAGAGTCTGGAGTTTTTTCACCGCGCGTGAGCTAGCAAGCGGAGAGCCACAGGCAAGCCTGGATTACCCGCCCACCCGTTGCGCCCTTTTGGGAATTATGCTGCAATTGTTTTCATCCTGTCGGCGACTCATTGTGGAATTAGCACTAATATGAAGGAGTACGGCATGAACTATTGGCTGGCGTCAATGTTACTTGGCATGGTCGCAACCAGTTCAAGCGCCTTTGCGCAGCCGGGTCAAAAGATCGGAGAAGTGCTTTCGACACACGGCCAGTGGTGCCGGCAAGCGTCGGTGTTGAAAACCGGCGACGCCGTATTCTTAGAAGACGATATTCGATATTGTTCGTCTCCCCTTACCACCACTGATCAAATTGTAATTCGCTTTTATGCAAACCAGGACTCCAAGGCGCCCGCCAACAAGCCGTATGACCGTCCTTATAACTGCACAACACCGGGGATTTGTGACAAGAAAGAAAAGCTGTTCCTGGAGGGGGCTTACATTCGTCTCCGGTATCTCCCATCCGGCACTCCTCTGATCAGTTCCCCGCCCAGGGCAAGTTTGCTGCTTGACACGATCATTGAACAGGGCAAGAGCTGGGTTCCCGACGCCCAAACAGGTTCACGCGGTTTTGGAGGTTTCGGGACAGGTAAAGCCGTCGGCGACTTTGCAACATCTTCGTTTCAGATCTGCAGCTTCACTAACGACAAGGGCGACAAAGTCGACAAGTGCTCAAGTGAGCCAGGTGCGGCTGCCAAGTTGCCACCAGGCCTGTATGGAGTTTTTCGGAAGGATGACCACGCATCTCCGGCAAGTCTGATCGTCATTGTCCCGCCAGGCTCGAACGCGGAAGCCAAGTGGAGCGAAGTTCCAGAGGCGTTCAAAACGGACCAGAGCAAGGGGACGATGGCCGAGCGCCGCCTCTACCTGGTAGAGCTTTTCAAGAATGAAAACAAGTGAGGCTGCCGAGCACGCAGACAAATCGTTTCTCCATGAGGTTTTCGCCGATCCGAAGGCGTGGATTTTCTCGGCCGTAGCTATTGCAGGCGCTCTCTACATCTCGAGCCTGGCTCCGTTTCAACGCATCAGCGCCGTGGTAGCCGATGAGATCTCGCGGGCGATAGGCGCCACTTCCAATGGTCCAATTGTGCTGGTCCGGCTGGACCGCGATTTCTCAAGGCCACAGCTACAGCAGCTTCTGGCCCGCGCCATTCCTGCTTTGATGGATAATTACGGCGCGGCAGCTCTGGGTGTCGACATAGATTTCTCCGGTGGTGGATACGATGATCTCGCGAAGAACTTCTCGGATTGGAGCGCGCACGATGGAAACGCAAGCAACGTGGTCTGGGCAACCAGATATGAGCGCGGCCCACTACGCGCTGGGCGCGGCATACCGGTAGAGACTTGTAACGATTGCGCTTCGATTGGTTGCACCACTCGCTTTCGTCCGTTGTCCGTCTTCGGGGCCGGCTATCAACCCCCAACCTATGGGCTCGCCTATGCGTGGAACGACAGCAGTGGGATTACCCGGTCCTCCTTTCGTTATGTGTGTCAGTTGGACACGACAGCGCCGCTGAAAACCTTCCATTTTCAGCTCGTTGAAAGATACTGCGAGCACGACGCGCGACAGTACCGATGCGAAGGACTGGAGCCGAATCATCAGAGCACTACCGCGCTGCACACTTGGTACGAGGCGCAAGATAAGGACCTCTGCGATCTGGTGCAATGCAGCGGACCCAACCTGGGGAAGCCTCCCGACCATCCGTCCAACGAACTGGTGAACAAGATGGCAATACTGTATGCCGACGTCGAAGGCAACGATGAACATGCCACGCTTGGAGGAACCCGCAAAGGCGCCGAAGTCGTCGCATCGCTCGCGATGAACGAGATGCTCTACGGCGCGTCGGACCAATCGGCCGCGGAATGGTTCAAACGCGGTCTGGAAGCTCTCGTGACGCTGCTCTTAATTGTTTTGTTCGGCTGGAAACGCACTGAGCATTGGGCGGTGTTGTTGGCGGGCCTGCTTTTTGTCCTCTACTTATACATAGTCCGCCGGGTTTCGGTCGCGATTCCCGATTTTAGGGATTATGCATTGGGCCTGCTGCTGGCATTTGCTATCGAGGTTTGGATTAAGGCCGCAATACACAGCTTATTTGGCGCTTCCGCTCCGGCAACTAATTCCCCGCCCCCGGCGCGATGAAAAAATCCCAGACCTGCATGTTGATCTTGTCTTCGGTGTATTCGACGACGGCGTACTCACCGGGATCGAGCGGCTTCTGCGGCCAGATCTTGAAGAGCCCGTCGGCCAGTTGCTGCCGAAATGTTTCCACCAGGTCGGGCATTTGTTCGACTATGCCACCAACCGGCTCGATGGTCACTTTTTCGACCACGCGATTGCCCTTGTGATCGCTCAGGCGGACGATGCCGAAGCGCTCATCTTCCGACAGCCGAAAATAAAACTGCGGAGTGCGATTGGCGGTGCCTTGCGAGGAGTGGGCGCCATCGAGCTCTAACGTAGACTTGCCCGCCAGAGGCACGCGCGTGATCACCTTCAGCAAGGTGCGGCGCTTGTTGTCAGCGAGCTTCGATTCACCGACTTTCATTGGCGTCAGCTTCGGCGGCCCTTGATCCTGCTCTTCGATCAAATAAACACCCAGTTCGGGAGGTACGCTCGACATCTCTTTGCGGGCAGCGCGCTCGGCTTTGTCCTCGGCGTCCTGTGCGGCGGCATCTGCGCGCGCATCGTCCGCACGCTGCTTGATCTCGGACTTGGTTTTGTCCAGATCCACGATCGAGAGCGGAACTTCTTCCCATTCGTCGCGATCGACGCTGTAGTAATTGAGCCGGTCGTTTTGGATTTTGTATTCGCGGACCAGTTGATCGCTGCCGTCCTTGAAATAGAGTTTGAAGTTCGCGGCGCTAGCCAGGGTGCAGAGAGCGAAAAACGTCAAACAAAGGTTGCGCACGGCTATCCTTCCGAAGGCTGCAGCCCGACGCTGCGCAAAAGCAGGAACTGCGAGAGGTTGTCGGAGTTGAGCAGTCCAAGAAGCAAGCCGTCCTGCATCACGAGCACGCAAGCGCCCGAGTGAGCCATCAACGGCAAGACTTCCGCGAGATCCCGGTCGGGTGGAACGCTGGGGAATTCGCGCTCCATGAAGCCCGCGACGTAGGATGCCGGTCCGTCGTGTGCCATTCCGCGGAGCAGCGCGTTGCGGCCCAGCAGACCAATCACCTGGTCGCCGTGCACGATGGGAAAATCCTGCTGCGACGTGGACAGCATGAGATTGGCGGCATCGCGAATGGTGCTGCCGTGAGCCAGCGTGTGAAACTCGGTCATCATGGCGGCGCGGACCGGCATGCCCTGCGTGAGCGACCGCCCGCGCGATGCGGCACCCTCGTTAGCCGCGCCCAGATAGATGAAGAATGCGACGAAAGCGAGCATGGGCATGTAGATGAACCCGTAGAGTCCCATGCTGATGGCGAGCATCCGGCCGGACCAGGTGGCGATGCGCGTGGCCTCGTACTCCGATCTTAGGCGCGAGAGAACCGCGCGTAGCATACGTCCGCCGTCCATCGGAAATGCGGGAAGAAGATTGAAGCCGGCCAGAATGAGATTGCCAAGCGCGATGCGATCGACCAGGTTTTCGCCCGTGGGCTGCATCAAGGCGAACAGATTGACCGTTTTGTTTTGCGAATACAGGATGCCG
Source organism: Bryobacteraceae bacterium (assembly GCA_035486995.1). Taxonomy (GTDB): domain Bacteria; phylum Acidobacteriota; class Terriglobia; order Bryobacterales; family Bryobacteraceae; genus Palsa-89. The sequence goes on from DATHMO010000191.1 coordinate 16,019, forward strand.
AAGATGCCGCCGGCGATCACCAGGTTCACCGCCGGTCCCGTGGCCGCGATCCAGAATTCCTCCCACGGTTTCGCGGGACGCTCCAAACGCGCGGCGCCTCCGATGGGGTACATCACTATTTCGAGAGTCCGGATGCCGTAGGACGCGCTCACCAGGGCGTGGCCGAGTTCGTGCAAGAGAACCGACGCGATCAAGGCCAGCACGAAGAGGCTGTAGCTGGCCGGCGATTGATTGCTGCCTAGCCCGATCACGATCAGGAAAATGAGCAAGAGAACGAACGTGAAATGGAGCCGGATGGGGACGCCCAGTAATCGGATGGATCCAACTGAGCCAGGCGACACGGCTGGAGGCGTGATGCGTTCCTCTGGCAAAAAGACCTCTGCACTGATTTTGACACAGGACCGCGGGGACGGGGTTGGGATCGGGTTACGCGATCGCCGTAAAATGAATTCATGGACGAGCCAATCACTGACGAAGAATCCAGACCGCTACCAGAGCCGAGTGGTTCGGCGCGGCCTATCGATTGGAAGAAAATCGAAGCCATTACCCGAGAGATCGCCGCAATGCCAATCCTGGACTCCCGGCCTATGGATGAGATCCTGGGATATGACGAATTCGGCCTTCCCAGTTAGGCTTGCGTGCGCAGCGTTTGCGCATTGAGGCCAGGGGGAAACTACGAACCTGGTTCGGGTGGGTAGTGAGTGCGTATCGCTTGATGTAATTCTGCGATCGTTTTGATAGCGCTAAGCAGCGCAATTTCGGCATCCTGCCAGCCCCGAAGACCGAACGTCTGTTTCGCGGTTTTTGTCGCCCCGCCGAGAAATAATTGAAAGTGTATATCCGGCGGGGGCTCGTCGCCTCTGTCGCCCGAAACAAACACATACCTCAAGAAAGGCCAGTGCCGGCGCGCGATGGTTATTGCTGTCGAAACTATAACAGGCGGCACACTCCTCCCCACCCATATCGCCTCGTGATCGGCGGATATGAG
>DATHMO010000192.1:0-6367 GCA_035486995.1 Bryobacteraceae bacterium
CGCGGCCAGCCTGGTCATCCAACTGGCGGCGATCTCTTCAAAAATTCGATCGAGGTTTTTGCTAATGTCCCAGGCCGGATAGTGCGCTCTCATTTTGCGCAGGTCGCTGTAGTAGCAAATGTGGTCGCCGATCCGGTTTTCATCCATGTAGCGATACTTCATCGGACGTCCCGTGATCTCCTCAGCCATCCGGAACGCTTCCAGAATCGAGCAGGCATTGTCTTTGCCGCCTCCCAGATTGTAGACTTCGGCCACGCGGGGGGCTTTCCAGAATTCAAACATGAAGCGCGCCACATCCTGCGAATGGATATTATCGCGCACCTGCTTGCCTTTGTAACCATAGACTTTGTATTCGCGGCCTTCGACGTTGCACTTGATCAGATAACTCAAAAATCCGTGTAATTCTACGCCGGAATGGTTGGGACCGGTGAGACATCCTCCGCGCAGGCAGCACGTCGGCATATTGAAATACCGGCCGTACTCCTGGACCATGATGTCGGACGCCACCTTCGACGCGCCGAACAGCGAATGCTTGCTCTGATCGATGGAAAAATCTTCCGCGATGCCGTGTTCAAACGCTGGATCGCGGTAGTCGAATCTGGTCTCGGTTTCCTTGAGGGAAATCGCATTGGGCCGATCGCCGTAGACCTTGTTCGTCGACATATGGATGAACGGCGATGCGGGGCACGAGCGGCGCGCCGCTTCCAGCAGGTGCAGCGTTCCGAGTGCGTTCACTTCGAAATCCAGGAACGGAATCGTGGCGGCCCGGTCGTGCGAAGGCTGCGCCGCGGTGTGAATGATCAAATCGGGACGTACGTCGTTCAGCAGCGCGAGCACGCCTTCCCGGTCGCGGATGTCGAGAGCCGTATGCCGGTAGCCGGGAATCTCGCGGCGCAGATGTTCCAACACCCAGCTGGTGTCGCCTTCGGGGCCGAAGAAGATCGCGCGATGGTTATCATCCACCCCGTGGACCTGGAACCCTTGGCGCGCGAAGTATAGGGAAACTTCAGAGCCAATGAGTCCACAGGAGCCGGTCACAAGAACAATCGGCATATCTCTCCAGCGTTGGCATTTCGTCTCATCTTTCTGATGGTACACCGGCGGATCGGCGAAAGATCGCATACAGGCATCGGTTAGGATGGGTAGGAGGAAATCCGCTCGATTGAAACATACCGCTCCGATTACAGCTGCTTTTGAAGACGCAGCGCACAGCCTGCATGCGATCTGTTCCACTTCTTATCCCGGCCAGATCGAGCGAGCGATCGAGCTCCTGGTGGAGCGCTTTTCGGCCGGCAACAAGTTGCTGGTCTGCGGCAACGGAGGGTCAGCGGCGGACGCCATGCACATTTGCGCCGAGCTGGTGGGCCGCTTTCTCCAGGATCGCCGCCCCATCCCCGCCATCGCGTTGACCGCGAACCCGGTCATTCTAACGGCTCTGGGCAACGATTATGGCTATGAATCCGTATTTTCGCGGCAGGTGGAAGCTCTAGTCAAGCCCGGAGACGTTGTTTGGGGCATCTCCACCAGCGGCAATTCGAAGAACGTGGTGGAAGCTCTCCGCACAGCCGGTGCACTGGGAGCGCGGACCATCGCAATGACCGGTGAAGGCGGCGGGGCCATGGCAGCACATGCCGACGTCCTGCTGGCGGTTCCGCTTTCGACTACCCCGCGGATTCAGGAAATCCACGTGGTGACGTATCACGCCATTTGTGAAGCCGTGGAAGCCGCGGTGTGCGTGGCGGCAGAACAACCCCTCACCGGGGCCTAGAGCGTCGCGCGTTTTCGCTCGCCTGCGGCCGCGCTGGCCGCATAGACTAGCTCGGGCCCGGCGGGCATACGAATCACTTCCACCGCCGGCGTTCTCGCTTCCACTCCTCGCTGCACGGCCTCGACGAAAGCGCTGATGACTAGCGGGTTCATCTCGCTATCGAAGCCACGGTAAAAGTTGACGTACTGCGAATCCGGCAGCGGAATTCTCAGTTGCCAGCGAGGCGCGGCCAGGGTAGACGCGTCGCAGTGGCGATCCTCGAAAAGTTTGCCGCTCAAACTCATCCGAACTTCGTGGAACCCAAAGTCCCGGCTGCCGGTGCGAATGTGTCCCCAGCACTCTTCGATACTCTCGGCTTTCGCCAGCTTCGACTCAAAATCCTTCAAGCGGGTTTCCACGTCGATGATCCGGCGGAACCGGCCGCCGAAAAGCATACGGCCTGCCGAGGCAAACTCGGTGTAGTCCAACTGGCGGATGCCAACCCACACCGCGCCTCCGAACAGAATTACGATCAGGCCGCTGAATTGGTTATGCAGCGCGCTGATCAGCAGCGAGAGAACCGCCACCAGGCCGCACAATCCGTACATCGTGAGAACGGCATTCTTCGGGCTCAGGCCGCGATCGAGGAGACGATGATGGATGTGTCCGCGATCGGCCTGAAAGATTGGCCGGTTGCGCAAGAATCGGCGCAAGATCGAGAGCACTACATCCAACAGAGGAATCGAAACAGCCAGCAGGGGCACCGTCAAAGCCACCAGGGTTACTGACTTGTTGCTCCACAGAGCGCCGAAACAGCCCAGCATGAATCCAAGCGTGAGACTGCCGGAATCGCCCAGGTATACCGAAGCGCCGTTAAAGTTGTAGCGCAGGAAGCCCAGCAGGCAGCCGGCGAGCGGCATCGTTGCCAGCACCAGCGGCAGATTGTTTTGGGTGAGCGCGGCCAGCAACATCGTAATGGTGGCGAACAAACCCACGCCCGCCGCCAGCCCGTCCATTCCGTCGATCAGGTTAAACGCGTTACTGCAGCCCACCAGCCAGATCACAGTGATGGCAAAACCGAGCCACGGCCACGCGGGAAGCGCCCGCAACAGCGGGATTTGCACGTGGATGTCAAAGAAATACGCCAACACGCTGGCTGCCAAGATCCCGAGCAGCTTTTGCCACGCCGCCAGCCCGATCAAATCGTCCAGCACTCCGGTGAAGAAAACCACCGACGCCACCAATGTGAGGGGCACGATGTTGTGGAGTTCGTGGTGGAGATGTTGCGTGTAGGTGAAAGGCAGCGCCAACGCAATGCCGAATGTGATGACGTACGAGATGACAAGTGCAATTCCGCCCACGCGTGGAACCGGAGCGGCATGCTTCTTGCGAACACCATCCGGGTGATCGAGAAAATACTTCCCAAGAAAGTCTCGCACCAATGGGGTGACCGCCAGGGCCAGCACAATTGACAGAGCGCCGAGTGTGAGTATCAGAAACACGTTACTCTCTCCTAGTGAACCGGACCGCCAAGGTGCAAGACGAAAACAGGCGCTTCCTTCAAAAGCGGTGCGAGGCTTCTGAAGAACTCTCGCGTTCCTTGGCCTACTCTATTTCACACCGGAAAGGCCCTAATGCCAAGAGCAATTGGATCTAGTTCGTACTAGTACGGTGTTGCTGCCGAATAGGTACTTTCCCCTAATCTTATGAGTCTTAAAGCGTTATCCGGGACTTCTCCGATCGAGAACCAGTCCCGGATGAGAAAGAATTTGGCTTGGAAAGCCGGCGGCGGCAGCGTGACAGGATTTAGTGGCAGGTTAGCATTCGGAAGGACATCTGATGATGACCCTTCCGACATTTGGACATTGGAAATTTCTCAGCTAGCGCTGGGATTGCCGAACGAGGCTCAACTGCTGTCTACGCAATAGGCATGCGCCAATCAGAAACACGCCAAGCAGCACCCAGATGCCGGCGCGCGGCTCCGGAGTCGCCATGACGATCTGCTCCTGGAACCCTCCGACCCCCACGTAGCCGTCTTGCGCGGTCCCGGGAGTCATAGTGGCGTCGCTCACCACCTCAAATTGAGAGAGGAAGGAAGTGGTCGCGCCCCCGCCTATGAACCAGTTTGCGGCTGCTTCCAGATCGGCGGTGGGCTGTCCCTGTCCGCTTGGATCGATCAGCGGTTGGGCAGGATTGTCGGTAGCGTACGCGGCCGGGTCCATCAACGTCCAGATCGCTTCCTGAAGCTGATTATTGGCAGCGTTCACAGTCGGGTTCCCGTTCTGCGCGATGTTGTACTGCGATACCAGCCAAGCCACCATGTCGTAACGGGTTGCGGCGGCCGATCCGGTGGATCCGGCGAAGAATGCGTCGTCGGTAGTGCCGCTGATGGTGGTCCAAGAACTAACCTGGCCAAATCGGGTGAGATCGAGAGAGCCGGTGAGTTGGGTGACGTTGGCAGAATCGGTGGAAGGAACCCAGATCTCGTTTGCGAAATCGTCGCAGAAAATCTCCACCGAGGTGGTGCCCAGCGTCGCTTGTGAGCCGCCACCGCCGCCATCCAGCTGAAAATTATAGTTGTTGACCTGGAGCGTCACCGGGCCGGCGCTCATGCTGACGGTCAAGACAGAGGACGCGAAAATTATTCCGAAGATAAAACTTCTTTTCATATCGTTCATAGGTTAGTGCCTCGAGATGCGACGGCCAACAAACTTTGGTAATGGTTCTGCCCCAATTAGTACGAGTATTCCCAGGTTAGCTACCTACCGGAGCGTTCCAGCGGAAGTGGTCGCACGGGCTCCCGCAATCGCGACCCGCATTGCTCGAGCCTTCAGGAATGCGCCCACCCCGAACAAGGCGAAAAGAATCATGCTTCCCGCGCGCGGCTCCGGAGTCGGAAGGTATACGATCTGCTCTTGGAATCCACCGCTGTCCACGTTGCCGTGGTAAGGATTGGCGGCCATGTTCACGTCGCTCACAACCTCAAAATGGGAGAGGAAGGAGTTTGTTGCGCCTCCGCCTAAGTACCAGTTCGCCGCCGCTTCGAGATCGGCGGTCGGCTGGCCGAGTCCGCTTGGATCAATCAGCGGGTGCTGCCAGTAGAGACTGGCGTAAGCCCTGGGATCCATCAAAGTCCAGATTGCTTCCTGGATTTGGTTGTTCGCGGCGTTCACCGTCGGGTTTGCGTTCTGCGGGATGTTGTACTGCGATACCAGCCACGCAACCATGGCATAGCGGGCCTCCGCCGTCGAGCCGGCTCCGGTGTTGAGGAACGTCTGGTCGGTCGTATTTCCAGTCAGAGTGATCGTGGTCCAGGAAGTTACTTCGCCGAATCTGGTTTCGTCAAGGTCCGCGGTGGTGCTAAGTTGAGTGACGTTCGCGGTATGGCTGGAAGGAACCCTCAGGTCGTTCGCGAAATCGTCGCAGAAGCTTTCCACTGAGACGCCGTTCAGCGTCCCCGCCTCGCCTCCCCCGTTCCCATCGAGTTGGAAGTTATACGTAATTGCTTGAAACGTCACCGGGTTGGCGTCGACAGGAAGAGTTAACACGCACAACGCGAAGATCTCCCCAATGATTATTAAGTTTGTTTTCATTACCATCGTTGCTTTCAATCACAGTCTAAGGGGAGCGAATGTGACGGGCAATAAACTAAGGTTATCAACCTAATTCGGAGTTGTACCGGTACACGCACGGATACGCATTTCCCAACGATCGCCAAAAGCTTCGACCTGTCACTCTATGCCGCGCGGGGCGGCGGCGTAAGTTGCCTCTGCGTGGATTTCTTGATTAGTACTGGCAGTACTCGCGGAGGAGTTTCCGCGCAAATCCCTTCTTGTACAATTGGTCTGTGCTACTCTGCTATCCCGCCTCAAAGTGCCGCTTGGCCTTTGCTATCCCTCTCGTATTGGTATTGGCCCTGACTGGCTGCCGCAGCGCTACGAGCTACCTGGAGAAAGGCAACGCCGCGTTTGCGCGCGGCCAGTTCGCCGACGCTTCCATCAATTACCGTGAAGCAATTCAGAAAAAGCCGGATTTCGGCGAGGCCTATTATCGCGCCGGTCTCTCGGAGATGAAGCAGAACAAAGCAGCCGAAGCGCTCCAGGATTTGCAACAAGCCGTCCGGCTGATGCCGGACAATCAAGACGCCAAGATGGAACTGACCAACCTGACCTTGGGCGCCTATATCGGAGACACGCAGCGTCCCAAATTCCTCTACGATCTGCTGGTCAAGTTCAGCAACGAATGGCTGGCCAAGGATCCAAATTCAATGCCCGGCCTGCGCATTAAGGGGTACCTTGCCATGCTGGAGCAGCGCCCCGAGGAAGCGGTCAGCGATTTCAAGCGGGCACACCAATTGTATCCGCGCGACGAAAAGATCGTGGATGGACTCATGGACGCACTGTTCCGCGCCAATCAGCCCGCCGAGGCCGAGCAAGCCGGTGTGGATTTCGTGGCCAAGGATCCGGCCGCCACCGACGTCTATGACGCACTATTCCGGATGTATGTGGCCGGCCATCGCCTGCAGGACGCCGAGAACATTCTCACCCGAAAGGTGAACGCGAATCCGAAGGAGAATGCTTACATCCTGCAGTTAGCCGCCTTCTACGCCGGTTCGCACCG
>DATHMO010000193.1:0-12148 GCA_035486995.1 Bryobacteraceae bacterium
CGGGCTTCCGCATCTTCAGAAGTTTGTGCAAGCCTCTTGGGCTCCTGCTCAGCGTACACCAAGCCTTGGACAGTTACGTTCAAACAAGCCTTCGTGCCTGATACGGAGCTGCTGGACGAGATCTGTTTGGAAAATGAAAAGAGCTATCAACACCTGCCGAACAAATGAGTGACGGCCGTGCATTTGATATTCTGGAACGCGAAAAGGGAGGCTGAATGAAATCGATTGGAGTGTTTGCGGTGGTGCTGGGAGGATTAGGCGCGATCACTGCGATGGGCCAGAGTCCGAATCCGGGCGGGCGGACGACGGGGCCAGGAATACAGGCGCCACGGGACGCGAAAGAGCCAGACGTGCTGAAGACGTGCAAGGTACCTCCACCGGCGCCGGGTCCTCGTCCTGGAGGCGCGCGACCTGCCGCCGCTCCGCAACCGAGTCCCAGGGAATACACGGTGACGGAAATCCCTGGTGTGGTGGCTGCCGGGCAGAAGTGGAAAGAGGTCTGGGAAGTGGACGGCAACAATGCCGACGGGATCATCGCGACCAAAGACGGCGGCATTCTGCTCGCGCAGAACGACAACAGCAACGTGGTGAAGCTGGACAAGGACGGCAAGACTTCGATCGCCTACATGGGCACCAACACTGGCGGCGCGCTGGCGATGAATTCCAAGGGCGTGCTGTTCGTGAACAATCGCGGGTTGAACGCATCCATTGAAGAACTGGCACCGCAGCGCAAGACCCTGGCCAACAAATACAATGGCGATTCGTTCGATTGCATCGGCGGCGTGCTCAACGATTTGACGGCCGACAAGAAGGGCGGGGTGTACTTTACGATGGGCACCGTGTTTTACTCGGACTCCCAAGGCAAGGTGACGAAGTACGGCGATAAGCTATTCACCAACGGCATCGTGCTCAGTCAGGATGAGAAGCATCTATGGGTGACCAACGGCCCGACGCTCGCGGAGTTCGACGTCCAAAAGGACGGATCGCTCACCAATCAGCGCGAGTTCGCGAAGCTTGAGGGCGGCGGTTTCGGTGGCGATGGGAGCACGTTCGATACAACGGGGCGGCTGTATGTGACGTCAAATGGCGGGATCAATGTGATCGGAACAGATGGCAAGAATCTGGGACTGATTCCAACGCCGCGCGACGTGATCAGTGTGGCGTTCAGTGGCCCGGACCGGAAGACGCTATACGCGGTGTCGCGAGACAACGCGCAGAACAAAGACTGGATCATCGCGATCGAGACGACCGCGCAGGGGCCGAAGGGGCGGGGGAAATAAGCCCGCCCTTCTCCTTGCAGCAGTAACTAACGTTTGGCCTAACGTTTCGCTACATGGCCGCGACCATCGCGCATTTCGTTGCCATGGAAGTGGGCGGCGTCGACACGCTTTGCCGCATCGAATTTTTCACCGCGCTGCGGCATGGCGCCCTTATAACCGTGTTCCGGATGAAAATGGTTGTCGACGTGGCCGCGGAAATCGGCAGCGCCATGGAACCATGGACCGGCGCCGATAAAAACATCTCCACTAAACCACTCCGGGCCGTAGTAGCCGGCGGGAGCACAGGCGTAGGGAGGGACATCGTAATAGCCGTAAGGACAATCAGGGGCTGGTCCTATGTCGACGGCGACCTGAGCCTGAGCCTTTGGGGCGGTAACCGTGAGGCCGATACCGGCAACAGCGGCTACGAACAAAATTGCAAATCCACGCATGATTTCACCTCGCAATAGTTAGAGGTAGATAGGTTGGGGGGTGTTTCGGAAATCGTTAGCGTCTACGAACGGCGCAGAGATTTTTGACCGCGGATTTCGCACTGTAGTGTTTCATGAAAACTTCACTTCGAGTGCTTCCCCTGGGGCTACTTGTCAATGCGGCCTTGGTTTACGCAGGAACCGGTGCGGCTACCATCACGCTCGCCACCGCGCCTGCAGCAGTCAATTGCGGCGCATCCAGTTGGGTGAACACGGTGATAGTGTCCGTGGTACCTGGCGGCGAGGGGAAGGTCTACGTCGGGCAGTCGTCGCAGAATCCATCGACGGGCTCGGGCATCGCGCAAATTCTATTTCCGAATGAGGGCGCGCACAGCGAGCAATTTCAGCTATCCGATCCGTCTGGCAACGACACCATCAACCTCTGCAATTTATATGTGGCTGGTGAAATCTCGGGCGAGGCCGCGCTGGCGAGTTGGACTTATAAGAACGGAACATCGACGGGTAATGAATTAGTGCTGGTTCAAGCGCAGTCGTATAGCGGACCCATTCCGAGCGCCGAGCCGATTGGCTGTACAGGCGCTACCGGTCCGTTCGTTCCGATTAGCCCAGCTGGTTTGGTGCAGGACTCGTCGCTCACCGACACCGATCCGTCGTATTACTTCAGCAAGGTTCGAGTGCAGGTGATTCCGGGGCAGGAGGGCAAGATTCATCTGGCATGGTGTAACGGAATTACCGACGGGTTCTTTCATATTCTCTACCCAAATAGCGGATTGCTCTCGGAGCACAGCGCGTGGTCGGAAGGCTGGGAGTTACAGGATCCGAGCGGGCAGAACGGGCTTTCTATGTTTGATGGCGCGGTCGGCGGGGCACCGTTCCACGGGTGGGGATTTGTGCCGGACATCAGTACGGAAGGATTGCAGGTGGCGTTGTGGCAGTTGCAGGCCAGCGGCAGCGTCGTGGATCCCGCAAGTGTTTATTCCTTCTCGGGAACCAGCGGCGTCCCTCCGGCGACACTGGGCGCGAGCGCGTCGCGACTACGCTTTCGCGTCGAGCCGGGTTATTGCGGCAAATTCTATTTGGGAAATAGCTCGCTGAATCCAGCCACTGGGACTGGGCTCTACAAAACCTTGTTCCCCAATTGCGGCGGGGGATGGAGCGAGGAATTTGTGGCGATCCCGGATTCCACCGTGAATGTTCCCGTTTCGTTGAACATCGCCGCCGAGTTTGCGACGGATTTCTTGAGCTCGGAAGCATTATCGGTGGCGCCCTACGGAGGGTCGGCTTCGGCGAGTTCGCAATCGGTGGGCGGCGGCACGACCGTGCTTTCAACTTCGGCGACAGCGATCGGAAGCTCCTTCGTTCATCGCATCACGATTTCGGTGACGCCGGGGCAAGAGGGGCAGGTCGCCATCGGCACGGCGGCGATGAGCACGGACCTGACCGGGGTAGTGGCGATTCTTTATCCCAACACCGTCGGGCGGTGGTCGGAACAATTCGACCTGATCGATCCGCAGGGCGATGGAATCGATCTGAGCGCGCTTTATGTGATGGGCGAAATCGCGGGAGAATATGTGCAGATCGTGACTGAGACGACGGGGATTACGCCCGCGACTCCGTTGAGCGCTTCCACGGCCGGGGCGATTTCTTTCCCCGGATCTTGTACCGGGAACACCTACAACTATGCAGTTCCGCTGACTGGTTGTCCAGGAAGCGCGCCGGTATCTGCAGTGCGGATTCAAGCGATTCCTGGCCTCGATCCGGCGGTCTTTGTCGGGACCTCGGCGATGTTGTCGGACACGGAACCGGATCCAACTTTGAGCGATACGGTAAAGATTCTTTACCCGAGCCTGGGCGACTACGACGTTCACGAAGGGTTCTCGGAAACCTTTGCGATGGCTTGCCAGGATGGCACCAATTGCCTGACGAGCGATGCATTTTCGCTGTGGCCGGAGTATGCGTATTATCCGGTGTTGGTGGCGATTTGGCAGCATTGAGGTCGACGAGGTCGACCGCGGTCCTGGGGGACCGCCCCACGCTAATGTGTCATGGCGTAAACAATATAGTTGACGCCAATGCGAATCCCGAGCGCTGAATATTTCTCGGGATATTTGGGATTGTCGGCGTGCTCCCAGGAATCGCCGAGGTCCATGTCGTGGCAGATAGCGACCATGAGCCGGCCCTTGTCGTCATAGATCCCGCGCCAATGCGGCTCGTAGCCGTCTTTTTCAGGGATGCGGTGCGTATACAAAACCTGTTCGCCAGGCACCTGGTAGCGATCGTCGAGATCGAAGATGGTGTGAAAGATGGCGCTGCCGTTTTCGATGTCGACGATGGGCCGGTCAGGAAACACGCGGTTCATTCCGGAGATGAAGATGTTCCACTCGTCTGAGCCGTGGAAATCATCGCACATGAAGAAGCCGCCGCGGAGCAGGAAATCGCGTAGCTTGGCGGCCTGGGCGTCAGTGAGATCCCAGTGCCCTACTTCGACGCCATAGAGCCAGGGCCAGTTGTAGACTTCGTCGCCGTCGCGCAAATCCACGGGCTCTTCCACCGACCGCGTCTGGATGCGCGTGAGCCGGCGGACGGCTTCGGAGAGATGGCGGTCTGAACGCGGATAATCGATGGTCCAATCGCCTCGGCCGTTCCACCAGTCGGCATGGTAGGGGCGCGGATATTCGCCGGCATAAAAACGATGCTGCGATGGGTACATCAGGCGCGCGAAGGTCCATTCGCCGGGGACCTGCCAATCGGAAGGAAGCGGAAAGTTTTCATATTCGTAGCCGGGATACTGGCGGAACGGCCGCTGAGCGAAGGCAGCGCAGATTAGCACCGAAGCGGCGAACCCGAGAGCCAACGGAAGACGGCAGCGGACGAAGTGGCGCATCGATGCGGTTAATTCCAGGATGCCACAATAGCTGTTACAGACTTTGCCGCTGCAGCTTTTTGTAAGCGAGATGGAAGCAGCATGTTGCGACCAGGACGGCTGCCACGCACATGGTGAGCGACCAAGCCCCTCGGCATGAGTCCACCGTCTGGCAAGTTGGGCGGACAGCGTAGATCGCGTGAAGATGAGAGCTATGATCGGGATCGCTTGCAGACCGTGCAGGCCGGCGGCGTGCAACGGCGATCTGCCCTATTGCGACCAGAGAAAACAGAGAAGCCGCAATTTGGTCTATCTGCATGAAGCGATGAGAAAAACGCGCATCGAGCCCTCTAAGCGTTTGGATGGTTTCGACTCCATAGGCATACAACGCAAGAGCAACGGCCCACCGGATCCACCAACGCCGGCCGCGAGACGTGAAACCCGCGAACGGAACCAGGCATCCGAAGCGTGAGAATGTACATACCCACCGCTCCGTCAAACGAGATCGCTGAGGCGCCGCTTCTTGAGCGGTGAAGTAACGCATTGAAACGATTAATTCAGGATCCACAATCGCTGTTACAGAGTTGGTAGTTGCAACTTTTTATGGGTTAGCGTTGTCTCATGTATCAGTTATGAAAAACGATTCGCCGGAACCGAAGAGGAAGCCCGAGCGAGAGGTTGAAGACGAGGTCGACGAAGCGGGCGAAGAGTCGTTTCCCGCCAGCGATCCCCCGCCCTGGACCGGCGCCGCCGCGCATTGAAATCAAGAAGAACCCTCCCGTCATTGTCCTAGAGGTCTCCAGGCGCCAAGCCAAAAAGCCGCCGTAGTAGAAAACGCCGCGCCGACCAAAGGCGATATCGTGTAGACTTGGCGACCAGGAGGCGTTCAATGAAACGTTTATTGACCGGAATCGGGCTGGGCATTGTGCCGCTCGGGCTGCTGTTCGTGCCGGTTGCGAGGGCGCAGATTCTGGTCGCCGGACAAGGTCCAGTGGTGTACGGCCACCACCATTTGAACACCACGAACATGGCCGCCCAGAAGAAGTTTTATGCCGACACGCTCGGCGGCAGCGTGGTAAAGATCGGTACCGGTGACCGGCAGCAGGAGATCATCGCGTTCCCGAATGTCCTGATGTTTTTCCGTCCCATGCAGGCGCCGACGGGCGGTTCGATCGGCACGACGGTGAACCACATCGGCTTTTCGGTTCCCGATCTCAGGCCGGTAGTGGCGAAGATCAAGGCGAACGGCTTCAAAATGATCACCGTCGATTCGGTGGCCGCTAACGTGAAGGTGACCGACGATATCGCGGCCGCCAGTCCCACGACCAACATCGCGTTTGCGCTTGCTCCAGAAGACGTCAAGGTGGAGTTCGTCGAGGTGAAATCGCAGAAGGCGCCCATTCAGCTTCATCACATCCACTTCTTCGGGCAAATGAATACCGAGATGCAGGCGTGGTACGCAAAGACGTTCGGCGCAACCCTGCTTCCGGCCAATCCCGGGGCCACTTTCGTCCAGGATCAACTGCCCGGCGTGTTCCTAAACTTCACGCCCTCGCCGACGCCGACCGTCGGCACCACCGGCCGAGCGATCGATCACATCGGCTTCGAGATCAAAGACCTCGAGGCGTTCACGAAGAAGCTTGAAGCCCAGGGCATCAAACTGGATCGTCCCTACACCAAGGTGCCGCAGCTTGGCATCGCGATCGCGTTCATCAAAGATCCGTGGGGAACGAATATCGAAATGACGGAAGGACTGGCCGACCTCGTCAAATGAAGATAGCTACTCTGCCCGTCGCGGCGCTGATGTCTTGCGCAGCGCTGCCTGCTTTCGCACAACTCGTGAATCATCCGGACGCACCGGTTCGCATCGGCCACTATCACCTCAACGTTACGAGCGTCGAAGCCCACAAGAAGTTTTGGGTCGACACGCTCGGCGGCAAAGCGATGATGTTCGGTGACATCGATGTAATTGAGTTTCCCGACGCGTTCATCTTTTTGCGCGTGCAGAAGCCGGCCGGCCCCACCCGCGGCACCGCCTTCGACCACATCGGCTTCGCGGTTCCCGACGTGCCGGCGATGGCGGCGAAGCTAGCCGCTGCGGGATATCAGGAAACCACCGGGCGGGAGCCGAAGCCGGGTGACCAACCTCCGGCGAAATCCGGCACGTCGGCAGTGTATGGGCGCTTTGCGTATTTTATTGGCCCTGACGGGGCGAAGATCGAGCTCGTTACCAGCGCGGAAAAAAACGCGCCGCCTATCGTGGCGCATCACATTCACTTCATCAATAAGCAGTACGTCGAGATGCAGCAATGGTACATGAAGGCGTTCGATGCGACTCTGCGTCCGGGACAAACCGACTTCTTCATTGGCGCCGACTTGCCGGGCGTCGGCTACAGTCTCAACTTCTTCCGGTGGGAGGGCGACCAGTCCATCACCCACGTCCCCACTGCGGGCCGCGTTGTAGATCACGTGGGATTCGAAGTGAAGAATCTGGACGCATTTTCGAAGGCGCTCGAAGCGAAGGGCATCAAGCTGGTTCGGCCTTACAACAACAGAGACGCCGCCATGAACAACATTGCCACTGCAACGATCGTCGACCCTTGGGGAGTCTCAATCGAACTGACCGAGGGGCTGGACAAGATCAACTGAATTCGCGACTGAATCCACGCAATTAGCGGGGCTGGCTCGAATTCCAGCCCCAGGATTTCTAGCGGCTCAGCTAGTAGTCCATCCCCTGTCCGCCGTGTCCCATCGGGTTCATTAGCTGGCCCGAATTGCGGTCGGGGATCTCGCTGATCATCGCTTCGGTTGTCAGCATGAGCGACGCGATGGACGCCGCGTTCTGGAGAGCGGTGCGGGTCACCTTGGTAGGATCGATGACTCCGGCGGCGATCAGGTCTTCGTACTTGCCTGTAGCTGCGTTATAGCCGACGTGCGGGTCCTTGTTCTCGCGGACCTTTTCGACCACAACCGCGCCTTCGAGACCCGAGTTGATGACAATCTGGCGTAACGGCTCTTCACAAGCGCGAGCGATAATGTTCAGCCCGATCTGCTCGTCGCCGTCCAGTTTTTGATCCGTCAGCGCTTTTGCCGCCCGAAGGAGCGCTACCCCGCCGCCCGGCACAATGCCTTCATCCACCGCGGCGCGCGTGGCGTGCATGGCGTCCTCAACGCGAGCCTTTTTCTCCTTCATTTCGGTCTCGGTGGCCGCTCCGACTTTGATAATGGCGACTCCGCCGGCCAGCTTCGCAAGACGCTCCTGCAATTTCTCCTTGTCGTAATCGGAGCTGGTCTCCTCGATTTGCGAGCGCAGCTGCTTGATGCGGCCTTGAATGGCTTTTGAATCGCCGGCGCCGTCGATGATGGTGGTGATTTCCTTATCCACGGTGACTCGCTTGGCGCGGCCCAGATCTTCCAGTTTTACGCTTTCGAGCTTGACGCCGGTCTCTTCTACCAGCGACTTGCCCGCAGTGAGAATCGCGATGTCTTCGAGCAGGGATTTGCGGCGATCGCCAAAGCCAGGGGCTTTCACGGCGCAAACCGCCAGCGTCCCGCGCAGCTTATTCACTACTAACGTTGCCAGCGCTTCGCCTTCCACCTCTTCGGCGACGATCAACAGGGGATGGCCTGAGCGTGCAATCTGCTCAAGCAGCGGAAGGATGTCCTTCATGCTGGAGATCTTTTTCTCGTGGATCAGAATATAGGGATCTTCGAGCACCACTTCCATGCGCTCGGGATCGGTGACGAAATACGGAGAGAGATAGCCGCGGTCGAACTGCATGCCTTCCACGGTGACCAGCTCCGTCACCATGGTTTTCGACTCTTCCACCGTGATGACGCCGTCTTTGCCCACCTTCTTCATCGCGTCGGCAATGATGTTGCCGATGGTTTCATCGCTATTGGCCGAAATGCTGCCCACCTGAGCGATCATGTCGCCGGATACCGGCTTCGACAACTTCTGAACCGCTTCCACGGCGATTTTCACGGCTTTGTCGATGCCGCGCTTCATGGCCATCGGGTTCACACCCGAGGTTACGGCCTTGACGCCCTCTCGATAAATGATTTGCGCCAGCACCGTGGCGGTCGTGGTGCCGTCGCCTGCCACGTCGGAGGTTTTCGAAGCAACCTCGCGCACCATTTGCGCGCCCATGTTCTCGAGTGGATCGGCCAGCTCAATCTCCTTGGCAACCGTCACACCGTCTTTGGTAATGGTGGGTCCGCCAAATTTTTTCTCCAAAACGACGTTGCGCCCCTTGGGGCCCAGGGTAACCTTCACGGCATCGGCCAGTTGATTCACACCGCGCAGGATGGCCTGCCGCGAATGATCCGCGTAGATAATTTGTTTTGCCATTTGTTAGCTCGCTTTCTTTGCAGCCACGGGCTGCTTGTCCAAAACGGCAAGGATTTCGTCCTCACGCATGATCATGCATTCGGTGCCTTCGATAGTGATGTCGCTGCCGGAATATTTTCCGAATAGAATGCGGTCGCCGACCTGAACGTCCAGCGCCACCACCGTGCCATCTTCCATGCGCTTGCCCTTGCCGACGGCCAGCACTTCGCCCTCCTGGGGCTTTTCCTTCGCGGAATCTGGAATATACAGGCCGCCACGCAAGGCGTCTCCTTTTTCTTCGACTCGTTTGATCACAACGCGGTCATACAACGGACGTATTTTCATAAGTTGAGGCCTCCCGGCCTGATTGTGTTTTCAGATTGCTCAAATTGCTCGGATCTCGCGATATTCCGGTTCCCACATGGCGTCTCCCACTTGCTGCACGATGTCCGAGAATTTCACCCGTGCCAGACCATCCTCCACGGCAGCCTCGGCCACGGCGACGGCAACGGTCAACGACACGATCCGCAAATCGTCCACATGCGGCAGTAACGAGGCACCGGGCAGGCGTACGGCAACCAGGCTGGATACCGCATTCGCGGCGGCGGCGAACATGTTGTCGCTGATGCGCCGGGCACGCGAGACGATGGCGCCCAGACAAAGGCCGGGATACAGCATCGCGTTGTTCACCTGGCCGATGACGTACGTCACGCCCCGGTAGGTGACCGGTTGGAACGCGCTGCCAGTAGCGATCAGAGCACGCCCCTCGGTCCAGGCAATCAGATCGGCCGGCGTGGCTTCCGCCATGGGGGCTGGATTGGAAAGCGGAAAGACGATGGGCCTCTCGCAATGCTTGGCCATTTCCCGGACAATGGCTTCGGTAAAAGCGCCAGCGACCGTCGACGCGCCGATCAGCATGGTTGGGCGAACCTGTCGTACCACTTCGGCCAGGTCGATGATATCGCCGGGGCCGTTGCGCTTCCAGCGTTTCACTTCCGCATGGGGACGTGCGTAGGGAGCTTGATAGTCATGGACACGGTCACCCATGTCGTCGATCAGGAGTCCGTCGGTGTCCACCAGCCAGAAGCGCGCGGACGCCTGCTCCCTGGGGAGCCCTTCGCGGATCATAGCATCGCGAATCTGATCGGCAATTCCTAAGCCAGCCGTTCCGGCGCCAAAGATCACCACGCGCTGGTTCCGCATCGGAGATCCGCAAACACGTACCGCAGACACGGCTGCCGCTAGCGTGATCGCACCCGTACCCTGCATGTCGTCGTTGAACGTGCTGATCCGATTGCGATATTTCTCCAGAATGCGGCGGCCGTTGCCGGGCGCGAAGTCCTCCCATTGCAGCAACGCGTTGGGGAAAAGTTTGGTCACCGTCTCGACGTAAGCCCCGATGAAGGCATCGTAGCGCTCGCCACGAACGCGCGCATGGCGGTTCCCAACGTACATCGGATCTTTGAGCAGGCTTTCCCGATTGGTGCCGACGTCCAACATCACCGGAATTACGCGCGTGGGATCGATGCCGCCGGCCGCGGTATAGATCGCCAGCTTGCCGATGGAGATTTCGATGCCGCCCACGCCCCAGTCGCCCAGCCCTAGAATTTGCTCGGCGTCGGTGGCCAGGATCAAGTCGATATCTTCGGGCCCGGCGCCCAGGTTCGCAAACGCGGCTTCGATGCCGTCCAAATGGTCGATGGAGAGGTAAACGCCGCGCGGGCGACGGCATTCGTGGTGATACTGCTGCATCGCCATACCCACCGTGAGATCGTTTACGATGGGGATCATCTCGCGCAGGTGCCCTGACAGCAAGCGGTAGAACAGCACCTCATTACGGTCATGCAGCGCAGTCAGATAGATGTTCTTGTTGAGCGCATCAGGAAGGCGCTGGTATTGAGCGTAGGCGGCCTTCACCTGCGCCATCAAAGTGCTGATCACCGGCGGCAGCAGGCCGGTGAGACCTAGCTCCTCTCGCTCCTCTAAAGTGAAAGCCGTGCCTTTATTCAGCAACGGTGTGGTGAGCACTGCCATGCCCCGGGCCTTGGTCTTATAGCAGTCCTCGCCCTCTAGGTGGGAACCACGCATTCGGACCTCCAATATCGGGGTAATTCTTGGTCGCATGTCGTACCGATATCCTTTACAGTCGCTTTCTCTCAGCACGCCCCGGCCCGTTCATAATCTGGCACGCCGGGGAGGCAGACCCGATCCGTCGTTAGAATGCGCGCGTGCGAGCAAATCTAAGCGTGAAAGCTGCACCTAAAGCCAGCAAGCCGAACAACCCGATCAGAGGCATCGGACTCGCGGTCTTCGGAAGCTCGGCAGCCGGAGCAGCGTTCGTCGCTACCAGCTCTTCGGCGGGAGGCGCAGTCACTACCTGGGCAATCTCGACGTCTTCGCCAGTGGGTTTCACTGCCAGAATCGGCGCCTGCTTCAGTTGAACGACTACCGGTTCCTCGGCAGAGGTAATCGGCGCTGCTACTTCGACCGGAATCTCGGCTGGCGTGTAGAGAACTGGCGAGTTAGTCACTTTTGCCAGCACGAGAGCTCGTTCCTTGGGATATACGAACTCCTCACCAAAGTTCTTGCCGGGATAGAACCAGGCCCGCAGCACTTCCGGCTCGCCGGGCGGCGTTTCTCTAAAGGTCAGCACTGTTTTGCTGGTTGCTTTGAGGCGATAGTTGGGGACGGCCAGGACGGTGGCATAGACCACCGTTTCGTCCTGGTTGAAAATCTGGACGATGTGGCGGTCGGAGGGGGAGCCCAGAAGCTTGAAAACATAGGTTCCCGCGGGCAACACCGCCCAACCCTTGATGTGAACGCCAGGGGTCTCGACCGGCTGGCTGAAGGTGATAACGGTCTTCTGGTTCCATTCGTCGGCCTTTACGCTCGGTGAGAAAGCTGTAGCGATGACCGCCGCACAAAGTACGGCCGGTGCTGCTCTTAAGAAATTCATTTCTTACTCCTTCTTCTGATTCAGAAATTGTGGGTGGTCCCACGGATCAAGCAGAGCACGGGTGGGCCCATTGAGGACCGCGGCAGAAACCGCCGCCAAAGGCGATACCAGCGGATCGACAATCATTTGCTTGGTTTTTGGGGATTGACCTTATTCAGTCAGTTGACCGAATGTGGTCGAGATGTAACTATCCGCGGAAGGGCGCGCGGGCTATTGGAGGTTGAGACTCGGCTGGATTGCACTGACCGTTCGAAATTTGTATTGCTCAAACGTGGCGGCGAAGCCGGC
>DATHMO010000194.1:0-18633 GCA_035486995.1 Bryobacteraceae bacterium
GTTCCCGCCATCTTCGTTGTGGTGGAGAAGTTGTCGGGCGCTAAGGCCATAGCACCCGGCACCGATCCCTTACCTTCACCGGCTCAAGGAGACTGACATGAGATCTTCTATCTATATTGCAACTGCTGTTGTGGTGTTAACGCTGGCCGGATGCACCGTCGGCCCCAATTACAAGCGGCCGCAGATCGCCGCACCGCAAAACTTCCGTGCACCGGAGCCATTACCGGAATCACAAGGAGCTTCGCTTGCGGACCTGAAGTGGTTCGAGGTTTTCCGCGATCCGCAGCTCGACGAGCTGATCAAGGTCGCCCTCGTTCAGAACTACGATCTGCGCGATGCAGTGGCGCGGGTTGACCAGGCGCGCGCGAACCTCGGGATC
Source organism: Bryobacteraceae bacterium (assembly GCA_035486995.1). GTDB lineage: Bacteria > Acidobacteriota > Terriglobia > Bryobacterales > Bryobacteraceae > Palsa-89. The sequence continues at coordinate 380 of DATHMO010000194.1, forward strand.
ACTCGCTCCAACCAATACCCGCAAGTAAGCGCTTCCGGCGATCTCCAGTTTACGCGCTTGTCGCGCGATGGACAGTTTCCGCTTCCGGCGTCATTTGTCACCAATCAGAATCGCAACTGGGGAGAAGCCTCGCTCAACCTTCTGTCCTTCCAGGTGGATCTTTGGGGACAGTTGCGCCGCGCGACGGAGGCTTCGCGCGCGAATCTGCTCAATGCCGATTGGAACCGCAAAACGGTAATCAGTACGGTGGTGAGCCAGGTGGCGACCGATTATTTTCAGTTGCTGGAGCTTGATTCCGAGCTGAAGATCTCTCAGACCACGCTGGCGTCGCGACAGGAATCTTTCAAGCTGACGTCGGATCGCGAAGTGCACGGTATCGCCACCGAGCTAGACACGCGCCAAGCCGAGCAACTCGTCGAGAGCGCAGCCGAAAGCATTCCGCAGTTGAAGCAGCAGATCGAGCAGACGGAGGATCAAATATCTCTGCTGCTCGGCAAGAACCCGGGCAGCGTCGAGCGAGCGCGCCGCATCAACGAGCAGTATCTGGTGCCGGAAGTGCCCGCCGGACTGCCCTCGGCATTGCTTGAACGACGCCCCGACATCCGCGCCGCCGAGCAGTCGATGATTGCAGCGAACGCCAACATTGGAGTTGCGAAAGCCGCCTATTTTCCACAGATCACCTTGACGGGCTCGATCGGCGGCCAAAGCTCAGCATTAGCCAAGCTTTTTTCCGGCCCGAACGCGGTGTATAGCTTCGTGCCCCAAGTGACCCAACCGATCTTCACCGCCGGACGAATAAAGAACCAGGTGCGGCTGGCCGAGGCTCAGCGCCGGGATGCGCAGATCGCGTACGAAAAGTCGATCAGCACGGCATTCCAGGAGGTTTCCGACGCACTGATCGCGCATCAGCGAACGCGCGAGAGCCGGGTCGAGCAGCAGAAACTGGTAGTCGCGCTCGAAGTCCGCAAACGTCTGGCTTACCGCCGCTATGAAGGCGGCGTGGATACGCAGCTCAATGCGCTTGATGCAGACCGCGATCTGCTCTCGGCCGAGCTGACGCTGGAGCAGATTCGTTATGGCGAAATCGTAAGCATGGTCCAGCTTTATAATGCCCTCGGCGGCGGTTGGCAGTGAGGTATTTGTCTCAACCCGCGGACGTTCGCGCGTGCTGAACCTGCCCGGCAGGCACGGCCATGAACAAAGCCTTCAGCCCTTCCGTCATCGTCGGATGCGCAAACATTGTGTCCCGCAAAATCGTATACGGCACGCCTGCCAGCATCGCGAGTTGAACCGTACCCATGAGTTCGCCGGCCTCCGGCCCAAAGGACGTGAATCCAAGAATCCGGTCGCTGTCCACGTCGATCAGCGTCTTCATGAACCCACGTTTTTCCGAAATAGTCCATGGACGCCAGCCGGAGGCGACCGGCACGGACGCAACCCGGTAGGATATTCCTCTTTCCCGCGCCTGTGATTCGTTGAGGCCAACACGCGCCAGCTCCGGATCGATGAAGACGCAGGACGGAACCAGGCGGTCCCGTGTGCTGCGCTGGCCGCCATTCAGGTTTTCGTGAATGATGGTAAAGTCGTCCTCCGATACGTGCGTGAAGTACGGGCTGCCGGCGCACTCGCCCATGGCCCACACGTTTGGCGAGGTGGTTTCCAGGCGATCATTCACTCGGATGTGTCCCTTTTCCGTGACTTCGATTCCTGCTTTCTCGAGTCCAATGCCGCTTGTGTTGGGCGTACGTCCAGTGGCCGCTAAGATGTCCGTTCCTTCCAGAGTTCGTGTACTGTTCCCAGTCTGGAGCTGAAGACTCACGTGTCCGCCGGAAAGCCCGTTCACACTGAGGACGCGTGTGCCTAACAGTACCTCAATGCCTTCCTCCTGGAACAACTGCAGGATCGCCTGCGAAACGTCGGTGTCTTCATTGGGGACAAGTTGCGCGCTGCGTTCGATCAGAGTTACACGGCTTCCGAATCTGCGTAGCGCCTGGCTGAGTTCCAGGCCGACGTAGCCGCCGCCCAGGACGATCAAGTGGTCGGGACGCCGCTGCAAGTCCAGCACTTCGACATGGGTCAATGGCTTGGCTTCACGCAAGCCCGGAGTGTCGGGCATTGCCGCGTGGGTTCCCAAGTCCACGAACACACGATCAGCAGTGAGCGTACGTTCTCCCCCATCGCGCAGTATGACGTGAATGGTGCGAGGGGCCACGAATGCGCCCTCGCCGAAGATGAGCTCATCACCGCGCTGTTTGTTGAAGGTCGCGTGATATTTGTCGAGATGCACCTGGATGATGCCGTCCACCATGTCGCGCTTGCGCGCGTAAACTCCCGCCATGTCGATGGCGATCGGGCCGGTCTCGATCCCGAACTCGCGCTGCCGCTTAACGAGCGAGGCGACCTTGGAGGAATAAATGACATTCTTGGTCGGCAGGCAGGCAATGTTCGGACACGCTCCGCCGATATACTTTCGATCGACGACGGCGGTTTTCCTTCCTTCCGTGGCCGACGTCCAGGCCGCCAATTTGCCGGCGGTGCCTCCGCCCAGCACGAGAACATCGAATTTTTCCGGTGCGTTCATGAGTTCATCTCCTTTAGCTGTTGCCTACGCCGCGAGGAACTGCTTGACGAGAACCGCCGTGTCATTCGGGTTCTCTTCTGGAAAGAAATGTCCGCCCTTCATCGCCTGTCCCTGCGCGCGAGGCGCCCATTGCCGCCAGATGCCCAGCGGACCACCATCTTTAGCATAGAAGATGTCGAGTGGACCACCCTCGGCCCAGAGATGCAGCATCGGGCATTCGATTCGCTTGGAAGCCGCCTGGTCAGCGCGATCGTGCTCCACATCGATTGTCGCAGCGGCTCGATACTCCTCGCAGATTCCATGCACTCGCGCCGGATCGCGATAGGTGGAAACGTACTCTGAGAGAATCTCGGGGCCGAAAGAACCTTGGCCGAATGGGTTACCGAAGACCGCTTCCGGAGCGCCGAGCAAGTAGCTCTCCGGCAGCGGCTGTTTCTGCGACAAAAGAATCCACGGCCAATAGGTCTGCGCGAAGCGCGCATCGGAGCGATTCCAAGCCTCGATAATCGGAATCACATCGAAGACCGCGAGACGCTCCACGTTCTTCGGATGATCGAGCGCCATGCGGTAGGAAACGCGTCCTCCGCGATCGTGGCCGATCAGCGTGAAGGTCGGAAAGCCGAGTTTGTTCATCACCTCGACCAGTTCCTGCGCCATCGCGCGTTTGGAATACGGAAAATGGTCGTCCGCGGAAGCGGGTATTCCGCTCTGACCGTAAGCGCGCAGGTCTGGGCAGACCACGGTGTGAGTCTCGGCGAGCTTCGGCGCAAGAAATCGCCACATCAGGCTGGTCCTCGGAAAACCGTGAACCATGAGGATCCCGGGGCCGTGTCCACAGCGGCGCACGAAGATCTTGTTGCCGGCGACTTCCACTTCAGCCGTCGTGAATGATGCCGAACTGCCCTGTGCCGCAGCAAAGGGCGCGAATAGTGGGCTGAGCGAAGCAGTTGCAAGAAAGGTACGACGTTCCATGAATCCTCTAGAAGGGTTCGAGCTTCGCCAAGCCAAACACGGTGTGGGACTGTTGGCTATAAATTACTACGGCCTCATACTTGTTCGGGTCCGCGGCGGCAGGCAGGTCGTAGTTTTGATCGCCTTGAACGTTCTTCAAGGGGCCAAGATCGGTGCCATTCGAGTCACCCTTCAGCTCGATGTGGAGATCCCCGCCCTTCGGAGCCGAGAAATCGCTCAGGCGAAGATACTCCTCGCCGCCGGGCTTCTGATAGATGGTGGCGCGCCCGCTGGTTTGCTCGGCTTTGGCTTCGAATCGTCCCGTAAGGACTGGCTTGGGGTCAGCGCTCGCCTCAAAGGGCGCGGCTTCATTCACCTTCTGATTGACCCACAGCTTCTCTGGCCGGAAAGCCCACCAGAGTCCAACCAGAACTGGCAGGCTAACCGCAACCAGTGCCCATCTCCACCGTAATAACCATCGGCTCGCTGGAATAGGCATGCTCAAAACTTCTCGAGCGGAGCCGCGCCGAAGTTCGCGTTGAACCGCACGCAGTAAATTGAGACCGTTTGGAACTTCTTCAGATCCGTTCCCGCTGGAATGTCGTAGTTTTGGTCTCCTTCATTTCCTTTCAGCGAGCCGAGCTCGAGCCTCTCGGTGCTGCTCTTCAGAAAATTCGCGTCATCGTCGGCATCCTTGGCTGCGATCAACACCACGTGCACATCCGGCCCATTGGACGTCTTGAAGTTTGTCAGCCGGAGCAGCAAACGCCCATCGCCCTCTTTGTAAATCGTGGCGCGCCCGGATGTAGGGTGCACTTTTCCATGGAAGGTGCCGGTTTCGAGAGGCTGGGCCTTCTCTTGGCCGAAACTCGTCATGCCTGTGAGCATCGCGATTGCACCCGTAATCTGAATTGTTCGAAACATTATCATTCTCCTTTGTCTTTCTTAGATCCCTTTGATTTCGCCGCCATCCATTCGGACGGAAGCGCCAGTAAGCCAACGAGCTTCCTTCGAAACCAGGTACGCCATCAGGCCCGCGATCTCCTCGGGTTCGCCGTAGCGGGCGATGCCGGCCTGCTCGGGAAAAAGCTTGGTTGCCTCTTCCACGCTCATGCCATGCTCCGGCGCCCAATGATTCAGAAAAGATCGCCGGCGGCCCGTCATAACGGCGCCCGGCACCACGCTGTTCACTTGGACTCCGTCTTTAATGCCTTGCTCGGCGAAGGCCTTCGCGAGCGCGATGATGGCGGCGTTGATGGTCGCTACCGCGGCGAAACCGGGCTTCGGATCGAGCGCCGCGCTTCCCGAGATCAGCACAACCGCGCCTTTGGAAGCCTTCAGTGCATCCCAAGCTCGAATCGTGAGCCTGCGCGCACCGTGCAGCTTCAGCGCCAAGCCGTCTTCCCACTGCGCATCCGTCATCTCGAACAAATCGATCTGCGGCACGGCGCCGGCAATGTTTATCAGAGCGTCGATTCTACCGACGCGATCGAGCGTGCCTTGGACGAGAGTCTCGGCCGAACCGGGCTGGCGCAGATCGAGCGCATAAATCAGTGGCTCGGCGCCGGCCGACTGCACCGCGCAAGCCGTCTGCTTGAGTTCGTCCTCTTGCCGCGCGGCCAGAACTACGGCTTCGAAATCGCGTGCCAACCGTATCGCGGTGGCGCGGCCGATTCCCTGGCTCGCTCCCGTGACGATGGCAACGGATTTAGGCATGCGTGCTCCCTGACTGTTCGTGTTGGGCCGCAAGCGTTTCTCGCGCCGCTTCCAGAATCACGCCAACAACTACGTCGGGCTGCGTATGCATCGGAGTGTGGTCCACGTTGTGCTTCCGAGTCTTTGCGCCCATGCGCTCCGCCATATAGCGCTGTGTCTCTGGCGCAATCATCCGATCCTCTTCCGCCAGCAGAAACCATGAGGCCTTCGTTTTCCAGGCCGGCATAGGCGTTTTCTCCTGAATGCATTTCAACGCGATCGGCCGCTGCACAGCTTCCAAAATCGCTGTCTGCTCCTGCGACGCTCTGTGCGCGACGGCGCGTCCAAAGTACCCTTCCGGCATCCAGATCAGGCCATGCGCGTCCGGCTTGAGATTCGGCGCTTCCCGATGAGGCTTCGCGCGATAGAACACGTCTGCAACGGTTTCACCCTCAGCAGGCGCTAGCGCCGCCACGTAGACGAGCGACTTCACCCGGTCGTCTTTCGGGCCAGCGACGACGGCGCCCGCGTAGGCATGCCCCACCAAGATTGCCGGCCCAGTTGTTCTTTCGATCACGCGATCGAGAGCGGCGATATCATCCGTAAGCGACGTTAACGGGATCGGCGCGCACGTTACCTTTAGCCCTTCTTTTGTCAGCGGCAGAATTATGTTCTGCCAGCAGGAACTGTCAGCCCACGCGCCATGGACCAACACGATCGTCCCGTTCATTGCGATATACCGTTCGACGCCAGGAAATCCGTCATCGCGGTAGCAATCTCGATCACATGCGTCTCGATGGCGAAATGCCCGGTGTCGAGAAACTCAACCCGCGCGTTCGGTATGTCCTTTCGAAATGCGTCGGCGCCGGCGGGGATGAAGAAAGGATCGTTCTTGCCCCAAATCGCGAGTAGCGGCGGCCGCGCTTTTCGAAAGTAATCTTGAAACGCCGGATACAGCTTCACGTTCGACGCATAATCGAGAAACAAATCCAGCTGAATGTCCTTGTTCCCCGGGCGCTCCAGCAGAGCCGCATCCAGCGTGTACGATTCCGGCGGAACGCTGTCAGGATCGGCCACGCCGTGCGTGTATTGCCACCGCGTCCCTTCCAGCGTGAGAATATTTTTGGCGATTACCTCGCGATTCCCCGCAGTCGGCTCAGCCCAGTATTTTCGAATCGGCGCCCAGGCATCGCCAAGCCCTTCGTCATAGGCATTGCCGTTTTGCGAAACGATGGCCGAGACTCGATCCGGGTGAGCCATGGCTAGACGGAACCCAGTCGGCGCGCCGTAGTCGAACACATACAGTGCATAACGCCTGAGCTTGAGCGCCTGCGTGAACGCATTGATGGTCGCGGCCAACCGGTCGAACGAATAGACGTATTTTCGTTCTGCGGGAACCTCTGTGAATCCAAAGCCGGGGAGGTCTGGCGCGATCACGCGGTAGTCGTTGGCGAGGCGTGGAATAAGTTCGCGGAACATGAATGACGAAGACGGGAACCCGTGTAGCAGCAGCACCACCGGAGAGTTTGGATCGCCAGCCGCACGATAGAAAACCCGGATTCCATCTGCCTCGATGTTATGGATGGATGTGCCGGGCACAGAAAACTCGGGACTCTTCGCCGTTTGGGTGGAACGAGCTTGGGTCATGCACATCGCATCGCACTCGATCGGCCAAGATCGAAAACACTCAGTTTTCTTGGCGATGGCAGCGAGCCATCTGACAGAATCGTGACGGATCTCCGTCGCGCTGTCCGGTGGGGGGCACGGCTTTGTCGCAGACCCCTGGTGACAGGATTGTAACTAGGGGCGCTTGGGACGCCTGATGCGAAGCTTCTGCATTCTGTAAGCTAACGATGTCCTCTTCATCCCTAATCGCTGTGCAGCGCCGGCACGGCCGCCCACCACCCAATTGCTCGCTTCCAGCGCCCGGATGATGTGATCTCGCTCAACTTCTTGGAGCCCCGTCATGGAATCAAGACCAGTCAACGGGACGCCCGGCTCGCTGCGCACCGGGAACGATTCTAACTCGGAGGTTGGCGCGCGCAACACGGAGTGCGGAGAAAGAATGACGGCGCGTTCGATGAAGTTCTGCAATTCCCGAACGTTTCCGGGCCACGCGTACCGCATCAGCGCGTCCATTGTCTCGGAAGGAATCTCGTCGATTCGCTTGTTCATTCGCCGGGCGTAGATCTCGGTGAAATGCTGAACCAGTTTCGGAATGTCCTCGGCACGTTGCCGCAGCGCCGGAACCACGATCGGAAATACGTTCAATCGGTAGTACAGGTCTTCACGAAACGCCGACTGCTTCACCATCTCGGGCAGATCGCGATGCGTAGCGGCGATTAACCGGACGTCTACTTTGTGAGTGCGGGCGTTGCCGAGTCTCTCAAACTCCTGCTCCTGTAGAACACGGAGCAACTTCGCCTGAAGTTCGACGGGAATGTCTCCGACTTCGTCCAAAAAGAGCGTGCCCTTGTTCGCCAATTCAAAACGGCCCAGCTTCTGCGCGATCGCTCCGGTAAATGCTCCTCTTTCGTGACCGAAGAGCTCGCTCTCCAGAAGGCCGAGCGGGATCGCGGCGCAATTCAATTTGACGAAGGCTCGTTCGCGGCGCGAGCTCAAATCGTGTACGGCGCGGGCAATCAGCTCCTTGCCGGTTCCCGTCTCGCCCAGAATCAGCACGCTCGAATCGGTGGGCGCAACAACCGATACCAGCTGCAACGCGGCATTCAAAGCGTAGCTATCCCCCACGATTGCCCCGCACTGAGCGCGAACCTCCTCCTCCAGGTAGAGCCTCTGTTTCGTTTCCTTATCTCGTTCCTTGAGCGCCTGTTCGTACTCCAGCGCATTCTCAACCGCGATCGCCACCTGGGCGGCCACTTGCTCCAGGAAGATGACGTCGTCGTTCTCGAAAACATTATCCGAACGCCTGGAGAGCATCAGAACTCCAAGCACGCGGTTGCGGCCAACGAGCGGAAGATAACAGCCAGTTCTGAGGCCTTCCTCGAGCACTCGCTCATAAAGACGCTGCCCGTCAGGATTCCCGAAAATCTCGGGATCCTCGCGGACTTGTTCGAAGCTGTCGATCCGGACGCTCTTGGCCGTCCGCAATACCTGACCCGAGATCGAACTATCCATCGGCACCAGCGACCCCTCGCGCATGGGTCCTCTCGCGCCGGGATTATAAAGGATAGTGACGCGCAACTGGCCGCTTTCGGAGTCGGGGAGCAGCAAGGCGGACACGTCACATTGCATTACGCGAAATAGGCTCGTCGAGAGCGCCTCAACTACTTGGCGGAAGTCCAACCGGGATGTGACGCTGCTCGTAATTTCAAGCAACAATCGCAGCCGCTCGCGTTCATGCCGCAACGCTTTCTCATTGATGTAGCGCTCAATCGCGATCCCCGCGATGTGGCCGGCATTCTCGATCAACTGCAGGTCGATGGCGTCAGGATGACGCACCTCGCGATACAGAATGGCGAAAGTCCCCAGGACCCCGCCTTCCCGTGTGAACAAGGGGCGCGACCAAACGGCGCGAATACCAAACGGCAACATCCGGTCCCGGTAGTCGTCCCAAGCAGGTTCCCGGAAGATATCCGCCACATACACGGGCTCCCTGCGATAAACCGCTGTGCCGCAGGATGCTCCCATCGGGCTGATTCGCGTGCGCCCCACGCTGGCGGGAAATGCGGGAAGGCTGGGCGCGGCTGCGCAATAGAGATGCTTTCCATCGGCATCCGGAAGCCAGATGGTGCAAAACATACCGTGGCCTTGAGATTCCACCAATTCAGCAATAATCGCCAGCACCCGGGGCAATTCAGATCCGGCCAGAATCAACTTTAGAATGTTGAGAACGGACTCGCTGGAGAGGAAGCCCGATTCGTTCTCCGCCCGTTCAACTTTCGTCAGGTCTTGTGTGGAAGATTGCATTGCCGACAGGATCTTTCCTCAGATTACACCCTTGCAGTTGAGCGCCGTATTAAAAAAAAGCTTTTAGCTTTGTCACACACAAAAGCGTCCGCCCGCCCGTTATGCTTTCTAGCAGGTGATGTTTGAGCGGACCATCTCTACGAGCGCCCTTTCCGGAGCCATGGCGGCATTGGAAGAGGAGAAGACTGTCTGTTCCAAGACGATTGAAAAGATGACGCTCGATGAAAGGGTGTTGGTCTATTTTGAGCAGCTTCGCCTGCCCGTCTTTCGTTACCTTCTGCGGAAAACGCACAATGCCGGGCGTGCGGAAGATCTTACGCAGGAAACCTTCCTTCGGCTCTGCCGGCACCTGCTGGATAACAAACCGCTGGAAAATCCCAAAGCCTGGTTGTTCACGGTGGCCAACAATCTTGCCATCGATGTCGCTCGAAGCGACGGTCATTCCATTGACTTGGACGAGCAGAACTGGCGCGAAATTGAGGAATCGCGATCGTCGATGCAGTCCGACCCCGAATCCATTCTGATTCAAAATGAACGGCTGGACCGTTTGCAGTTGGCCGTTCTAAATCTTACGCCGCTCCAGCGTGAATGTCTGCATTTGCGCGCTGACGGGCTGCGCTACCGCGAAATCGCTGAGTTGCTGGCGATCAGCGTCTCTACGGTTGCCGATGCCGTCCGCCGGGCCACAGTGAAACTGGCTCGTGAAGTCGATTCGGAGGTGTCCGCGTGAATCAGGATGTGAAACTGGTCGAATTTGGCGTCGAAGGGCATCCTAGCGAAGATCAGCTCTTGCTCACTCTGGAAGGCGAAGTGGCCGCCGACGAGGCGGCACGCGTTCAGCAGCATCTGGCCGGTTGCTGGAGCTGCAAGGCGCGCTATGAGGAAATGCAGCGCGGCATTTTAGCGTTCGTCGAGTATCGCGAGAAGCGCTACCTGCCCGCGCTCGAAAGCCCATCCAGCGATTCCAGCGGATTTCGCGCACGCTTGCGGACCCTGACCGGCGAAGCCCCAGTAGTCCCGCTTCTGGCGAAAATATGGCGAAAGCTGGCTTTGTTTTGGCATCCTTTTCAGCATGTTCAGCTCCGGTGGGTGACCGTGGTGGCTGCTGCAATGGTGGCTTTGTTATTTTGGACCGAAGTACTTAGCCCTCCGCCTGTTTCGGCCACGGAGCTCCTAACGCGCGCGATGGCCGCGCAGAAGCCCCCGGCGGCCGGCCGTAACCACCTGATTCGCCAGACCTTGCAGATCCGAAGCGGAGAGCGAGTGGTCACCCGCGATTTCACGTGGAACATAAATGCCCCGATTCGGGAGGCTCGATGGGAGGTCGAGGCCGATCCGCTCGCATGGAATGCCCCGCTTACCGCCCAAGGCTTCTCCGATTGGCGCGATGGACTCACCGCGAAGACCGACAAAGTGAAGCGATCCGGGGATCGTCTGGTTCTCGATACCCTCACGACGGCGGATCCAATCCGGGAAGCCTGGATTTCGGTTCGTTCCGCCGACTTTCATCCGGTGGCGCAGCATATTCGGTTCTACGATGGCCGCGAGCTGGATCTTACTGAAATCGCGTTCGAGATCGGGGACGCGACAGAGCCGCCGGTCGCAATTGCTCAGAAGGCGGTTCCCAAGGTCGAAGCTCCCCCGGCCGTTCCCAAGCCGGATCTGGATCAGGTGGAACTGGACGTTCGCTACATTCTTTTTGCGCATCGTTGGGATCTCGGAGAGGATCTAACCGTGGAAAGGAACACGAGCGAAGTGACCCTGAGCGGCATTGTCAGCTCACCCGAGCGCAAGGAGGCTATCCAGGAGGCGTTGAATGGCGTAGCCAATGTTCGGCTCAACTTGACTTTGCCCACGGCATCGAATGCGCCCGCCGCGAACGATACCACCATCCGGCAGGACACCCAGAGCAAATCGGTCCCGCTTTTACACGACACGTTGGACCGCTCGTTTTCCTCGCCCGACGAACGTCTGGCTTTCACCGACCGCTGCTTGTTTGCATCGGACACAGCTGTGGCCCACGCTTGGGCGCTCAAAAGGCTTGCCGATCGTTACAGCGATCCAAACGGGCAGGCCAAACTTCAGGAGATGGTTCGCGCTCACCTGCAGCAGTTGGCCGGCGCCAACGATGATTTGGATCCGCTAGTGAAGCTGATCCGAGCTCCCGCTGCCGGGACGCCGGCGCCCTCTTCCAACTGGCGGGATCAGGTTTTCGCACTGTTTGCGGCTGTCGAGCAGCAGGATCGCGACGTTACTAGTTTGGTGGCCGGTTCGCAGACCGATGACCGAAATCTTTCGCAAGTTTCGGCCGAGTTTCGCTCCAGGCATCAGGCCATCCACTCATTGCTCGATTCGCTCAAGTGACGCGCGCGGTTTGGGCCGTCTGTCTGGCCGCTTTTGCGAATGCGGCTCACGCTCAAACTGCGCAAATTTCAGGATTGATCCAGGATCCTTCGGGTTTGAAAGTGGCCGCCGCGGAAATCAACGTCCGCAACGAACAGACCGGCGGCAGGCGAATGGCAGAATCGAACGAGACCGGCTCTTACAGCGTCTTCTCGCTCAGCCCGGGCGTCTATCGCATTTACGTGCGTGCTTCCGGGTTTGAAACCATCGTTCGCGACGGCATCAAGCTGGAAGTCGGCGAGAACGCCCGGATCGATTTCAACCTGCGCATCGGCGATTCCCGCAGCGTGGTCACGGTGCATGGCGATCCGGTCCCGGTGAACACACAAGATGCATCCGTGGGAACGGTGATCGACCGCAACATCATCGATGAGATGCCGCTCAACGGCCGTGGCATCCAGACGTTGATTGAATTGTCTCCCGGCGTGATCCCCGTTCCTGCGACCGATACCAGCCGCGGCCAATTTGCCATCAATGGCCAGCGCGCCGACACGAACTACTTCACCGTGGACGGCGTCACCGTCGACTTCTCGGCCGGCGATACGCCAGCGGGGCTTTTTGGGACGAACCGGATCTTCTCGCTGGGCGAAGCCGGCGCGGGCACGATTCCCGCGAATAATTTCCTGGGCACCTTCAGCAATCTTGTCTCACCGGACGCGTTGGAAGAATTCAAGATTCAAACCTCTACATTTGCACCGGAATTCGGCCGGTCGCCCGGAGCTCAAATAGGATTAGTCTCGCGCTCGGGCGGCAATCGCTACACCGGATCCGCTTTTGAGTATTTTCGCAACGATAAGCTGGATGCCTCGGACTGGTTTTCCAACCAACAGGGACTCCCGAAACCTCCGCTCCGTTTTAACAACTTCGGCGTAACCCTCGGCGGTCCGCTGGAGATTCCACATGTCTACGACGGGCACGACCGTACGTTCTTCTTCTTCTCTTTCGACGATTTGCTACTCGCCCAACCGCAGCCGGTGGAGGAACTCGAAGTTCCCAGCCTGGCCGCACGCAGGGGTGCCCCGGCCGTGGCCGCACCGTTCTTAGACGCTTATCCGCTTCCCAATCGCCCGCCGCTCAGTGCGGCTGACGCAGCATTGGGACTGGCCGCGTTTGCGGGCAGCTATTCGCTCCTCGACAGCCAGCAAAGTTATGGACTTCGCATCGATCATGCCATTACAGACCGCCTAGTGTTGTTTGGGCGGTTCAATCACGCCCCGTCGCATCAACAAGGCGGTGTCGAAGGTGAAACAAGCAACCCGGCGAATATCGAGCATTATCTGATCGGCACCGATATGCTGACGGTCGGTCTTACACATACCATCACTCCGCATCTGGTGAACGAGTTGCGTATGAACCTGAGCCAACAGAATTCGAACGTCACCGCGAGCATCCGTCCCGTGGATGGCGCCCAAGTTCTGCCCCAGTCCGCTTTGTTTCCGCCTGGATATTCATTCGCCGATAGTTCAGTGTTTTTCGCTATCCCCAGCATCTACACCAACCCATACATCTTGGATGGAAAAGTCGGACAGGACCGCGCCCGCCAATTGAACTTCGTCGACAACCTGTCCTATAGCCGTGGTTCGCACCAGTTCAAATTCGGCGTGGACTATCGACTCTTCGGCCCGAGCACCAGCGGGACCCGTCTGGGCACGTTCATCCTTTTTCCGAGCATCTACGGCTCGAACGGGCTCTATGGCGGCGTTGGAGACGTGATCACCGGCTCATTCAACCTCTGGGTCCAAGGGGCCCAGGACGGTAATGCGAGCTATCTGGTGAAATCGTTTTCAGCGTACGCTCAAGATACCTGGCGCATCACACATCGCCTGACGGCTACCTATGGTGTCCGATGGGAAGTGGATCCGCCGCCGCGCCTGGCCAGCGGGATGGCAAGTTTTGCTGTGCTCCACAGCCTCGACAATTTTGCCTCCGTGACGACGGCGCCGCCCGGCACGCCCCTCTACGCGACCGGCTATCGTAACTTCGCTCCGCGACTTGGAGTGGCCTGGCAGATCGCGAGCGGCAGCCGTGGTATCACCGTGCTTCGCGCCGGGGCCGGGTTGTTTTATGACCTGGGGCAAGCGGGGTTTGAGGACAGCAGCTATCAGTCAATGACGTTTACCGGGATGCGCAACCAGCCGTTGGGAACGCTACCCCTTGGACCGTCGAGCGGATCCCTCACCGCCACCGGTCTCGAGCCTCCCATTGCCGCCGCCCCGGGATACACGCTGCCGCGCGTGTATCAGTGGAACGTGACGCTGGAGCAATCCTTCGGTCCGCAAACATTCTCCGCGGGCTATGTCGCCGCGCTCGGACGCCGCCTGACCGGGTATGCGGAAGTTCCATCCACTACGTACGGCTACATCGAGATTTTTGGAAACGATTCCAGCTCCTCATACAACGCGCTTCAAGTACATTACGACCGGCGCGTGTCCAAGCGCGTTCAAGCCATTATGTCTTACACCTGGGCTCATTCCATCGACGACGGGTCCTACGATCTCCCTCCGGTGGAAACGGTCGTGATCCCCAGTCCGGATCTGTTCAATTTTCTGCACGCGAACATCAATAAGGGCTCGTCCGATTTCGATATTCGCCACGCGTTAAACGGCGCGCTATTGGCGGCGCTTCCATCACCTTCGCATGGCGCCGCTCGCAAGCTGCTTCGGAACTGGACGGCGAGCGCTATATTTTTCGCGCACTCCGCTCTTCCTAACAATCTGGTGACGACGATCATTGGCGGCGCGGGATGGGTACGTGCGAACCTCAATCCGGGCCAGCCTTTGTATCTCTACGGCTCAGGCTATCCGGGGGGCAAGTCGATCAATGCGGGGGCCTTTTCCCAACCGGCCAACGACGCGGAAGAGGGCACCCTGGGACGCAATGTGCTGCGCGGCTTCCCAGCGTGGCAAATCGATTTCGCGCTGCATCGCGACTTTCGCCTGACCGAACGGACCGCCCTCCAGTTCCGCATCGAAGCGTTTAACGTTCTGAATCACCCCAATTTTGCGAACCCCGGGTTGCCGGGAGATCCGACTGATGTTTCCCTGATTGGCTACTTGCGTCGATCCAACAACACACTCGCCAACGTACTGGCCCCGGGCGTGCCCGGTCAGTTGAATTCGCTATTTCAGATCGGCTCTCCGCGTTCCATCCAGTTGGCGCTCCGCTTGAGTTTTTAAATCGCTCGCACACACAAAACATCCTGGCTCTCCGTTATGTAAACAGCACGCGAATACGCAGTGCTTCCTGAAATCAACGGAGGACAATGCTATGGACCTCGCAGTGGTTGGAGCGAGTCAAGAATTTCAACGGGTATTGAGCGAAGCGTCATTGGTTGCGAATTCCGATTGCTCGGTTCTGATCCAAGGTGAGACCGGCACGGGCAAGGAAGTGATCGCGCGTGCCATTCACGCCGAGAGCCCCCGGCGGAACTCTCCCTTCGTGGCGGTGAACTGTGCCGCGATCCCGGCGGGGCTGATCGAAAGCGAACTCTACGGACATGAGCGCGGGGCGTTCACCGGAGCTCTTGCCAGGACAACGGGCCGATTTGAAGCGGCCGATCACGGCACACTGTTCCTGGACGAAATCGGCGATCTTCCCCTGGAATTGCAGCCCAAACTTCTGCGCGCGCTGCAGGAGCGCCAGTTTGAACGGCTGGGAAGCCGGCAGCCGGTTCACGTGGATGTGCGGGTGATCGCGGCCACCCATCAAGATTTGCCGCAGCTGGTGCGCGAGCGCAAGTTCCGCGCCGATCTTTTCTATCGGCTGAGCGTTTTCCCGATTCGGCTTCCGGCGTTGCGCGACCGGCGCGACGACATTCCTGACCTGGTGGAACACTTCGTGAAGCGATATGCGGAGCGCATGGGCAAGCGCGTTCCATGCGTTCCCGAGGCTCTGGTGCACGCGCTGCAACACTACGAATGGCCGGGTAACATTCGCGAGCTTCAGAACTTCATCGAGCGTTCCGTGATCAGGACCAGCGGCGAGGTACTGGCGGATTTGACGTCGGACCGGACCATGTCGATGTCGGCGCCGCGTGCTCAGCCGCGTCCTCTGCCTCGTACCCTAGAGGACGCGCAGCGGGTTCACATCGTCGAGGCTCTCCGAAAGACCAATGGGGTGGTGGGCGGCAGCGCCGGCGCAGCCCGACAGCTGGGGATTCCTCGCACCACGCTGCTTGGCAAGATGTCAAAGCTGGGTATCGCGCGTAATTCGAGTCACGACATGCCGGACGGCGAGGCTGACATGTGCGCCGCGCCACTTTCGCAATAGCGCTAGGATGTGCCCACTTCAACGGCCATCGACTACGCCCGGCGTCACCGTGGCTGCGACATAACCATTTGTGGCGACGATTGCCGCGCGCTGCCGGTAGAATGCCGGATCTTCCGGCGCCCAGGTCGCCAGCCCGTCGACGTAGCGGTTGCACAAGCAAAAGACCGCCGCAATCAGCACCGTATCGTGAATTTCTAGATCGGTTGCACCCAGCTCCCGCGCGCGATCGACATCCGCGGAGGTCACGTTCTTTCCTCCGAGCTGCACTTTACCGGCGATCGCCAGCAGCGCCTTCAGCTTGTCGGAGATTTCGGTGTGTTCGAAATCAAGCTTCACGCGCTCCACCAGCGCTGCATCGCCACCAAGGTGATGCGCCGCGATGGCGCCATGGATGGTGTGGCAATAGGTGCAATCGTTCCGTGCCGAAACATAAGTCGCTATCAGTTCGCGATCGGCGGGCGAGAGTGTATGCGGCCCGCGAAGCAGCACGTCAACCAGTTCGTTCAGCGGCCTCGCCGTTTCTGGCCGGAACATCATCGGCCCACGGATACCAGGAAATCCCTCGGGTAGTTGGATATGAGGCATAGATCGGCTCCACTCAAAAAATCAACTTGATCGCCAGTTGCAGCAAGCGCGGCGAGCCGGCCTGCAGAATCTGGCCGAAGGCCGGGGATTCCAGATCGTTCTCCGGCAATCCGAGATTGGCGTGATTCATCAGATTGAACAATTCGGCGCGGAACTGCAGTCGCGCCTTTTCGTTGATAGTGAAATTCTTGAAAAGCGAAAAATCCACATCTTCGATGCCCGGCCCGCGCACCACGTTGCGGCCTTCGTTGCCGAACTGGCCGGCCTGCGTAACTGGATTGAGCTGCTGGAATGGCGCGCGGCTCACCCACTCGCTGGCGTTATGCGGCTGCCCCACGTTGGGATTCGAAATCAAATCGGGCCGGCTGGAATAGAAACCGGTGATCTCCGGTGCGCTGCCCTGCTGGGAAACGTCGGCGCTGTCGTAAACCGTGAACGGAGTTCCGGTGGAGAGGCTGGCGATGACATTGGCCTGCCAACCATTCACGAAAATGGCTGCAGCTTTCGAGGCGTCCCTCCACTGCGGCAGGACGTACGTTCCACTGAACACGAAGCGGAATTTGGCGTCGAACAGCGAGGGGCCGTGCTCGGCGGCGAGATCGAAAGGATTCTGCGCGAGATCGTTCTCGCCGGCCACCAGCGTGGGCGCCGAACCCGCCACGTTGAGCGTGGAAATATCGTCGAGACTCTTCGAATACCAATACGAAGCCGTGAAGCGGAGACCGTTCGAATATTGCCGCGAGAAAGCCACTTGAAGCGCGTTATAGGTGGAGTTGGCAATATCGGTAAGAAGTCCAACCGAACCGTAGTTGCACAGCTCCGCGGCGCTGCAGCTGGAATATTCGCGCTGGTTATTACTGGCGAAGATGGTGGGATTAGCCTCGATGAAACGCGGCAGATGCGTGCCTTTGTTTCCGACATAGCGGACGTCCAGGAGAAAGTTTTTCCCGAGCACGCGTTCGATGGAGAAATTCCAGTTCTGCGCGTAGGGCGGGCGCATACCTAACGCGACGGTCAGCACTGTTGCGGGCGCGACAAAGTTATTCAGTCCGAAGGGCGATGGGCCGGCGCCATAGGGATTGGAAATATTGAATCCCGGTCCGGGAAGCTGGTAGGCCTGAGTCCACGGCAGAGCGCTGACGGCGGCCTGCAGCGGTCCTCCGGTGCCATTGGTAAATCCGTCGTAAAAGATTCCGTAGCCCGCGCGTACCGTTGTCTTGGCGTCTCCGAAGGGATCCCATGCGAAACCCACGCGCGGCATGAACTCTTTCCAATCGATGGGAGCGATGCCAGAGGGAATGCCTGGATCGCCGGGAAATAACAGACCCTCCGGCGCGGCCGGGAAAACGCTCGATTGATGGCCGGGATCCCAAGCGTTCAGCCGGTTGCGAATTTCGGTGTAGGGGGTGTTCACCTCATAGCGCAGTCCGAAATTCAACGTCAGATGCGATGTGACGCGCCACTCGTCCTGCGCATACCCGCCGGTGATCCACTTCCGAAGGCCGCGGTCGAACTGGCCGCCGCCTTGGAAAAACTGCACGGATTGGCCCAGCAGGAAGCTGGCGAAGGAGTCGCTGGCCGGGAAGGGAGCGAAGACAAAGAAGCCGTTAGTCGCAATTCCGAAGAGGGCGTTGATCTGTTGCCGGTCGAGTTCGGCGCCGAATTTGAGATTGTGCCGGCCTCGGGTCATGGCGATCGAGTAAGAGCCCTGATAGTCGTTCTGGTAAGTGTTCTGAGGGCCGGTGATTGGATTTCCGAGCGACGCGTAGCCACTGACAATCAAATAGGGGACACCCTGGTTCAGTCCCAAAGTTGGTTGGTAATCAAATCCGAGGCTGCT
>DATHMO010000195.1:0-6038 GCA_035486995.1 Bryobacteraceae bacterium
GATGCCACCGTCCTCGGGATCGGTGTGAAAGTAGCTTGCCCGGAGGACGTCACGCAGGGCAAACTCTGGGCTTACAGCGACCCCCAACGGCGGCGGAGCAAACGCAAAAAGGACGAACTCGACCTCATCCGCCTCGCCGAGGCCTATCCTGAGCTGAAAAACGCCAATCACGGAAACCACTCGGCCGTTGTCGCTAACTCAGACGTCCGTCCACCGCCCCAGTCACTCCCCTCGCCCCACCCAATCTCGCCCCCAACCAACAACATCCGCCATGCTCCGCCCGAAAACATCATCCCCCGATGCTAAAACGTCCCTGGAGATCATCGCATGACAACCAGCTACCAGCAACCAGCCACCTGCCCCCGCGCCGCCACCAACCGCGCCAACTCACAGCACTCCACCGGCCCTCGAACCCCCGCCGGCAAACAGCGTTCGTCGCTCAACGCCCTGCGCCACGGCCTCACCGCCGTCTCCGCCGTCCTCCCTTCTGAGGACCCGGCCGCCTACGACGCCCATCGCCGCCGCTTTTTCGACGAGTACCAACCCGCCACGCCCACCGAATCGCAGCTCGTCACCGAAATCGCCGACACCTCCTGGCGCCTCAACCGCATCCCGCTCCTCGAAGCCGACGTCCTCACCCGCGCCGCCGCTCCCCTCCCGCCCGATCACGAAATCACCTTCGATATCGTCGACGCCCATCGCCTCATCGCCAACCTCGGCATCCAGAGCCAGCGCCTCTCCCGCCAGTTCCAGCGCACCCTGGAAGCCCTCCGCGACATTCAATCCGCCCGTGCCGAGCGCGAACGCCGCGATCTCAAAGACGCCGCCGCCCTCTTCGAACTCCATAAACACAGAGGAATTCCTTGGGCCCCCGTTGATAATGGCTTCGTTTTTTCGAAATCCCATGTAGAACGCTTCGCCGATCACCTCAAGCTCCTCAACCAGGCTCGCCACATCGAATACGTGCGTTTCCACATGCCGCCGCCCCGCCCAGACCGCCCGATCCCCCATCCGGAAATTTTTGTTGCGGCATCCGCTTCGCTTGCGCCATAGTAGAAATGACGATCATGTAGGGCGCTGCCGAACCGAACCGCAATACCGAGACGCCGCGCGCTCCACGGGTCATCATTTTATGGGCGCAGGCGATTCTCGATGGCGGACGAATTCCTCTTTCTCACCGAACTGCTGGGCCTCAAGGTCTATGACCTGAAGGGCCGCCGTCTCGGCCTCGTCAAAGACGCCGTCATCGTTCCCCTGATTCACCCCTCGCGCGTCGATCGTTACTTAATCGGCGGCGGCTGGGCTTGGCTCACCATCCGGCACGATCAGATCCGTTCCATCTCGCTCAACGGAATTTATCTCAAGGACGAACAGCTCACCCCCTACCATTCCGACGAATATATGCTGCGCCTGGTGCGCGACCTTCTCGATCAGCAGATCATCGACGGACAAGGCCGCAAAGTGGTCCGCGTCACCGACGTCACTTTCACCGTTCAGCACGAAGATGAAAACGACGTGCTCGATATCATCGACATCGACATCGGCCTGCGCAGCATGTTGCGTCGCCTGGCCCAGGGCGCGGTGCCGCCGCGCTGGATTCGCAGCATCCAGTCCATCATCGCGCCGCATTCCATTCCCTGGGAACAATGCAGCATTCTCGAAGCCGACCCGCAGCGCCGCCTGCGCCTGAACATCAGCAACAAAATCCTGGAGGAAATGCATCCGGCCGACCTCGCCGACATCGTCGAGGATTTGAGCCCCGACGATCGCGAGGCTATCTTCGAAACCATCGATAGCGAAGTCGCCGCCGACACGCTGTCCGAGATGGAGCCCGATGTTCAGGCCAGCATCCTGGAGTCGCTCGAAACCGAAAAGGCCGCCGACATCATGGAAGAGATGTCGCCGCACGAAGCCGCGGATGCGCTGGCCGAACTGGAAGAATCCACTTCCGAAGAGATCCTCGAAGAAATGGAACAGGAGCCTAAGGAAGAGGTCGAGGAGCTTCTCGAATATAAAGAAAACTCCGCCGGCGGATTGATGAACACCGAGTATGTCGCGCTGCCGGACGACACCACGGTGGCGGGCGCCATGGATGCGCTGCGAGCGCACGAAGAGATTCTCGAAAACTTAAATACGCTATTTCTCGTGGATTCGAGCGGTGAACTGAAAGCCACTATTCCGCTGGCGCGATTGTTCACCGCTGCCGGTGCCACGCCTTTGCGCGACCTCGCCGCCGAGCCCCTCCTGCAGGTGGATGTGAAAGAACGGCAGGATCGAATTACCGAATTATTCGACAAATATAACTTGCTTACGCTGCCCGTGATCGACGACGAAGGCAAACTCGCGGGCGTGATTACCGCGGACGAAGTGATATCACTCTTAAGAGAGAAGTGACCCGGCGTGCTCAAACGATTTCGCTATCAAATCGCGATCTTCCTGTCCGTCATGGGCCCTGGCTTGATCACCGCCAATGTCGATAACGACTCAGGCGGCATCCTCACCTACTCGCAGGCCGGCGCGAAATACGGCTACTTGCCGCTATGGACGCTGATCCCAATCACGCTGCTGTTGATCGTCACGCAGGAGATGTGCTCGCGCATGGGCGCCGTCACCGGCAAAGGCCTTTCCGATCTCATCCGCGAAGAGTTCGGCCTGCGCACCACCTTCTTTATGATGATCGCGCTGGTGCTGACGAATTTCACCAACGTCATCGCCGAATTCGCCGGAATTGCAAGTTCTTTAGAGTTATTTCACATCAGCCGCTATATTTCTGTCCCGATTTGCGCCGTCGCCGTGTGGTTGCTAGTGGTGCGCGGAAACTATCGCAGCGTCGAAAAGATCTTTCTCGCCGCGTGTTGCTTGTATGTCACCTACGTCATTTCCGCGTTTCTGCTCAAGCCCGATTGGAAAGAAGCCGCCATCTACAGCGTCAAGCCGATCTTGATGTTTGACACCGACTACATCACGATGCTGATCGCCATGGTCGGGACGTCCATCGCACCTTGGATGCAGTTTTATTTGCAATCGGCCATCGTGGAGAAGGGAATTACGGCCAAGGAATATGTGCAGTCGCGAGTGGAAGTTGTGGTGGGCTGCATTCTAACGGACGTCGTGGCTTTCTTCATCATCGTCTCCTGCGCCACCGCCATTTGGGCCCACGGTCCCAAAGACATCAACGACGCCGCCGACGCTGCGGTAGCATTGAAGCCGTTCGGCCAGTACGCCTACCTTCTATTCAGCGCGGGCCTGTTCAACGCGTCATTTTTCGCTGCCTGCATTTTGCCGCTCTCCACCGTGTTCACCGTGTGCGAAGGCTTGGGCTTCGAATCCGGCGTTGACAAGCGATTCAACGAAGCTCCCGAGTTCTACTGGCTGTACACGCTGCTGGTCGGGCTTGGCGCAGCGGTAATCCTGTGGCCGAATTTTCCACTGGTAAAAATGATCCTCGCGTCCCAGGTGCTCAACGGCGTCCTGCTTCCGTTCGTTCTGATCTACATGGTGCTGCTGATCAACAAAAAAGGCCTGATGAAAGAATGGACCAATTCCGCGGCTTACAACGCCGTCGCTTGGGTCTCGGTGGCGATCATGATCGGCTTAACGCTCGCGCTCGCCTCGATCACCGTGAAGCAGATGATGCAGGCCGACGCTGCGCCCGCGCGTTCAGCGCCGGTCGCCCAAGTGCAAAGCTACGATCCCGGCCGTCATCCGCTCAAAGCGCACGTTGGCGAATCCCGCATCGCGCATCTGATTCGCCAGACCCTCGGCGTCGGGAAATTTTCGGACTGATTCAGGTAAGTACGTGTAGGCGTCCTTCGAACCCGAGATCATTCCGCCGATTGCCGGCAAAATCGCGCGCGAGTAAAAACCGTACAGCCGAGCCAGCGCGGGATTCGGAGGCGTGGAAAATTCCAGAATCGCAAGCGTTCCGCCCGATTTCAAGACCCGCCGCAGCTCAGTTAGCCCCGCGCGATAGTTCGTGAGATTGCGAAAACCGAACGCGATCGTCGCCAGGTCCAGCGACGCATCAGCAATGGGCAGTTGCAGCGCGTCAGCTTCGAACAGTCGGCCGTTCGCGATTTTGCCTTGCGCCGCCTGCAGCATCGGATGGCAGAAGTCACTGCCGAAAACTCGCCCGGACGCTCCGCCTTCTTCGAGTGCGATCGTCAAATCGCCGGTTCCACACGCAACATCCAAAACCTGCGCGCCAGGCCGTTTGAGAATCTCCGCGACCCGCGAAACCGTTCTCGCGCGCCAGAGCCGATCGATATTCATCGACAGCAAATGATTCAGCAGATCGTAACGCGGCGCGATCCGTCCGAACATCCCGCGCACCCACGCGGATGCTTCTCGCTCCGTTTCTGCCCCGGCCGGCGTCGTTCCTAGCAAGCGAGCGCTTCCTCGATCGCCGCCGCAACAAAACGTTCCTCGACGTCGGCTGTGATCTTCACCGCGCCGATGCGCTCCGGCAACACGAAATGGATCTTGCCCTTGACCGTCTTCTTGTCGCTCTTCAGTCTTGCCGCGATACGCGCTGGATCGATGCCCGCAACCGACGGCAGCGGCCCGTACGAATCCACGCAGCGCAAAATCTCACGAGCGTCTTCAGTGGAAAGCAGATGCTCTTTTTCGCTCAGCAGCGTCGCGGCCTTCATTCCCCACGCCACCGCCTCGCCATGCAGGAATTGCGAATACCCGGTCTCGGCTTCGAGCGCATGGCCGAATGTATGGCCGAAATTCAAGATGCGCCGGCGATCCTGTTCCTTCTCATCGCCCGAAACTACTTCCGCTTTGATGCGCACCGAATCGCAAATCATTCGATCGACCACATCCGGCGCATGCGACAAAACGCGCTCCGGTTCCCTGCTCATCAGATGAAACAGATCCGCATCGGCGATCACACCATGCTTGACGATCTCGAAAAGCCCCGCGCGATATTCGCGCTCAGGCAGCGTATCGAGCACCGCTGGATCGATGATCACAGCCAACGGCTGATGAAAGCTGCCGATCAGATTCTTGCCGCACGCAAGATTGACTCCGGTTTTCCCTCCCACCGCCGCGTCCACTTGCGCCAGCAGCGTCGTCGGAATCTGAATCACCGGAATGCCGCGCATAAAGATGGCAGCCAGAAATCCCGCGACGTCCGTCAAAATCCCGCCGCCGAACGCCACAACAATACTGGCCCGATCGCCGCCGTGCGCCACCATTTGATCGGCGAGTGTCTCCACTTCCGTCAGGCGCTTGCGCGGCTCGCCGCCGGGGAAGAACAGGATCTCGTATGGACGATCCCCCATCGCGCGCGCGAGCGTGTCGCCATGCAGTTGCCAAACGTCTTCAGTCGAGATCAGAAACACCTTGCCGGCGCTTTTGGGAATGTACGCACGCACGTTCGCCAAGCCGCCGCGCTCTACCAGCACAGGGTACCGGCACGCGGGCGTTTCGACGAAATACGACGGCATACCAACGTTGTACCATGTGTGAATTTCAGGACGTGCGGTAGAATAGGGTTTCCCGACAATGAAAGAACGAATACGCTCCACAACCATTCTCTGCGTGCGCCGTGGCGGCAAAGTAGTGATGGCGGGAGATGGGCAAGTCACGCTCGGCCAGGAAGTGCTGAAATCGTCCGCGAAGAAACTGCGCCGGCTCTATAGCGACAAGATTATCGCGGGCTTCGCCGGATCCACCGCCGATGCGTTCGCGCTTTTTGCGCGTTTCGAAGCCAAGCTGGAGCAGTTCAACGGCAATCTCGCGCGCTCGGTCGTCGAGCTAGCCAAGGAGTGGCGAACCGACCGTGTTTTGCGCCATCTGGAAGCGCTGCTGCTGGTGGCCGACATCAACAACAGCTACATCGTGAGCGGCAACGGCGACGTGATCGAGCCCGACGGCGAAGTGGCATCCATCGGCTCGGGCGGTCCTTTCGCGAAAGCCGCCGCCACGGCGCTCATCGAAAATACTAAACTGGGAGCGAAAGAAATCGCCGACAAGGCCATGAAGATCGCCGGACAAATTTGCATTTATACCAACGAGACTGTGATCTT
>DATHMO010000196.1:0-5389 GCA_035486995.1 Bryobacteraceae bacterium
CGGGCCGGTTCCCGTGGTGGTGGCGATGGTGCTGCAAAGGGACGTGCCGATCAACGTCGATGTCATCGGCAATGTGGAAGCCTATTCCACCATCAGCGTGAAAGCGCAGGTGGGCGGCGAGTTGACCAAAGTCTCGTTCCATGAAGGCGATTCGGTGAAGAAGGGCGACCTGCTGTTCACCATCGACGGGCGGCCGCTCGAAGCCCAGCTCAGCCAGGCACAGGCGAATTTGGCACGCGACACCGCCGCCCTCAGCCAGGCGCAGGCGAATCTGGCGCGCGACGTCGCCAACGAAAAGTACGCCCAGGACCAGGCCACCCGCTATCGCGGATTGTTCGATCAAGGCGTAGTCTCACGCGAGCAGACCGATCAGATGCGTTCCAGCGCGGACGCCCTTGCTCAAACCGTGCTAGCCGACAAAGCCGCCATCGAAAGCGCGCGCGCGCAAATCGTGGCCGACAAAGCCGCGGTAGAGAACGTCCAAGTGCAATTGAACTACACCACGATTCAGTCACCGATCAATGGCCGCACGGGCAGTATCGCCGTGAAGCAAGGCAACGTCGTCGCTCCCAACACAACCGAGCTGATGACCATCACCGAAGTGCAGCCGATCTATGTGACGTTCTCGGTTCCGGAAGCGCAGTTAGGCGACATCAAGCGGTACATGGGGCAAGGCAAACTTCCGGTGCATGCGGCTCCGCAGGCCGATACCGGCATCCAGGAGAGCGGCTTTCTTACCTTCATCGATAACTCGGTCGACCCCACCACAGGAACCATCAAGCTCAAAGGCACTTTTCCAAACGAGGACAACAAGCTGTGGCCCGGCGAGTTCGTTCGCGTGACGCTCGGACTAACCACGCGGCCGCACGCTACCGTTGTTCCCAACCAGGCCGTACAGACCGGGCAAGACGGACAGTTCGTGTATGTAGTGAAGCAGGATCGCACCGTGGAGATGCGTCCTGTGGTCACGGGAACGCGCGTAGATCAGGAGCTTGTGATCGATCGTGGCCTGGAACCGGGCGAGACAGTGGTTACCGAAGGCCAGCTCCGGTTGACTCCGGGCAGCCATGTGCAAGTCCAGGACAACCGGGAAGCGCCCGCAATCGGCGGGGGCCAGCCGCCGGCAAAAACCAGCTAGGGAGCACAGCGCGTGAATATCTCAGAGGTTTTCATCCGCCGGCCTATCGCCACTAGTTTGCTGATGGCGGGCATTGCGCTGTTTGGCGTGGTGGCATATCGCGGCCTCGCGGTCAGCGACCTTCCGAGCGTCGACTTTCCCAGCATTCAAGTGCAGGCCAGCCTGCCCGGCGCGGATCCGACCACCATGGCATCCGCTGTGGCGACGCCGCTTGAGCGGCAATTTACTTCCGTCGCCGGCCTGGATACGATGACGTCCACCAGTTCGTCGGGCAATACGCAAATCAGCCTGACGTTCGATCTGGATCGCGACATCGACGGCGCCGCCGTGGACATACAGACCGCGATTTCCGAGGCCACACCGTTGCTGCCCGCCGGCATGCCTGCTCCGCCCTCGTTCCGTAAAAGCAATCCGGCCGACCAGCCCATCATGTATCTGGCGCTCACCAGCGCCACGCTTCCCATGTGGTCGATCGACGAATATGCCGAGACTCTGGTCGCTCAACGGCTATCGATGGTCTCGGGCGTCGCGCAAGTGCAGGTATGGGGAAGCGCGAAGTATGCAGTGCGCGTCCAGGTGGACCCCGACAAGCTCAATGCCAAGCACCTGGGGCTGAATGAAATCGACACCGCGCTGAACGGCTGGAACGTCAACACGCCCGTAGGCACGCTCTATGGCGCGCACACCGCCTACAACATCCAAGCCAACGGGCAGCTGATGCATGCCGAGGATTATCGGCCGATGGTGGTGGCTTGGCGTAATGGCGCGCCCGTGCGGTTGGAAGAAGTCGCCAACGTCATTGACAGCATCGAGAACGACAAGAACGCGTCGTGGGCGAACACATCGACAGGTGCCGAACGAGCGGTGCAGTTGGGCGTGATGCGGCAGGCCGGCAGCAACACCATCCAGATTTGCGACGAGATCAAGCGTGTAATACCCACGCTGCAAACCCACCTGCCGCCGTCGGTGACTCTCAAGATTCGCGGCGACCGCTCTAACAATATTCGTCTAGCGTTCCACGACATTCAGTTCACCATGGCGATTACGCTGGGCCTGGTGATCGCGGTGATTTTTTTGTTCCTCCGCAACGCTTCGGCCACGCTCATCCCCAGCATGGCGCTGCCCTTCTCCATCCTCGGCACCTTCGCCGTGATGTACGTGCTCAACTACAGCCTGGACAACATCTCGATGATGGCGCTGATCCTGTGCATCGGCTTTGTTGTCGACGACGCCATCGTGATGCTCGAGAACATCGTCCGGCATATGGAAAAGGGCGAGACGGCGTTTGATGCGGCGCTAAGGGGCTCGCGCGAAATCGGATTCACCATCGTGTCGATGACCATTTCGCTCGGCGCCGTCTTCATTCCCGTGCTGTTCCTGGGCGGCATCATCGGCCGGCTGTTCAAGGAATTTGCGGTCACCCTTTGCACCGCGATCTTCATCTCCGGCCTGGTATCCATCACGCTCACGCCGATGCTGTGCAGCCGGTTTCTGAAGGACCCGCGGCAGCAGAAGCAAGGTTGGCTTTCGCGCGCCATGGAACGGTTCTTCAACTCGCTGCTGGAGGGATATAAGCGCAGCCTGCGGTCGGTGCTGAAACATCACTACGCCATGGCGGCAGTCTTCTTCATCTTGATCGGCGCCACCATCTATCTGTTCGGTGCGGTTTCCAAAGGCTTCATCCCCGACGAAGACAACGATTCGATGATGGTAACGCTCGAAGCCGCGCAGGGCACTTCGTACTACAAGATGGTGGACTACGTCCAGAAGGTCTCCGCCATCCTGCGTCACGATCCCAACATCGATTCGTTCATGGCGCAGGCCGACACAACCAACACGCCGCGCTTCTGGACGCAACTGAAGCCGCGCAAGATGCGGGCGTTATCGCTCACGCAAGTGATCGCGGAGCTGCGGCCGAAGTTATCGGGATTTCCGGGCGTCCGCGTGTTTCTGGTCGCACCGCCGAGCCTGCGATTTGGCGGTCATCAGACCAAGTCCGCATACGATTTCACGCTGCAAGGGCCGGATACGGATGAGCTGTACAAACAAGCGCAGCGGCTGGAACGCGAGATCGCGAAGCTTCCGGGTTTGGTGGACGTAACCACGGATTTGCAGGTAAAGAATCCGCAGGTGAACATGGAGATCGACCGCGATCGCGCCGCGGCGCTCGGCTTGGATGCAAATCAGATCGAATCGGCGCTCTACAGCGCTTTTGGCCCGCGCTGGTCATCCACCATCTACGCGCCCACCAATCAGTACAAGGTGCTGCTGGAAGTTTCACCGAAGTACCAGGAGTTTTCCGATTATCTCTCTAAGCTTTTCTTCAAAGCATCCAGCGGGCAGCTGGTTCCGCTGAGCAATTTCACTTCGCTGCGCGAAGGCGCGAGCGCGCAAAGCATCAATCACTCGGGCCAGTTCCCTTCGGTCACCATTTCTTTCAACGCGAAACCGGGCATGCCCCTGGGCGACGCCGTGAACATGGTGCAAGACACCGCGCGGCGCGTTCTGCCCGGAAACATGACCGCCAGTTTCGAGGGTACGGCGCAGGCGTTCCAAAGCTCGCTCAAGAATTTGACCCTGCTGCTGGTCATCGCCGTTCTCGTCGTCTACATCGTGCTCGGTGTCCTGTATGAAAGCTACATCCATCCCCTGACGATTCTTTCCGGGCTCCCATCAGCGGGCGTCGGCGCGCTGCTGACGCTAATGATTTTCCACGTGGATCTCAACATTTATTCGTTTGTCGGATTGATGATGCTGATTGGGATCGTGAAAAAGAACGCCATCATGCAGATCGATTTCGCCCTCGAAGCCGAGCGCAAGGAAGGCATGTCGCCACTTGAAGCGATCTACCAAGGCTGCCTGATCCGCTTCCGCCCCATCATGATGACCACCATGGCGGCCCTTCTTGGCGCGGTCCCAGTCGCGCTCGGATATGGCGCAGGCGGCGAGTCGCGTCGTCCTCTTGGCTTGGCCGTGGTAGGCGGGCTGCTGTTTTCGCAATTGATCACTCTGTATTTGACGCCTGTCGTCTACACCTACATGGCTTCAGTGCTCGAATGGATGCGGCGCCGTAGACGCCACACCACCGATTTCCCCGCGCTCGATCGCCCGCACAGCTCACCGGTCGGCGCCGATTAAGAATCAATGAATTTCTCGGAAACATTCATACGCCGCCCCATTGCCACCAGCCTTATGATGGCCGCCATTGCGCTGTTCGGCCTGGTGGCTTACCGGTCGCTCCCCGTGAGCGATCTGCCCAACGTCGACTTCCCCACATTGCTCGTCACCGCGAGTTTGCCCGGCGCCAGTCCCGACACCATGGCATCGGCCGTCGCCACTCCGCTCGAGAATCAGTTCTCGAATATCTCGGGACTCGATTCGATGACGTCCACCAACTCGCTCGGTTCCACCCAAGTCACGCTCGAGTTCGTTCTCAACAAGAGCCTCGATGGTGCCGCAGTGGACGTGCAATCCGCCATCACGCAAGCCGCGCGCCTGTTGCCGCAAGGCATGCCCACGCCGCCGACGTTCACCAAGGTGAATCCCGCCGATCAGCCGATTCTGTACCTGGCCATCACGTCGCAAACCTTGCCCTTATGGACCCTCGACGAATACGCGGAGACGCGCATCGCGCAGCGCATTTCGATGGTCTCGGGCGTCGCGCAGGTGCAGGTGCTAGGCGCACAAAAATACGCGGTGCACGCGCAGCTCGATCCACATCTGCTCGCGTCACGCCAGATCGGCATCAACGAGGTTCAAACCGCGCTCTCGGGCTGGAACGTCAATCTGCCGACGGGAAGCATCATCGGACCGCAGCGCGCATTCACTTTGCAGGCCACCGGGCAGCTGATGAGCGCCGCGCAGTACCGGCCACTGATCGTCGCCTATCGCAACGGATCGCCGGTGCGCCTGGAGCAGTTGGGCAACGTGATCGACAGCGTGGAAGACGATAAAACCGCCTCCTGGTTCTTCACCAAGCAGGGCACACAGCGCGCCATCATCCTGGGCGTGCAACGGCAACCCGGCACCAACACCATCGCCGTAACCGACGCGGTGAAGAACCTCCTGCCGAAGTTTCGCTCCGAAATTCCTGCGTCCGTAAAAATGGACATTTTATACGACCGTTCCGACACCATTCGTGAATCGTACAAAGACGTGCAGTTCACCATGCTGATGACGCTCGGCCTGGTGGTAATGGTGATCTTCCTCTTCCTGCGCAACGTGTCGGCCACCGTGATTCCGGCCCTGGCG
>DATHMO010000197.1:0-27686 GCA_035486995.1 Bryobacteraceae bacterium
ACGCTGATCGAATCGGAACTGTTCGGGCATCGGCGGGGATCGTTTACCGGCGCGATCGGCGATCGCAAAGGGTGGCTGGAGGCGTGTCCCGCGACGGGCTCGGTGTTTCTGGATGAGCTGGGCGAGATGGATCTCGCGATTCAAGTGAAGCTGCTGCGGGTGATCGAGACGCGGCGGTTTTCAGCGGTGGGTGATACGGCGGCGCGCGAGTTTCAAGGGAAGCTGATCGCGGCCACGAATCGCGAATTGCCGGCGGAGATTCGGGCCGGGCGATTTCGCGAGGATCTGTATTACCGGCTGTGCGCGGATTTGGTTCGTACACCGTCGCTCGCCGATCAGATTCGGGATTCGCCGCAGGTTTTGCACGAGCTGGTGCTCTACATGACGCGGCGCACGGTGGGCGATGAGGCGGAGCGGTGCCTGCCGGAAGTGGAGCAATGGATCGAGAAGCATCTGCCGGCCGATTATGCGTGGCCGGGCAACTATCGCGAGCTGGAGCAGTGCGTGCGAAACGTGATCATTCGTGGGTCTTATCAGCCTTTAGCGCAAACTCCCGCGGCCGAAGACGATTTCTTCGAACGGTATCGCGCCGGGGAGTTGAGCGCGGACGAACTGCTGGCGCATTACGCGGCGCGCGTCTATCGATTGACGGGGAGCTATGAAGAGGCGGCGCGGAAAATGGGGCTCGACCGGAGAACGGTGAAAGCGAAAGTAACCGAATGGCTCAAGGGTTAGCGACGCCAGCCCAGCTGGCTAGGGCTTTCCAATCGGGATCGTCTTTGGAAAGGAATTGACGGCCTCCGCTGTGAAATTCGTCACCGCCCGCTTCGTGAGCGAGCGGATGCATCAGGAGCCTGCTGGCTTGAGGATTTGACGCGTTCACCAATTTCGAAACCGACTCGAAATTGCGGCGCGATTGCTCTTCGGTCCACGTGGCGCCTTCTGCGAGCGGCTGAAGCTTGAACGAATTGTTGGACGCGCTGTGGCAGGCGACACATCGCGCGTGGCCTACACGTTTCTTGGCGAAGATCGGCTCAACGGTCGTCTTGTAAGTTTCAAAATCCAGCGATTGCGCGATCGCCACCCGGGTCACCGATGCGATCAATGTTAGAAGCGCGAGCCGTGCGAATGTCGTTAGCATTGGATCCTCGTTACGGCAGCACCGCGGTAATATTGCGTTTCGGAACTTCGCCCACCGGAATCCGCGTTATCTCTTTCATCGACGCAATGTCCACCACGGATACCGAATTCGACGCGGCGTTGGCGACGTATGCGGTCTTGCCGTCGGGCGTGAGCGTCACCCAGTCCGGCGAACGGCCAACTTCGGTGCTCCCGAGCACCTTCAAGTCCGGCAGCGAATAAAAGTAGATGGCGGTGTTCAGGCGGCTATTCACGATGAGTGTTTTTTGATCGGCGGTGACGGCCATTCCGTGCGACTCGCTCCCGCCGTAAAGGTACGGCTTCTTGCCCGGCGGAAGATCGGGGAGTTTGATGCGGTTGATTTCTTTGCGAGTCGCGAAATCCACCACGGCGAATCCGTTAAAGCCTGAGAGCTGGGCGAAAATCCATTTGGTGGAACCATCGGGGTTGGTCGCGAACGCCATGGGACGGATTCCCTGGTCCATCTCCAGCGACCAGGCGGGCACCTCGGTTTTCTGATCGATCACGGTGATGGTTTTGGATTGAATAGAGCCGCTGACCACATACTTGCCGTCGGGCGTGACGTAGGTGTTGTGCACGGCGCCTTTCACCGGAATGCTCTTCACCTTTTCGAGCGTGGCGGTGTCGATGACATCCACTGCGCCGGGAGCCACGGCGATGGAAACGTACACACGGCGCCCGTCTTTGCTGATCGCGATGTTGTTCGGATGGCCGCTGAGAGGAACACTGCGCGTGATCTGTAGCGTCTTCCGATCGACCACGTCGAGCGTACTTCGCCCTTCATTGCTGATGTAGTAGCGGCTTCCGTCCGGAGCAGCGGCCGCGCCATGGTTCACTTCGATTCCGGTGATGGTTCCGACCACTTTGTTGGTGGCGGGATCGATGATGGAGACATCGTCGCCGGCGCTATTGGTTTGGATGATGCGAACACTGGCCGCGGCGAGGGGCAGAACCAGGGTCGAAGCAATGACAAGCGCGAGAAATGTCGAACGGGGCATCGTCAGCTCTCTTTCGTGATGAGAATTATACACCGCCCGGCGCGGAGCAGTAGAATATCCAAGGAACGGGAGGGCCCCATGATTCGTCGACGTTTGTCGTTTTTCCTGCTGCCAGCCACGCTGGCATTGATTTCGGCTGTTCCCGTTTGCGCGCAAGGGCGCACACCCGACGGCCAACCCGATCTGGAAGGCGTTTGGGACGCAGCCAGCCTAACTCCGCTGGAACGGCCGGTGGAATTGGGCAACAAGGAATTCTACACGCCGGAAGAAATCGCCGCGTATGAGAAGAAGCGCATGCACGACATGAATAACGACCGGCGCGATGGTTCGGCTGCCACCGATCTCGGCCGTGCGTACAACGATGGCTGGTTCGATCGGGGCGCGCATCTGGCGAGCGACCGGCGAACGTCGCGGGTGGTCGATCCTCCCAATGGCAGATTCCCCGCGATGACGCCCGCGGCGGCGAAAAAATATCAGCAGATACACGCCTGGCTCGCCGAACATGCCGATGACAGCGCCGAAACGCGGACGCTGCCCGACCGGTGCCTGGTCTTCTCACAATCCGGGCCGCCATTCCTGCCGGGCAATTACAACAATTTCTATCAAATTGTTCAGGCCCCGGGAGTGGTGACGATCGTTTCAGAAATGGGGCACCAGGCGCGCACGATCCCGCTCGGGAAAGGCGCCGCGCATCTGCCGCAGAACGTCCGGCAATGGGAGGGTGATTCCGTCGGCCACTGGGAGGGCCAGACACTGGTGATTGAGACCACCAACTTCCGTGCGAGCGATCAGAGCCGGTTTGGTGTGCAATACGACGGCATGAGCGATGAAAACTTGCGGGTGACCGAGCGGATTACGCGCACGGGTCCAAACACCATTACGTATCGCGCCACCGTCGTGGATCCGACCGTCTACACGCAGCCCTGGACGGTGGAGTTCCCGATGGAAAAGAGCAAGAGTGCGATGTTTGAATATGCGTGCCACGAGGGCAACTACGGGCTGGTGGATATTTTGTCCGGCGCGCGCGCCAAGGAAAGAGCCGCGCAGAAATGAAGCGCAATTCAACTGTGTTGTGCGCCGCCGCGGTGATGCTTGCCGGTGCGTTCGGAATCTTGCGGACTCGACCGGTAGTTCACGCCGCCGCAGTGATGGCGCCGCGGTTCGAAGTGGACGCGTTTTGGCCGAAGCCGCTGCCCAATCATTGGATTCTCGGGCAAACGATCGGCGTGTCGGCCGACCCGCAGGATCATATCTGGATTGTTCATCGCGTCGGATCCCTCGAAGCGGGCGAGCAGCACGCGACCACTAATCCACCCATTTCGCAATGCTGCGCGCCTGCGCCACCGGTTCTGGAATTCGATCAGGAGGGCAATCTGATTGCCCACTGGGGCGGGCCGGGCGCCGGTTACGATTGGCCTGACTCGGCGCACGGGATCACGGTGGACTACAAGGGCAACGTGTGGCTGGGCGGCAATGGGCGTGGGCCGCAGAGCGCGCGCGGTGCCATTAATGGTCAAGACGAGGAGTCGAAAGCCGGCGATCGCGTGGACACCTTTCACGACAATTCGATCCTCAAGTTCACGCCGGACGGCAAATTTCTGATGCAGATCGGTAAGCCCGCGCACAGCAAAGGCAGCAACGATGTGGACAATGTGCGGCTGGCGGCGAAGACGTTCGTCGATCCCAAGACGAACGAGCTGTACGTCGCCGATGGCTACGGCAATCATCGAGTGATCGTGTTCGACGCGGACACGGGCAAGTACAAGCGCCATTGGGGCGCGTATGGCCACAAGCCGGACGATGCCGACCCCGGCCCATACAATCCGAATGCCCCGCCTGCGCAGCAGTTTCGCAATCCGGTGCACTGCGCCATGCTTTCGAACGACAATCTGCTGTATGTTTGCGATCGCGTGAATGACCGCATCCAAGTTTTTCATCCGGACGGCACGTTCGTCAAAGAGGCGTTCATCGAGAAGCAGACGCTTGGTTCCGGATCGGTTTGGGATATTGCGTTCTCGCGCGATCCGGGGCAGAAGTTTTTGTATGTGGCCGATGGCGAGAACGACCGGGTGCACATTGTGGATCGCGATTCACTCGAGGTTCTGACGACGTTTGGCGAAGGCGGCCGGCAACCCGGCGAATTCTACGGCGTGCATAGCATCGCTACCGATTCCAAAGGCAACATCTATACGACGGAAACGTATCGCGGGCAGCGCGTGCAGAGATTCGTGTACAAGGGCATGGCGCCGGTTACGAGCAAAGACCAGCGCGTGTTGTGGCCGAAGCATTAACAGGAGAGAACGAGCATGCGAATCGATTTGACGATCCTATGTGTGGCCGCGAGCGTCTGCGTACTCCTCGCGCAGGACACGCGCCCCAGCTGCAACAAATGCTCCGGCACTTACATTACGAGCGGCGAGATTCAGGCCTATCTTAAACGCGCGCCGGCCGATGCAGTCAGCGATCAGCAGGTTCGCGCAGTGGATGTTGGCAAGAGCAATGTCGACATCGGCGTGGTCTATCGAGGTAAGCAAACCGCCGGCGGCGCGGTCGCGGAGCATGATTTGGTAAGCGAGGTTTATCACGTCATCGACGGCTCGGCGACCCTGGTGTTGGGCTCCGACATCACGGATTTGAAGAAGCGGCCAGCGGACGATCGGGCGGTGCGGCTGCTGAATGGTCCGGGCGGAAACGGCGTGTCGATTCGCAACGGCGCAACGTACGAGCTGAAGCCCGGCGATGTCGTGATCATACCGGCGGGCGTCGGGCATTGGTTCACGAAGATCGACGATCACATCGCATATTTGATGGTGCGCGTAGATCCGGACAAAGTAACGCCACTCAAGGATGAAGCTGCCTCGAAGGCGGACCTGAGCGGTGGTGCAACGGCGCGATAAAGATCCGCGCGCAGTTCGTGCATTACGATACGATGACTCACAGTGTTTATCGTTCATGATCTCGGCGCCGCGGTTCTATTTTGCATTGTCACGATGCTCGGTTGGGGCTCGTGGGCCAACACGCAGAAGCTGGCGGGTAAAGATCGCTGGCCGTTTGAACTTTTCTATTGGGACTATGCGATCGGCGTGTTCGCATTCTCTCTGCTGTTCGCGTTCACGCTAGGCAGCGCCGGCGCGGCCGGAACGCCGTTCCTCGATAATCTACAGAGCGCACCGCAGGGCCCGGTCTGGACGGCGATATCGAGCGGCGTGCTCTTCAACATTTCGAATATTCTGCTCGTTGTGGGCATCGACGCGGCGGGCATGGCCGTCGCATTTCCGGTGGGCGTCGGCCTTGCGTTGGTGATCGGAACGGTGCGCAGCTACGTGCTCGCGCCCAAGGGCAATGCCGTGCTTCTGATGGCCGGCGTGGCGTTGATTGTCTTTGCGATGATCATGTCCGCTCTCGCGCATCGTCGTCTGCCGCCGGCGGCCAACGCCAAACCACTCCGAGGCTTGGTGTTCTCGGCGATCGCTGGTTGTCTCATGGGATTTTTCTACCCGCAGCTGCTCGCCGCCGTGTCCCCGGATTTCACCACGCGCGCGATTCAGCCGGGATTGCTGACGCCATACGTCGCTCTGGTCTTGTTCGCGGTCGGTTTGCTTGCGAGCAACATAGTAGTGAACACAATCTTCATGCGCGCGGGCAAGGTGACCTACGCTGATTATTTCCACGGACGTGCCCGGCTGCACTCACTCGGATTCCTGGGCGGATGCATCTGGATGCTCGCGCTGTGTCTGAACGTGATCGCATCGGGCGTGGCTGGACCGGCGATTTCCTACGCGCTCGGCCAAGGCGCCACGCTGGTAGCCGCAATCTGGGGCGTTTTTATCTGGCGCGAATTCGCGCATGCGCCCAAGAGTACTTCAATCCTGATCGCGCTGATGTTCGCCGGATACGTGATCGGCCTGGTGTTGATCGGAGCCGCGAGTCTCTGATGACGTCATCTATTACGCCGGCCATCGTCGTGATCGGCAGTTTGAACATGGATTTCGTCATCGCGGTCGATCGTCTTCCACTTCCGGGAGAAACGATTCTCGGCCGCAATTTTCGCACGATTCCTGGAGGAAAGGGCGCTAACCAGGCATTCGCGGCAGCGAAACTCGCGCTGAACGGGACCGCGGTGCGGATGCTCGGACGCGTGGGAACCGATTCGTTCGGCAGTGCGTTGAAGGCTAATCTAGAGCGCGCTGGCGTCGATATCCGCGCAGTGTTGGAGACGGATTCCGAAGCCACCGGCGTGGCCTGCATTCACGTGGATGATGCGGGGCAGAACTCGATCACGGTGGCGCCCGGTGCCAATGGCGTTCTGTCGCCCGCGGACATCGATTCCGCGAACTGGGCACTGGCCGGCGCGCGCTGTGTGTTGTTGCAACTCGAAGTCCCGATCGAAACGGTGGCGAAGGGTTTGCGCGAAGCGCGCCGGGTGGGCGCCACTTGCATCTTAGACCCCGCGCCCGCGCGAGCTCTGCCCGCCGAGATCCTAGAGCTTGTCGACATCGCGACGCCCAACGAGAATGAGGCATGCGTCCTTGCTGGGGTTCCGACGAGCGGGGCCGGTGTTCCGCTCGGCCGGGTGAATGCAGCCGATGCAGTCGCGTTAGGAAATCGGATCAGGGAACTCGGCGCGCGCGCGGTCGTCGTGAAGCTGGGCGACCAAGGCTCGGTATACTGCGGACCCGGTCGCACATTCGCGACGCCGCCGTTTCCAGTGCGGGCCGTGGATTCCACCGCCGCAGGCGACACGTTCAACGCGGCCCTGGCTGTATCGCTCGCCGAAGGCGCGGAATTAGAACACGCACTGCGATTCGCGAACGCGGCGGCGGCGATTTCGGTCACTCGCGCGGGTGCTCAAACCTCAGCTCCTGCCAGGGCCGAAGTGGAATCGCTACTGGCGCAAATGGGCGGGCCTGTTCGATAGTAAGATGATGTCGCGCGAGACCAAGGTGCTCGGCGCGCTGGCGCTTTATGCCGCCGCGTTCCTGCTCTACGCCGTGAAGTGGGCTTTCACTTGGGATGAAAGCTATCATCTGGTGGCGGCGCAATTAATCGCTGCCGGCAAACGGCCGTACATCGATTTCTGTTTTCCGCAGACGCCTGTGAACGCCTATTGGAACGCGGCTTGGATGCGGCTGCTGGGCGAAAA
Organism: Bryobacteraceae bacterium; assembly: GCA_035486995.1. Classification (GTDB taxonomy): domain Bacteria; phylum Acidobacteriota; class Terriglobia; order Bryobacterales; family Bryobacteraceae; genus Palsa-89. The sequence goes on from DATHMO010000197.1 coordinate 7,303, forward strand.
TTGGCGAGTGCCGCACGCATTGGCGGCGCTGTTCACCATCGGCGCGGTGCTGCTGACGGCGAGGTTCGTATTCGTTCGCTTCCCGGACCCAAGTTGGCGCACCGCCGCCACATTAATCGCCGCGCTTCTCACCGGATTGAACGCGATGGTTTTCATCTATGGACCGGTCGCGCAGCCGTACGGCATCTGTCTGTTCGCGTTGTTGAGTGCATTTCTGCTGGCGCTTCGCGCAGTGGATCGCGTGGGATTGGGATGGTCCGCTTCAGTGGGCTTTTGCGCTGGAATCGCGGCCGCGTCTTCGTTACTTTCGGCCGCCGCAGCCCCGGTGCTGATCGCATGGATCGTATTCTACAATCGCGCGGGCAACCGCTGGATGAAGCTGATTGCCTATTGCCTGGCAGCAGCCACCCCATTCGCGCCAGTGATCCGGCTATTCTCCGAAGGGCCGCGCCAGACCGTTTTCAATGTCATCCAATATCATGCGTTCTTTCGCAAACTGTATTGGCCCGAAACCACGAGCCATGATTTTGAGGTCCTGACGTCGTGGATCGAATCGGGACAAGCGCTGTTGATCGGTCTGCTGGCTGTGGCCGGGTTAGTCTATATCGCGCGCAGGAGCAACTGGCCTGCCGCGATGAAATCCGAGTTCTATCTATGCGCCTGGCTGGCTGCCGCGCTCTCGCTCGAAGTAAGCATCGCGCATCCGACCTTCGAACGATATTTTCTGTTGGCCGTTCCATTCCTCGCCATCCTGGCCGCTGTTGGGCTATACGCGATCGCGTCGCGAGTGCTGGAACCGGACAAGCCGCACTGGGCGGTGCTGCTAGTGGTTGCGATTCTGCTCGTCGGATTGGGCCGATCGCTCTACGACCGGCTGGATGTCGGCGATTGGAGCTCGTACGAACGGCTGGCGAAAAAAGTGGACGAAGTGACGCCGCGCAGCGCCACATTGTTTGCCGACGAGCCAATTTACTTCCTGACGCATCGCACGCCGCCGCCCGGGCTCGAGCTAGCGTACACGCACAAAATCGACTTGGGACCGCAAGAAAACGCGCTGCTCCATATCATCCCCGAGGCCGAGCTCAAGCAACAAGTACAGTCGGGAATGTTTGCCACCGCTTATAGCTGTGATTCGGACGAGATCCGCGACTATGGTCTCGCGAATCTATATAAGAAGCACGTGGACATGGAAGATTGTTCCATTTTCTGGGACCGCAAATAGGTTCAGCCGCTAGTTGGCGCTCGCCGGACAAACAGCTTCCAACCGAAGAACACGGCAGCCAGAATGCCGATGATGGCCCACCCTGAATCGCCGAGAATCGCGCTCACCTGTTGAACGCGATCGCTGAAGACCAGGCCGAGCCAGATGTAGAGCGCGGCTCCTAGCGCTTCGCCGAGAAAATCCCACAGCGTGAATTGAAGCCAGGAATATTCGGCGGCTCCGCTAGCCAGATTGATCCACGGGCCCAAAGGAGTGACCAGCCAACGGCTGAAGAAAACTCCGGCGCCGCCCCAACGATTCGCTCGCGCCTCGAGTTTCTTGATGCGCTCGGCGCTGCCCAGCATGCCGCTGAATCTTGCGACCAGTGCTTTACCGCCCCAGCGGCCAATGGCAAACCCGAGTTGGTCGCCCGCTACGGAACCCACCGTCGCGATGGCGATTGCCGCCCAAACGTTCATCGCCTCCTGCGCCACCATCGACCCGGTGATGATGAGAAGCAGCGTTACGGGCAATGGCACGCCGACGGCCGCGACAGCAACTACGACGAAGAGAGCGGGAGAACCATAGAGCGTCAGAAAGGCGAGAAGCTGGTTGAGCATCAGGGCGCCTTGCCCGGCGGCGGAACTCCTTCGGGACCCGTGTGGTTCGCATCCTGGATCGCCTTCTCGATATCGCGAAGCAACTCGGAAACTGGGACTTTTTCTGCTCGAGCGATGTCGCGAATCGGCCTGCGATCGCGCGGATTCGGTTCCACGTGGATGGCCCGGAACAGCAGATCCGCATGCGTGTGATGCAGGTGAGCGACGAAGGGCACGCTCATCCAGGGCTGGATCTGCTCGTTTCGCCAATGCATGCGCCGCGCGGTTCTTCCCGCCCGCGAGCCGAAGTAGAGCGCCGCGGCCAGCGCGAGGCAGAAGCCGATGAGGACGATCAGCGTCCCGTAACGAGGCCGAGCCACGATTTAACTATAGAACGGCCAGCGCTACTCAGTCCGTCACCGGGCCCAGCACGCGGGCGATGGCGTTCACGATCTGGTCCCAGCGGTTGCGCTCGCTCGCCAAGTGCTTTCGGCCAGCGGGCGTGATGCGGTAATACTTGGCCTTGCGATTGTTCTCCGATGTCCCCCAAAAGGATGCGATCAGGCCGCGCTCCTCCAGCCGGTGCAGGGCCGGATACAGCGAGCCATGCTCTACCTGTAGAACGTCTTCCGAAGTGCGCTCGATGGCGTAGGCGATGGTATGGCCGTGGGCTGGAGCCAGCAGCAGGGTGCGCAAAATCAGCATAGCCAGAGTGCCTTGCAGCATGTCTCCCCGGTCATCTTTGTCTTTACTTCGGGCCATGGCGTCATTTTACCAGAAGATTCTCTAGTGGACTGGCGCAGAGTCTGCGCGACAATACGAAAATGCGCGCATGGTTCATGGACGCCTACGACGGCGTGGATCACCTTCGGTTGGGCGAAACACAAGACCCCTCGCCTGGGCCCAGTCAGGTGCTGCTTCGAGTGCAGTTCGCGGCGCTCAATCCCGCCGATGCTTTCCTGGCGCAAGCGATGTATCCGGCCAAACCCGCGCTGCCTCACATTCTGGGACGCGACGGCGTGGGTGAAGTAGTCGCGATCGGCGCAGGCGTGAACGACGTACGCCCCGGCGAAACGGTCGGCATCCTTCGTTGCGACTGCGGCGTGGACATCTGGGGAACGCTCGCGGAGAAAGTCATAGTCTCGGCCGCGTCCATCGCTCGGCCGCCGCAAGGCTGGTCCCTGGAACAAATGGCCGCCGCTCCGCTGGTCTACCTGACGGCCTGGCAAGCTCTCACGCAATGGAGCGACCCTCCGGCGCCACCTCCCTCGGGATCCGTGCTGCTGGTGACCGGCGCATCGGGCGGCGTGGGCACGGCTTCTGTTCAACTCGGAAAATCGATGGGCTTGACCGTGGTGGCGCTCTCGCGCAGCGCGGCAAAGGGCGCGCGATTGAAGGAACTGGGCGCGGATTTTGTGTTCGACCCGGCGGACCCCAACCTGCGCAAAGTGGTAACAGCCGCGATCGCCCCACGGAAGGTGGACATCGCCGTCGACAACGTCGGCGCGGCTTTGTTCAACCAGGTGATCGGCCTGCTCGGTTACGGCGGACGGGTGAGCGTGGTCGGCAGAAGCGGCGGCGCGGTGCCCGAATTCAACACTGGCATGCTGTTCTTCAAGCGAAATCGGATTGGTGGTGTGGCGGTGTCCGACTATACGGCCGAGCAGGCGCATGCAGCTTGGGCGCACATTATCGAGCGGCTGAATGCAGCCGGACAGAAGCCGGTCATCGACAAAGTTTTTCCGTTCGAAGATGTGAAGTCCGCTTTCGCGCGCCTAGCTGAAGGGCCGATGGGCAAGGTGCTTGTTCGCGTGACAGACTAGTCGTTGCGCTCGTGCTACGATAAAAACCAGTTCAATTTTGCGCGCGACTTCGCCTCGCGTTCACGGCGTACGCCAGCTCGCCTGAATCGTCAATCCCGCTGCCCGGCTACCTTGCAGCAAGGAGTGTCCAAATGACCAATATCTATGTTGGAAATCTTTCTTATGAAACGTCCCAGGAAGACCTTGAGGCTGCATTCAATGAATTCGGAGCCGTGGAAAAAGTGAACATTGTGAAAGATCGTGACACCGGACAGCCCCGTGGCTTCGCATTCGTCGAGATGACCAACCGCAACGAAGCATCCAGCGCCATTGCCGCGCTGAACGGCCGCAATTTACATGGCCGTGACCTCAGCGTTAACGAAGCTCGCCCGCGTGAGGAACGTTCCGGCGGCGGTGGCGGACGGCCCGGTGGCGGCGGCGGGCGTGGCGGATTCAAGAGTGGTGGCGGTGGCGGACGCAGTAAAGGCCCGCGCTGGTAACTATTCACGCCGTTTCTGCATCCTTATCTCTGCTGGCATCGAAAATCTTGGCACGCAAACTCACAACTCGCTTAGGGAACTACTGGCTTCTGCTGGAAGCTTCGGGCGATTCTACCTGGCGCTTGCAACTGTTAGGCGATTCGCATCATGAGGCCGAAATCACGGCCGTTGGCGAGGAGGAAGCCAAGGACGCCGCCGTGGAAGCGACGGTTGCACTGTTGAAGGAAGAGGATCCGGCGTTTCGAGAGCCCGCTAAGAAAGTGACTTGGAACCCGGCGTTTGTTTCCGACAACCGGCTAAATCTCTGATAAGCGCGCTACTCGCAGCCATTCAGTCCCTTCGTCAAACAAATGGACGACGAGGGTGGCGGCGGAATCGGAATATTTCGCGCGGTCATTAACTTGGTTAGCAACGCCGCGGCATCGGGATGCGCAATCGCCGACTGCACGCCGACACGCACCAAGCCGCGTGCCCAATCGAGAGGAATCCAGGTTTTTCCGAGTAGCGCGCCATTCACGCTATCGCGGCTTCCGCCATCATGCGCGTCGAGATCGGCGCCACGATCCACCAGCATCTGGATCACTTCCAACCGGCCTTTGTGCGCCGCGCCGTGCAGCGCCGTCCGCCCTTCGTCGTCGGCGACGTTCGGGTCGAGGCCGAGATCCAGGCACATCTTCACCGCTTCGATGTTCTCTTCGGGCGACCATTCGAACGTCACGCCTTCCACCCAGCCAATGCCAGCCGCAACCGCCAATGGCGTCACGTTATGCGCGGTGTATATCTTCGGATCGGCGCCGTGCGCGAGCAGCAACTTCATCAGCTCGACGTCACCCGATTGCGCCGCGCGCAGGAATGGCGTTGCCCCGTCCTCGAATAGCCACTGCATGGTGAAGTTGGTGCGAGTTTCGGTGCTGTCGCCCGCGCATTGGTCGGGCTTCGATTCCACGCCGCAGACGCGCGCGTTCACGTTCGCGCCTTTGGCGATCAGCAGCTTGATGAAATCCAGGTGATCCATGTCCGGCGCGCGCACCGGATAATCGCCGCCTTCGATATTGCGATTGTCGGTAGCTAGATACAGCGGGGTCCAGCCGCCATTGTTCGGCGTGTTCGGATTCGCGCCGTGTTCCAGGAAATACTCGGCCAGTTTGTAATGGCGATTCTGCGTCGCGACCAGCAACGGCGTCCAGCCGTAGAAAGTTTGCTGATTGACGTCCGCGCCCGCGTCCAGCAAAATCTTCGCGCACTCCAGGCAGTCTTCACGCGCCGCGTAGGTTAGCGGCGTCAGCCCGCCTCCGTCTTTCTTCGCCGGACGGCGGAAGAAGGCCAGCACTTCATCTTCGCCATTTGGCTGCGTGGCAGGACCCGTTTTGGACGCAACGGCCGGCGCGGGCGGCGTACCTTTCTGACCCAAAACGCCGAAGCTGGAATGCAAACGCTGCGTTACGGTATTCGCCAGATTGTTACGCGCGTTCCGTGTGTCGACATCGGTGGCCGCGCTGACGGCCGCGCCATGTTCGACGAGCAGCTTCACCGCCTCGGGATGCGATTGCTCAATGGCCCACATCAGGGCCGTAGTTCCGCGCCGTTTGTCCTTGGCGTTCACGTCGGCGTGATGATCCAGCAGCAATCGAATCGCATCCAGACTGCCGGTTCTCGCCGCCAGCATCAGTGGCGTCTCGCCCCCTGGGCCCAACGCGTTGGCATCGGCGCCAGCTTGCAACAACTTCTCGATCATCGGCGCGCTTCCGTGCTGCGAGGCCAGATACATCGGAGTAGCACCCTCGCGATTCGCCAGGTTGATATTCGCTCCTGCCGCGATTAGCGCATCCGCCATCTCCAGATCGTCGCGATACGCCGCCCATTGGATCGCTGTCGCACCATCGGCCTGCGCCGCATTCACGTCGGCTTTTCGCTGGATCAACGCGCGAACGGCTGTCGCATCGCCATTCATCGCAGCGTCGGCAACTGGGCTCATGCTCGCGCCGAGCGCCAGGAAAGCAAACACCAGCGTGCCTGCACAAATGGATGCGATGCGCGCTGCGAGCATAAGTTTTAGACCAAGCCCGGCAGGCGGCCCGTGCTGTCGCCGATCTGGTCCTCGTGAACGCCGTACATGTCGAGAACACTCGCCAGCAAGTTGCCGGTGGGAACGGTCTTGGATGGATACGCCAAATGACGATTGCCCTTGAGTTGTCCCGACGCGCCGCCGATCAACAAGTGCGGCACATCGTAATGCAAGTGCTGATTCGAATCGCCCATGTTGCTGCCGTATAGGATCAGCGAATGATCCAGCAGCGTGCCGTCGCCATCGGGCGTGCTCTTCAGCTTGTCTACAAAATAAGCCAGGCACTTGATGTGATACTGATTCAGCTTGGCGTAGCGCGCGATGGTCTCGGGATTCTCGGCATGATGCGAAATCCCATGAAAACCGTCGTGGACGCCGCTTTCCGGATACGATCGCGACGTCAGATCGCGTGCGTACAGAACTGTCGAAACCCGCGTGATATCGGCCTGAAACGCCAGCCGTTGCAGATCGAAATGCAGCTTTACGTGCTCGTCGAATGATTCGGGAACGCCCGCCGGAATCACGACGCCATCCGTCGATATCGTCCCTCCGGCTCTTTTCGCAAGCGCCAGCCGGCGTTCCAACTCGCGAATATCGGTCTCATATTCATCGAGTTTCGACCGGTCGCTCGGGCCCAGATCGCGCTTGAAGCTCGCGAGTTTGGCGGTCACCGAATCCAGAACGCTGCGATCTTGTTCCCGCCGCGCCGCACGATCCGCCGCGTTGCCACCGGCGCCGAACAAACGCTCGAAAGCCACTTGTGGATCCAACTCCATCGGCAATGGCTGCGTCGGCGTGGACCACGAAATCGTATTTGAATACGTGCAGCTATAGCCTTCGCCGCAGTTGCTCGAATTCGCGCCCGGATCTTCGAGGGCCAATTGCAGCGACGGCAGCAGCGAGCCCTGGCCCACGTGTTGCGCGATGATCTGATCGATGGTGGTGCCGTCGTAAATATCCGCGCCGGTGGTCTTCTTCGGCTTGTCCGCGCACAGGAACGCCGCAGCCACCCAGTGATCGGCGCCGGTTTGTCCGGGAGGCGGCTCGGCCGATTTCGACCACAGCCCGCTCGTGATCACCGTGTGTTCGCGAAAGGGTTCCAACGGCTCGAAGATCATCGGGTATTTGAAATCTTTCGCGCCCTGCTCCCGCTTCGGTTCGCCTGGGCCGCCCGCCTCGGGCACCCACCATCCAGGCGCCGCGCCGTGTGGCACAAAAATGCCGGTAAAACGAGTCTTGGGAGTCGCCGCCGTCTTGCTGAGTAGCGTCTGCGCCGGGATCATAGAATCCAGCAGCGGCAATGCAAGCGCAACACCGGCTCCGCGAAGGATCGTGCGCCGGGACATGTGCTTCTTAGTAATAAACATGAATTGCGTCCCCTCGTATTATTTGCTAACGGCCGCTTGGAGCCCACTTGCGTTCGACGTGATCTCCACCTTCTGATTCATCTGGAACGGCTCGCTTTTCACGATGCCTAATATTAGCGATGAAAACCGGTAGTTCTTCGACTCAGAATCACGCACGATGGACCGGATCAGCGGCATGTCATAGTATTCGGTCCCGCGCCCCAGGGCATAAATGAACAGATTTTCGGTTACCACGCGAACAAACTGCGGCGAATATTTGAGCAGCGCCTCGCGCATGCCTTTCACGCCATCCAGTTTCGATCCGTCCACCAGCATCCCGGAGGCATCGATCGGCGTGCCGTTTTCCGACGTCCGCCAGGCTCCTACGGCATCGAAGTTTTCGAGCGACAGTCCGATCGGATCCATAATCTTGTGGCACGTGGAACATGGCGCATTCTTGCGATGGATCTCCAACTGCTGCCTCGCGGTGGGCTTGGAGCCGCCGTGGACCGCCGCGCTCTGATCCTTCAGCGTCGGAATGTTAGGCGGCGGATCAGGCGGGCTCACGCCCAGGAAAATCTTCATCATGTCCTTGCCGCGGACCGTGGGGGTGGTGCGCTGTGGATAAGAAGAAATAGTCTCGATGGCCGCCTTGCCGAGCAACCCGCGGCGCACATCGAACTCCGGAGTAAATTCCACGCGGCGAAAATCGCTGCCGTAAACGCCAGAAATGCCGTAGTGCTTGGCCAGCCGCTCGTTCAAGTAGGTGTAGTTGCCATTCAGAAGATCGATCAGGCTCCGATCTTCATGCACCACGCTCCCCACAAACAGCTCGGTTTCCTTGCGCATGGCGAGGCGCAAATTGTCGTCGAAATCGGGAAATATCGACACCGTCGGCGCCCAGGTGCCCAACGCTCGCAGGTTCAGCCACTGCCCGGTGAAATTGATCACCAACCGGTCGGCCCGGGCGTCGGCCAGCATGCGCCGCACTTGCTGCTCCAGCATGGCCGGCTCGTGCAGCTTGTTCTTGGCGGCGACGTCAATCAACTGGTCATCGGGGATGCTACTCCACAAAAAGAACGACAGCCGCGACGCCAGTTCCAAATCGCTAATGTGATAGCTTTGGCTCGCGGCGATGTTCTCCGGCTCGGCTTCCTTGCGAAATACAAACTCCGGATCGGCCAGGACGCGTTGCAGCGCGCGCTCGATGCCCGTATCGAAATTCCCCTGATTGCGGCCCTGCTGATAAAAGCTCATCAGCGTCTCAGTGTCCTGCGGCGTCACTGGACGCCGGAACGCGTGCCGCGCCAGCGAGTCGACAATCTGCTTGGCGCACGCCGCCTCTTGCGAAGCATCCGCGGGATGGCACACGAAAATCTTCTGATGGCTGGACGATTCATTCGCGCCCGCGGGCTTGAATGGCCCAAGAATCTCCATCTTGCCAACGTGCGGATAAAACTTGAATCCCGGCAGCCCGCCGGTCTCGATGGTGCTGCGCAAGAAATGCTCGTCCAAATCCTGGCTGGGCGCCAGTTGCGTAGCGAGGAATGTCACGCCCACCGTATGAAGTCCGGCTTTCACCTGGAAATGAATGTCCGCGGTGCCGCCGTGTACCGGCTTTCCGGAGGCGACGTCTTTGTCCCAATCGTACAGATGAATCCGTTGGCCATCGATGAGCAGTTCCATCTTCTCACCGGTGATCTCGCCAAAGGCCCGGTTACCGTCCATCAGTCCTTTATTGATGGGGAACACCTTGAAAACGTAGTCGCCATCGGCCGGGAACTCGTGCTGCAAAACCAGTCCGCCACGCGTGCCGAACGGCAGCCCCTCAATGTGATAATCCTGCGATGTGTCGGACGCCACGCGATAGGTGGCCAGCGCCGGCTCACTCACGTCGCCCATAGCGATCCTGCTGATCTTGGCGGCGGCCGTGGTGTAGCCTTCAAGTAAGGCGGGCGACAGCGACAGCGCGCCGGCAATGTTGTCGAACCCGCGCGTGGAATCGTCGGACGGCAAGTACTTCGCCGGATCGATGTCCAGCGCCAGCATGTCGTGGATCACGTTCGCGTATTCAGTCCGATTCAGCCGATGCAGCCCGGGCGGCGGGAAATGCGCGGACGTGTTATGGTCGAGCTCATTCTCGAGCCACGTGACCATCGATTCGTAGGTCGCCCAAGCGGGCCGCGGCATCCCCGACGGCGGCATCATGCCGGACCGCAGCTTGCGCACCACCAGCTCCCACTTCTCCGGGTGCGCGGCGACATGCGCGGTGTCGAGTTTATCGAGCTCCAGCCCGCCGGTCTTCAGCTTTTGGTTATGACAGGTAACGCAGTATTGATCGAGCAGCGCTCGTTCCGCCGCCGCGTCCGTCACTTGCGATGGTGGATTCGGCGTCTGAGCCGCCAGGACCCAGGTCATGGCCGCCAGGCAACCGGCAGCTTGTCGTATCGTCATGGATTTTCGGCCGCTACACAGCATACCGCCCAAACTACTGATATTTCAATAGATTCGGACGTCTGGCAGGATTCGCTACCAGCCTGCCCTCATAGAGTGACGAACTCACTCATTCCATTGTTACTCCCGGATTTTATTGGGCAACTATCCAGTAGTTCGGCAGCTTCGGCTTGGTCGCTCGGACGATTTCCAGTACCGCCTCGCGGTCGGCGGTCGTGATTCCTGCGAAGGTCTGGCTTTTGTCCTTGCCCGAGAGCACGTCGTACAGCCGCTGGTAGACACGTTCGCGGACCACATCGGGCATCCCATCGAACGCCGCGCTGTAGATCATATACGACAGCGGATAGCGGAAGAGGCGCTTTTGCAGGTCAAAATCGCGCAGCGATCGGCCCTTCGCGTCCCGGGGCCCCCGCGCGGCGAACGTCTTGGTGAATGTCGAAACACCGGCAACCGGATCCTTGAGCGGCTCCTCATCCACAAAAAGCATGTAGCCGACCATCTCTTCGATCTCAGTGTTGACGCGATCGCGAGCGGCCGCATCCATGGTGCCCTTGCCTTCCCGCAAGGCGATTCGCGCGTCCCAGCCGATGCGCGTCATTAAATTAGTCATGCGCGTCTGATGCTCCAGCGTCAGCAGCGCGACAATGTCGCTGGTGGGCGCCAGATATCGCGAGGTATCGAAGAAGCCCTCCAGGCTGGTCACGTTCTGCGTGCCTTCCTTCACAGCCCGGCCGGGATTCAGCGGATCGGTCAATTGCGGATTGTTGCCCAGATGCACCTGCGAACCGTGCGTTCCGGTGACGTACCACCCGCCCCAACGCTCGGCGAAACTCGTGCGGTCGTCAGTGATGAAGGCGCTGCCGTGCGACTCGCGAGCTTCGGCGTCCGTCACCGGATGCACCGAGCTTACGAGAATTCCTGGAATGCCCATGGTGGGCGCACCTTGGTGGCATCGCAGGCAATCGTCGCGGCGCGCAAACTCGGGACGATCGCTCTTCTCGGTATCCAGGGTGTACAGCACAGCGCCCAGCTTGGGATCGATCGCGGACAGCTCCAGCACCTCGCCGTTCTGCACGAAGCCCACTGCCGTATCGTCGTTGAAGTAAATCGCGCGCGGCGTGCGCGGCGAGATTCGCTGGGTCTGGATGCTGGTGCGCGAAAACACCAGTACCTGCGAATCGATATTGATGTCGAGCTTCTTCAGAACGGCGGGAAGGTAGCCCCAACCGTTGGGCGCGTAGTCGAGCTTGGCTTTGCCGCTCTCGAGTTGCGTTTCTAACTTCGCGATCGAGTCCGAAGCCGGGCCAGCGTATTGAATGGCCGGATCATCGAGGGGAACGTAGAAAGTATCTTCCAACCGTTCGGCCAGAAGCACCGCGCTCACTGCCAGCGCGGCCAGCCCGCAAACTAAAGCGACACGCATTCACCGCCATTTTACCTTCAGGCGCCGTCGCCCTTGAGCATCGGCTTGCCTTCGTGCGACACCAGCAGATCGTGCATGTCGTTGGCATGCTCTTCCTCGTTGGTGAGAATGCCTTCCATCATTACGCGCGTGGTGGGGTCTTTATCGGCGAAATATCGAATCAGCTCGCGATAGTGCTCGCACGCGATACGCTCGGCCACCAGGTTTTCCTTAATCATCTCGACCAGATTCGAGCCTTCGACATACTGAGAGGCCGACCGTGAGGCCAGACCCTCGGGATTAAAGTTCGGCGATCCTCCCAATTGATTGATCCGTTCCGCAACCTCGCGCATGTGGCCTTGTTCTTCCTTGGCGTGCTGTTCGAATTCAGCCTTTACGCTTTCGCTCGATATGCCCGTGGCCGCGATCGCGTTCATCGTGTAGCGCAGCACGCATACAATTTCGGTGGCCAACACCGACTGCAGGATATCGATGGTCTGTTTCACGTTCCCTTGATAGGCAGGCGTGATCGCGCCCTTGCCGATGCTGGTGCGCGCGCGTTTGCGCAACTCCTGAACGTCCGTGAGGAATGGCTGATTGTTGGTTTCTTTCAATTTCTCTCCGATCGAATTCTAAAACAGCTTCTTAAAAGCCTTGCCGATGCCTTTGCCGATCTTGCCTGTGCCTTTGACCGTGCCGACGGTCACATCCTTGCCGGCCTCGCCCGCGCCTTTGCCGACCGATGTGGCCGCATTGATGGGATGCAGCGTCACCAGGTCCACGGCGCCCTTGCCGGTGCCCTTCGCGAGATTGCCCGCGCCTTTGGCCGTGCCCTTCCCAATGTCGCCCGCGCCGCTGCCAATTTCCTTGCCCGCGCCGCGCTCATGTTTCGGTGGAGGGGCGGATTGATCCGACTGCGCCCAGGCGGCCGCCGCTAAAATGAGAGCCAGCGAGATATACTTCATCACGAAGTGAGACGCACGAAACTGGCAATTTGATGCAAAGAATCCCTCACCCAAGGAAAGGAACAACATGCGCACTTTCGCCGTTGCTCTCGTTATCGTTACTGGAGTTATTCTGGGGACTGTGAATGCACAAGCTCCCACCACTCGCGACCTCCACCTGCGCGGAGGCCGCTTTGAGCCGCTGACCTACGATCAAATGACGCCCGAGCAGAAGACGCTGGTCACAAATATTTTGGCGGGCCCGCGGACCTCGCTGGATGGTCCGTTCAACGTGCTGCTGCGCAGCCCCGAGATGGGCGATCTGGCGCAGAAATTCGGCGCTCAGATGCGCTACCATTCCTCACTGCCGCCGCGGCTGAACGAATTTGTCATCCTGATTACCGCGCGTTTCTGGACCGCCCAATTCGAATGGCAGGCGCATCACAAGAACGCGCTCACCGCTGGCTTGAACCCGGCCATCATCGATGCCCTCGCAGCCGGGAAACGCCCCGCGCCGATGCAGCCCGACGAAGAGGCCGTCTACAATTTCTGCACCGAGGTGCTCACCACAAAACACGCGAGCGACGCCGTTTTCAAAGCGGCTAAGGACAAGTTTGGCGAACGCGGCGTGGTGGACATGCTGGGCGTGATGGGCTACTACCAGTTCGTTTCGATGATGCTGAACGTTGATGGGTATCCGATGGCGCCGGGCGTCGAGCCGGAGTTGAAGCCGTTGCGCTAATCAGTAGGTCATATGCAGCGGGATCATTGCGTTCGCCCTCCCGCCAAGCGTGGGAGACCCGGGCCTACTCCCGTAGCTTTCATTCGAATCCGAAACAAGTGTGTGCAGGCGGTGATGTAGAGCGTCTTTCCATCGGCGTCGCCGAACGCGAGATTCGTCGTGACAATCCGCGGCCTCGGCTCTGTCGCGATCTGCGGCATCTGCAGCGTGCCCAGATGCTTGCCCTCGGGCGACGTGATCCAGATCTCATTCCCTCGCACGGTCGAATACACGTTGCCCTTCTGATCCACCTTGATCCCATCGATTCCGGCGTCCAAGAACTTCACCGGATTTGCCACTGTATCGTCGGGCAGCACGTCATAACGCATCGTCTTCGACAAGCCCGCTGTCACGTAAAGATGCTTTTCATCGGGCGACAACGCGATCCCGTTCGGAGTTTCGCTGTCCTTCTCCGCGCCGAGCAGCGTCACCTTGCCGTCCTTGATCAGGAAGAATCCGCTGTACGGCAATTCGCGATCGGGACTCTTTTCCGCCCCGCGCATCCCCCACACCGTATCGGTGAAATAAATGGCGCCGTCCGATTTGCCAACGATATCGTTCGGACCGTTGAAGCGCTTTCCCTGATACCGATCCGCCAGCACCGTCCGCGTGCCGTCCTTCTCCAACCGAACGATCGCACGATCCGTCATCGCGGTAATGATCAGCCGCCCTTGCGGATCGAGTGTCAGCCCATTGGACCCGATCAGCAGGATCGCAACCCCGCCGCCCGACACCGTCTGCGCACCCACGTTCGTCGCATCGTTCCCGGTGTATCCGCTCTTTTGCAGAAAGACTGAAAGCGGTGCGTGGGACGACCATTTATAAATCTCGTTGCCCGCATTGTCGCTGAACAATAGAAACCCATCGCCGCCGCGCTCGACCCACACCGGCCCTTCGGTTAAACCAAAATGATCCCCGAGTGTTTCAAGCTTGGCGTCGGGCGAAATGATCTCGTCAAGCGCCGGATCCAGCTTAGTGATCTTGAACGGCCGCTCGGCCGGCGGCTGCGCGGTCAGCCAGCCTGCCAGTATGAGAACGCCGAAAGCGCTGCGCTTCATCTCACTGCCGATCCGCGCTCTGCAGCAACGGATTGCTCCACTCCTTGCTCCGCACGTGTGTTCGCGACTTGATCCGCCAGCCTTTCGGCGTCTTCACATAGATGTCCTCGTATCCGCCATCGCGATTCACACTGCCCGGTCCCTTCTCGCCCAGCATGATAAGGTAGCATCGGCCCTTCGCACCCTCCGCCGTCGGCGTGATCACCACGTCGCCCATCAGATGCGTCCAACCATTCCACGGCATGTCCTTGCAGCCCTTCGATCCGCCCCACGACGCCGCGGCCAGTTCATCGCGCCCCTTCGCTCGCTGCACGCCGCCCTTGCTGAATCCGTCGTCGGAATATTTGTCGATGAACACGCCGTCCGCCGTATACAAATCCGCGTAATCGTATCCGTTGTTGGTGCACGTATCGATGTCTTGTCCATACTTGTACACCAACTGTTGAATCTCGATGTAATCCATCGCCGTCAAATTCGCGGCTTTCTTCTCTTGCGCGTACGCCGGCGCTAGCGCCAATACAATCAGTATCCATTTCCCCATGACGATCCCCTCCAGCGCTTCAGTATATAATCAATGCCCGATATGCGAACTTTCGCCAAGCTTGGAATGATCGCCGCACTGGTCAAACACGATCCGTCGGGACTGAAGAAAAGGGACTCGTCTACGCGTTTCCCATGTCCCAGCATCGCGGTGCGGTACACGACATTAAGATCAAAGGCGTGCCGGGAGTCGATGCGGGCACATGAACGGCGGCACCTCGAACTTGCAAGCCGGCGAAATCTTCGAAATTCGCGGCGGCAAGATTCACGAGATCGAAGCGATGGGCGCCAGCCTGCCCTACGGCACAAAGAGTCCCTGGGATTAGTCGCCGGCCGATCGTTGCGCGATCTCTAGAATCTTGTTCGCGAAAAACTCGGGCGCGTCCAACATCGCGCCGTGCCCTTGTCCTTCGAGAACCACAAACTCGCAACCCGGAATCGCGTCGCGCACAAAATAGGCCGCGTCGCGCAGCAGCCCCTCGGTATTGCTTCCCAGCACCATCGTCACTGGAACCTTGCAATTCGCGAGGCGCTCCGCCGACACGCAATACGCGTTTACCGAACGAGCTTCGCGCGGCAACGTAGGAGCAATCTCCAGAACGACCGGCCAAATGGGCGAAGACTGCATCGCCGCCAGGCGCTCCGTAGGTACTCGAATCTGGTCGCGCAAAAAGGTGATGACGATTCCCGCGCGATCGTTCGCCTCCAGGGCGCGCTCCAGGTTCACACGGATCGCATCCGAGTCCGGCCGGGCCGCGATCATCACGGGCGGCTCATAGAGAATCGCACGCGAAACCGGCTGCAGCCGATCCACCGCCTCGAGCGTAGCCAACGCGCCGTAGGAATGGGCCAGAACGATAACCTGCTTACCAATCGCGTTCACCACGCTCGCGACATCATCAGCCTCGTTCGCGATCGAATATTCCTTGGCATCGCCCGACGGCGCGCGTCCACGCCGGTCCATGGTGTACACCGTGAAGCGCTCGGCAAGCTTGGGAATCACAGCGCCCCACGAGAGCGTGCCGTTGAGCAGCGACCCATGTACCAGCAGCATCGCCGGCCCCGACCCGGCCTTTTGAACGGAGATCCCAACACCGTCGTTTGACCGTACCGTGAATCGCTCCATCCTGATTAACTCGGGGGGCGTCAAAATTCCAACCGGTCCTTCTTCGACTCGATTTTCACCGCATCCAGCCCCGGCACCTTTTTCAAATCGTCCAGCGTTTTGAAATTGCCCTTGGCCTCGCGATATTGCACGATCGCTTCCGATTCTTTGGCCGTCAATTCCAGGCCCGTCTCAATGTCCTTCGCGGCCGCTTTATTCACGTTGATCTTGACCACCGGAAAATTCTTCGCGAGATACGCGACGATGGTGTCGACATTGGAATCAGGGATGTCGGTTGACTCCTGCAGCATCTCCGTCACCTTCGATTGCCACCACTGTTTGCTGCCCTGTTTGCCGATCACCGCGTTGGGGGAGTGGCACATGCTGCACACCATCACGAAGGTTTCTTTGCCCGGAGCATCGGGCAAGGCTTGGGCGCCGAGCCCCACAGCTATCAGAAAAACCAGCGAAAGTCTCACGCCCACAGTTTCGGAATCAAATTCCCCGCGGTGCCCGTGGGACGTTCGGCGCGGCCGTTGTGCATGAACGTGGTGCGCAAGTGGTCGAGACCGAGCAGATACAGAATCGACGCGTGAATATCGTGCACGTGATGCGGTTCTTCAAGCGCCCGCAGCCCGATCTCATCGGTGGTCCCGATCGCCTGGCCGCCCTTCACGCCGCCCCCTGCCATCCAGATCGTGAAGCCCCACGGATTGTGATCGCGCCCCGCCTTCTCATCGTTCGGACTGCCTTGCACGAACGGCGTGCGACCGAATTCCCCGCCCCACACCACCAGCGTGTCTTTCAACATGCCGCGCGCTTTCAAATCGGCCAGCAATCCGGCCACCGGCTTGTCCGACGATTTGCAATTCTCCGTGTGATTCGCTTCTAAACTGCTGTGCGCATCCCAACGCGAGCCCGAACCGCTGTAGCACTCCACGAATCGAACGCCGCGCTCGACTAATCTACGGGCGAGCAGAAGATTGGTGCCATACACCGACGTCGTCGGATCGTCCAGCCCGTACAGCTTCTTCGTCGCTTCCGACTCCGAACTCAAATCCACCGCTTCCGGCGCGGCCGACTGCATGCGATACGCCAGCTCATACGATCGCGTGCGCGCATCGAGCTCGGTGTCATCTTGTTTATCGCGGCCAAACCGATCGTTGATCGCCTGCAGAAATTCCAGCTTATTCCGTTCCTGCGCGCCCGTCATTCCCGTCGGCGGCTTCAAATTCAAAATCGGCGTATCGCCTTTGCGGAACAGCGTGCCCTGGTACGTAGCGGGCAGAAAACCCGAGCTATAATTCTGGACGCCGCCCAGGATCTCTTTGTCGTCCTGCATCACGACGAACGTCGGCAGATTCTGATTCGCGCTGCCCAAGCCATACGTGAGCCATGCGCCCATCGACGGACGGCCCGCCAGAATCTCGCCCGTGTTCATCTGGCACACCGCGCCGACGTGATTGACGCCGTCGGCTTGGCACGAACGCAGCACCGCGATGTCGTCCATGTGCTCAGCGATATTGGGCAGCCAATCGGACACCCAAAGCCCGCTCTCGCCATATTGCTTGAACGTATGCCGCGTCGGAAAGAGCCCGTTATGCGTGGTCCCAAAAGCGCTCTGCAGCGTTTCCGGATGATACGACGGCGGCACCGGCTGCCCGGCATATTTCATCAGCGCGGGCTTGGGGTCGAAAAGATCCACGTGGCTCGGCGCGCCTTCCATGAAACACCAGATGACAGACTTCGCGCGCGGCGGAATGTGCGGCTTCTTCGGAGCCAGTGGATCCATCGCTGTGGCCGCATGCGCATCTTGATCGAGCATCGCCGCCAACGCGATCGCCGCAAGACCGCTGCCGGCCTGGGTGAAGAATTGCCTGCGATTGGCAACGTTCCAATGATGTTGGAGTTTGTCTAACATGGCTTCGTCAATTGATGTACAAGAATTCGTTCGAATCCATCAGCATGTGGCACAGATCGACGAAAGCCGCGGCGCGCGCCGCATCCACTCCCGCCGGCAGATTCGTTGGCAGTGGCGGCTTGGCGTCGTTGCTCGCCAAGCGCGCAACCATGATCGGCGTCTGCTTCTCCAGAAAATCTTCCGCGATCTTCTGTTCGTCGGCCGTCGCCCCGCGTCCATAAGTCAATCGATACGCGCGATCCACCTGCGCCGCGGGTGCCAGGCCGCTATCATTAAACACGCGCCCGGCTAGCGATCGCGCCCAATCCAAAATCAGCTCGTTATTCAACAGATCGAGCGACTGCGGCGCCGTCACCGTATTCTTGCGGTAATCGCAGCTCTCAAAGGTATTCGCGGTGTCGAATTCCTGCAGCAACGGATACGGCATGTTGCGCCGCACAAAAATATAGACGCTGCGCCGATTGCTCTGCGCCGGATCTTTCTCCGTTCTCCAACCACCGGCTACGGCGGTCGCCGAAAGCTCACTCAGCATCCCTGGAGGAACCGGTGGAAACACGCCCGGCCCGCCCATTTGTGGATTGAGCAGACCGCTCGTCGCGAGCATCGAATCGCGCACCGCTTCCGCCTCCATGCGATGACGCGGGTAGTGCCAGAGCAGCTTATTATCCGGATCCGCTTCGGCGATCTTTGCGTCATAATCCGACGCCTCTTGATACGTATTCGATAGCAGGATCAGGCGCTGCACCTTCTTGATGCTCCAGCCGTTGTCGACGAAATAGCTCGCCAGATAATCCAACAGCTCCGGATGCGTGGGCCGCGCGCCCATCTTTCCCAAATCGCCCGGCGTGGCCACGATGCCGCGCCCAAAATTGTAATGCCAGATGCGATTCACCATCACGCGTGCCGGCAGCGGATTCGAAGGATCGGTCAGCCATGCCGCCAACGCACTGCGGCGGCCCGTCGACTTTAGACCATCAGGCGCCGTGATCTTCGCATCGTTCGGATCGAGAATCGACAGGAAACCGGGCTGCACTTCATCGCCGAGAGCGAACCGGCTTCCGCCGTGCAATATATAGGTGGGCGGCGCGGTGGCGTTCAAATCCGTCATGAACTGGCCTTCCGGCAGCGGCGGCGGCTTCAACGAATCGAACGACGCCAGTTGCGCCTTCAGTTCCGCATAGCGCTTCGCCTGATCGCCCTTCAGCGCTCTCACCGGATCGCCCAGTCCGCCGAACCGGGTTTCCGCGATGTGATACACCTGCTGCTCCAGCGGCGTGCGTTCAGCCGCGGGCTTCGCGATCACGGCTTGCACCTCATCCGTCATCACAGTCGCCGAGTGCTTCTTGCGATCTTCCAAGACCGGCGCCATGATCTGGGCCATCTCGTCGCGGATATCTTTGGTCTTCGCATCCCAAGCCGCGTATTGCTCGTCGTACTTGCGCCTCGCTTCGGGATCAGACAAGGGCAGCGGACCGTCGCCAAACGCCGTGTTCGCGAAAAACGCCTGCAGCCGGTAATAATCCTTGGTCAGAATCGGATCGAACTTGTGATCGTGGCAGCGCGCGCAACCGAACGTCATGCCCAGGAAAGCCACGCCGGTCACCGTGGTCATGTCATCTAAGGTCTGATGGCGGCGTTCGAGCAAATCGGGCGCATTCGTCTCATCGATCCAGTGCCGATTGAAGCCCATCGCCACCAGGGCCTCTTGATTACCGGGATACAGTTCGTCGCCGGCGATCTGTTCCTTCACGAATCGATCGTACGGCTTGTCCTGATTAAACGCATTGATGACGTAATCGCGATAGCGCCAGACATTGGGACGCGTTTCATCGGCTTTGAATCCATTGCTGTCGGCATAGCGCGCGACATCCAGCCAATGGCGGCCCCAGCGTTCACCGTAAGCGGGCGAAGCCAGCAGCCGATCCACCACTTTTTCCCAAGCCTCGGGCGACTTATCGCTGAGGAACGCCTGGATCTCCTCCTGGGTGGGAGGCAGACCAGTCATATCGATGGTGACGCGCCGCAAAAGCGCAAGTTTATCGGCGCGGGGATTCGGCTGGAGGTTTTTCTCTTCCAGTTTGGCCAGGATAAAGGCGTCGATAGGGGTCTTCACCCAGGCTTTGTTCTTAACGGCGGGAAGGACGGACTTTTTCACCGGCTGGAAGGCCCAGTAGCTCTTCTGAGCGGGCGTGAATACGTGCGGCGCCTCGGCGGCGAACAAAAGGGGAGCAGCCAGGGCCCAACATCCCACTAAACCCTGGACAACAGACACGTATCGCATCCAGACCTCCGCCTAGTATGTATATCATTTGTAACGGCGAAATGGAAGGCGCGGGAGGTTACAGAGCCTGGGAATTGGCGGTTTCCCGCCAAGTATTCGGTGCTGCACGCGATGCAGATGGAAATCGACGAGGAGGTCGACATCCGCGAGGAGTCCGGCCGAATCGTAATCGAGCCGGTGCGCAAGAAGAAATACAAACTGGATGATCTCTTGAAAGGCATCACGAAGGAAAATATTCATAAGGAAATTGATTTCGGTTGAGGTAAGGCTGGCGGGAAATCTCGCGAGCGTTGTGCTGGCTGATCAAGTCAAGAGCGTCGATTGGCGTGCGCCTAAAGCGGTTCGGAAGGGCAAGGGCCGGGCCAGCGGAGTTTTCCTAGGTTCG
>DATHMO010000198.1:0-29567 GCA_035486995.1 Bryobacteraceae bacterium
GATACAAGCGCGCATAGCTTAAATGTTGATGAGATCGCCGGTGCTGTCGCCGATGCTTTCCATTGGCATGCCGCCCTTTTCGAGCAGCGTGAGCAGCAGATTCGCGATCGGCGTGTGATCTTCGTAGCGCAGGTGACGGCCGCCCTGCAGCTTACCGCACGCGCCGCCCGCCACCAGATTCGGCAGCGGAAAATGATTGTGCAGGTTGCTGTTGCTCATATTGCTGCCGAACAGGATGACCGAATTATCCAGCAGATTGCCGTCCCCGTCGGGCGTGCTCTTCAGCTTTCCAAGGAATCGCGCGAACAGCGTGGCGTGATAACTTTGGATCTTCACCAGTTTCTCGATTTTCTCCGGCAGGTTCTGGTGGTGCGACGTGGCGTGATGCCCGTCGTGCACGCCCACCTGCGGATAGGTCTTGTTGCTTTCCTCGCGCGCCACCATGTAGGTAAACACGCGCGTGATGTTGGCCTGATACGCCAGCACGAGCAGGTCGTACATGATGTTGATGTGCTCTTCGAAGTTATAGGGAATGCCGACCGGCTCGATCGGCAACTCAAGCGACGAACTGGAATCGAAATTCGCGCGCTGAATGCGCCGCTCGATCTCGCGCACGCTGTCCAGATAATCGCTGACGGTGGCCTGATCGCGCGCGCCCAGCTTCAACTTCAATGCGCCCGCTTCGGCCGTGATCTCGTCTAAAATACTGCGATCTTGCTGTTGCCGCAACGCGCGTTCCGCAGCCGTGCCGCCCTGCCCGAACATCCGCTCGAAGGCCTTGCGCGGATTGATTTCCATCGGCATCGGCGTGGTGTGCGTGCGCCACGACAGCGTGTTCATGTAAATGCAACCGTAATCGCGATCGCAAGCGCCGAGCAGCGCTGAATGATCTTCAGTTGCCAGCTCGATGGATGGCAGCGGCGTGTCCTGCCCGATGTGTTGCGCCGCAATCTGGTCGGCCGTGATGCCCGCGTACGCGTCTACACCTTGCGTCGGCTTCGGCCGGACGCCGCTCAGCCAGGTTGTGGGGCTCAGCGAATGCACCGCCGTGCTGTCGGCCGCGCGATTTCCCAGGCCGCTCACGATGTTGAGACGGTCCCGATATGGTTCGAGCGGCTTCAGAATCCGCGAGAACTCAAAGCTCGTTCCATCGGCCGCCGGCGTCCACTGGTCCATGATCGCGCCGTGCGGAACATAGACGAATCCCATGCGGGGGGTGCCGGCTGCCGCTGTCTTCTTCAGCAGGGTCTGCGCCGGGAGCATTGCGTCGAGCAATGGTAACGCCAGAGTCACGCCCATCCCACGCAAGAACGTCCGCCGCGGAAGATGCTTTTTCGAGATGAACATTTTTACTTACCCTCTATTACAGACCGTTGAACGGATGCCGTGGTTACCTTGGGATCCTCGTCTTCCAGCGCCTTTTTCATCTCGAAAGGCTCGCTCTTGACGATTCCGGTGATCAGCGACGAAAACCGGTAATCATTGTGCGACGCGCTCTGGACGATCCCGCGCACCACCGGCATATCATGGTACTCCAGCGGACGCCCCAGCGCGTAGGTGAGCATCTTCTCGGTCAAGGTCCCCACGAAATACTCCGGATGCTTCAACAGGGCTTCCCGTAGTCCCGCGATGCCATCGATCTTGGTCCCATCCGCCAGTTGCCCGGAGGCGTCGATCGGCCCGGATGCATCTTTCGTCCGATATTCGCCCACGGCGTTGAAGCTTTCGAGGGCGAATCCGATCGGGTCCATCACCGCGTGGCACGTGGAACATGGTGCATTCTTCCGATGCTCTTCCAATAATTGCCGGACCGAGAGGATCTTGCCTCCCTGTGCCTGGTCCTTCAGCGGCGGTACGTTGGGTGGAGGCGCGGGCGGAGGCGTGCCCATCAGATTCTCGAGGACCCATTTGCCGCGTATCACCGGCGAGGTCCGGGTGGGAACCGAGGTCACGCTGAGAATACTTCCCTGCCCGAGCAAACCGCGGCGGGCTTCATTGGTTTGCGTCACGCGGCGGAACTGGCTGCCATAAATGTTTGGAATGCCGTAGTGCTTCGCCAGCCGCTCGTTCACGAACGTATAGTCGGCCGTGATCAGATCCATCACGTCGCGATCCTCGCGCACCACGCTTTCAAAGAACAGCTCGGTCTCGCGCCGGAAGCTTTGCCGCAGGTTGTCGTCGAAATTCGGAAAAGTGGCTTCGTCGGGCGCGACACTCTGGACGTTCCGCAGAAACAGCCACTGCTCGGCGAAATTGGTGACCAACGCTTCGGCCTTGGGATCGGCCAGCATGCGCCGCACCTGGCGATCCAGCACCGCCGGATCCTTGAGCTTTCCCTGCACGGCGACGTTCAGCAGTTCGTCATCGGGAATGCTGCTCCACAGGAAAAACGAGAGCCGCGACGCCAAATCCAGATCGCTCACGTGATAGACACTGCCCGCGGCGACGCGCGACGGATCTTGTTCAGACCGGAACAAGAATTTGGGACTCGCCAGGATCAGCCGGAGCGAGTTCTCAATGCCCGCTTCAAAGTTGCCGCCCTGATTCCTGCCCCTCTGATAGAAACTGAGCAGCGTTTCCATGTCTGCATCGGTTACCGGCCTTCGATAAGCCCGGCGCGCCAGCGTCGAGAGAATCCTATTCGCGCAACCGACCTCATCCTTGGAATTCGCCGGCGTACAAACGAAAATCCGGCGGCGGCTCGGCGTGTCTCCGGGACCGGTCGCGTTAGATGGACCGGTAATCTGCACATGATCGATCAGCGGAATGCCGTTCATGTTCTGCAGATCCAAATCGCGCGTGAACGGCTGCAGCGGCTCATCGGATTCGGACGAATCGCGCCGCAAGAACGCCACCGCGACGTCGTGCGGTCCGGCTTTCACGTGCACTTTGGTCCGCAGCCGGGCATCCAGCGTGTCGCCTGCCAGCGCCAGGTTGGTGTCAACCAGCTTCAAATCTTCTTCGCCGCCCACCTGAGCGAGAAACACCCGTTCGCCATCGATGCTGACTTCCAGCTGATGCGGAAACTCCAAACCGGTCAAATACCCGACGATGTTCCGCAGCAGAAAGACGTTGAACTCGTAGTCGGCATCCAACGGGAAATTGTGATGGATCAGGATTCCGCCGCGCGTTCCGAGGGGCAGTCCTTCGATGTGCTCGGCCTGCGCTAGATCCGGGGGAACCTGAATGCTCTGGCTGATGGTCGCGATTTTCGGATCGCCTACCGCAAGAGCGCTTACTTCACGCGATGCGGCCAGGTACGCTTCAAGCAGCGACGGCGACACTCGCAAAACTTCAGCTATATTGTCAAAACCATTGCTTTCGTCATCGGCCGGCAGCAGCGCCGAGACATCCACTTTCAGACCGAGCAGATCACGAATCGCGTTGGCGTACTCGGTGCGATTCAACCGGTGCAGCGCCGCGCGGCCTGGATCGGGATGCGCCGCTTCGGCTTGATCGAGCGACGTCTCGAGCCAGGTGATCAACCCATCGATCTTGGCCTGTTCAGGACGCGGCATTCCCTTGGGAGGCATCATGCCGCCGCGCAGCTTGCGCACCACTTTCTCCCACACCTCGGCGTGTTCACCGGCATGGTCGATGTCCATTTTGTCGAGCATCAACCCGGCGGTTTTCGCCTTTTCGTTGTGACAGGTGACGCAGTATTGATTGATCAGCGCGTGTTGAGGCGAAGGAGGTTGCTGCGCCCAAAGCACTGACCCAGCGAGAAACAGGAGAAGGCCACTTCCTAATCGTGGCTCATTAATGTGCGATCTCGGCACCGGCTTCCCCCACTGTCAGGTATATCGCATCCGACACGAAACTTCAACCAAAGGCTAATGTTTCGTGTCGGTTATGAGGCGAAAAAACGGGCCCAGACGTTACCTAAAACACGTATTTGACGGCGAACTGCATGATGCGCGGGCTCACGTCGGCTTGGATCTTACCGAACGTGCTGCTGTTCAGGGTGGAATTGGCAGTTCCACCCGCAATGCTAACGGCACCCGGGTTCAGGAAGTTAGCGCGATTTTGGATGTTGAACGATTCGGCGCGGATTTCAAAGTACTGCTTTTCTCTCACCCGAAACTGCCGGGACAAGGAGATGTCAACGTCAAAGTAGCCGGGGCCCTCCAGGTTGTTGATACCGAAGTCTCCCAATGTGCCGTTGGCCGGATAGGCAAACGCCGCAGCGCTCATCCAGCAGTTAATGGTCTTGTCTGTGCAGTAGGCGTTCGGGAGCACCTGGTTGGGACGTTGCGCGCCAATGCCGGTCAGGGCGTTGTCCAGACCAGTGGTCACAGAGAAATAGCTTCCGGAGTGCAGGCCGACAATCGGCGCGAGCTGCCAACCGCCAGCGATCCACTCGATCGCACGCGACGAATACTTCGGCGACTGAATAACGGCGGAAAGGTTGAAGTTCTGATGAATGTCGATGGCCGTGCAGTTTCCGCGATCGAACCGGCGGTCGTTTGGATTCGTGTATTCCGGACCCGAGAGCTCGGTGGTTACCAGGTCGCCGATGCAATGCGAGAACGTGTAGTTGGCAAGCATGGAGAAATGGCTCGACAGCCGGTGTTCCGCCGAAATAATCAACGCGTTATAACTGGCGGTGCCGCCATCGTCCAAATAGTCCAGACTCCCGTAAAACGGGCCTTGGCTGGGATTCAACTGAGTGAGCACCCGGCGCGCCTGGGTATTGGAAGTGGTTGAGCATAAGCCCGGTTTCGTCAATCCATACTGACCGGCTACGCAGTTTCCGGGTACGTATACAGCGGGATTCAACGCTTGGTCGGTCCACAGGTGCACCGTATCGCTGCCGAGGTAGCTAGCCTTCAAAAGCCAGCTCGATCCCAGTTGTTTTTGCAGCGTAAAGTTCCACTGTTCAACGTAGGTGTTCCTCACGTGGAGCGGAACCGTCTCATAGAATCCAGCCGTGGGGTAAGTCGTGTTCGGATTCTGGGTGGTCGGATATGGATTTCCGCCGGGATATCCCTGCCACGGATTGGCAAATCCTCCCGGAGGATTGATCAGGGTGATCGATTCACCCCACAACGGTTGCGACGATGCGTTGTAGTAGAACAACGTCTGAGGCATGTCGTAGAACATCCCCCACGATGCACGAATCAGCGTCTTTCCATTGCCGGTGGGATCCCAAGCTAAACCCACTCGAGGCGCCCAATTGTTCCAGGTGGTGAGATTCGGACGTCCCCCGGTTTGGAAGCCTGGGTCGCCTGGAAACAGCGTGCCGGCGGGCGCGTTCGGGTAGATGGTGGAATGGGTGTTGGAGAGGAAATCCGCCATGTCGAAATGCGTGATTTTGTTGTTGACAATACGCCCGTTCAGATAGGGTTCCCACCGCAGTCCATAATTGAGGGTCAGACGCGAGCTGATCTTCCAGTTATCTTGCGCGTACAGCCCGAGATAAGCCCACTTCTCGTTGTCGTGCGAGACGTTTGCATCAGTGAACGAATCCAGATTCCCGGCAATGAAGTCGGCCATGGCGCTGCCGGTATCCTGGCCGGAGAAGGTGAATAGCCCGTTGCAATACACGCAAAATGTCGTGGCTTGCATCGGCCGGATAAAGTTGGCCCCGAACTGCATCTGGTGCGAACCTTTGATCAAGCTGAAGTCGTCGGCGAACTGATACGTGGTGGTGTTCACCAAGCCAGGCGTCGCGAAGCCACCGGCGCTCATGAAGTCGCCGGTAATGTTGATGTTGGCAAAGTTAGGCAGAGCTGTGTACAATCCTTCAACTCCGATGTCGGCTGGGGTGGGAATTGGCACCTGAAACTTCGTGATACCGTCACGATTCACCGTGGCGTGAAACGTGTTGAGAGCGCTCGGACTAAATATATACGTGTCGCCCAAAACAACAGAGTTCACTTCGTCATCCGTACCGGCGTTCTGAACCGACAGCTGGGTCCCAGTGAAACTGGATGGCGTCAGGCTATGCGTGCCATAGTAGCGAGCGAAGACGGATTGTTTGGAGCTGATCTGATAATCCACCTTCGCCAGTCCCATGTGCTCGTCCTGGTTCGCGATCTCGGTAAAGGTTGTGTTGCCGCAAGGGTTAGCGGTCACCACCGGGAAGTGACTCGCGAAGTTGAGCGCCTGCTGGCTAATCAGCGAGGACGGAAGTATGTTGTTCACATAGGGCGCTTTTAACGTCTGAGGCTTTGCGAAGCAGTCCGATTCATAGGCCTGGAAGTTGCCCGATAGCTCGGCCGGTGTAGGAACAACCGCCGGTGAAGCCGCAGGGGCCGACCGGATTAATGTGCCCTGATAGCCCAGGAAGAAAAACAGCTTGTTCTTCTTGATAGGCCCGCCCACGGTGCCGCCAAACTGGTTACGCTTCAAGTTGTCGCTCTTGGGCGCGAAGAAGTCGCGAGCGTTGAAATACCCGTTGCGCACGAACTCGAAGGCGTCGCCGTGAAATTCATTGCTGCCGGATTTGCTAACCACATTGACCGCGCCCGCCGAGTGCTGTCCGTATTCGGCCGGAAGCGAACTGGTTTCCACCTTGAATTCCTGTACGGCATCCGGGAACGGCAGGGGCAGATTCAAATTGTTGAACGGATCGTTGTGCGTTCCACCGTCCAGCAGGTACGTAGTTCCGTTGAGCATGCCGCCGGCGACGCTCACCAGCGCCTCATTCGGATAGTTCTTGCTCGAAATCAGATTGCCGGAAGACGGAGCTTGGCCGAAACCGGCCTGTACGGTATTGGACCCGCCTGCCAGTGTGATGAGCTGCGTGATCTCGCGTCCGTTCAATGGCAGCTCGACAACATCCTGCGAGTTCACCACTTGGCCTACGCCGGTGCTGTGAGTTTCCACCATTGCCGCGGAGGCTTCCACCTGGACTGATTCGGTAATCGCGCCAACCTTCAACACCGGATCGATGGTCGGGGCAGTGTCGACCTGCAGCACGATGCCGGATTGAACGTAGCCGGCAAAGCCCTCTTTCTTGACTTCCATCCGGTAAGGCCCGAGCGGCAGGCTAGGTAGTGAATAAATGCCACTGGAATCGGATTCCGCGGTACGGGTAACTCCCGTGTCGGTCTGCGTGACAGTGATTTGAGCTCCCGGAATGGCGGACCCGCTAGCGTCTTTGACCGTCCCCGAGATTTGAGATAAAGACTGCGCAAACAGCGCTAAACCAAGTGCGAAGAACAAACACACCGGTACGAACAACGTGGTCGAAATCCGTTTCATGACTCCCCTTTTTTGACTAACGGCGTCCTGGGCTCAACAGCCTGCAAGTCCAGACGCGAACTAACGCACACAGCAAGAAATGTTAAAGACCGTACTAAGAGTTATATAACGCCGAGCATTTTGTGTCAATAGCCGTTTTCCACGAACTCGCAACTCGCGGCCTGCGTACAGCGCTGTATGGCGCCAGCATTGCCCAAACCTCATAGAGACCGCGGCATGGAAGGCATGATCGCGAAGTGGTACACCGCGAACACGGGTAAATCGCTCGATGAGTTCGCGAAACTCGCGCGTAGGATCGCCGATCAACTCGAGCCGCGCAGCATTGTGCTCGAACTAGCGCCCGGCCCCGGTTATTTTTCGATCGAACTCGCGAAGATCGGGAGCTACTCGATCACGGGGCTCGACATCAGCCATACGTTTGTCGAAATCGCGGCCAGGAAAGCGGCCGAAGCGGGCGTCCACGTGGAGTTTCGACAAGGCAACGCGTCGAGCATGCCGTTCGCCGATGACACTTTCGATTTTCTGCTGTGCCGCGCAGCGTTCAAAAACTTCGCGCAGCCAGTGCGCGCTCTGCGGGAAATGTGCCGCGTGTTGAAGCCAGGCGGCAGGGGCCTGATCGTCGATCTCCGGAAGGACGCGTCGATCGAATCGATCAATCACGAGGTGGAGGGCATGGGACTCAACCCAGTCAACAAAGTCCTCACCAAGCTCGCGTTTCGGACCATGCTGCTCAAGAGTGCTTACACCAGGCAGCAGTTTGAGTACATGCTGGCGCAAACGAATTTTCGAAAGGTCGATATCCATGCAGAGGGTATTGGCTTCGAGATCTCAATGACGAAGTAAGCGCATCACCAGCCGGCGACCCTCGGGCGCCACAGTCGCACCAATCAAAAGGTAGATGATGCCGAACGGCCCGAGCGTCGCGATCGCTCCGTAAATTGGATGCGAGGCAATCGGCAACAGCCGCCCCGCGCTGCCTGCTATCACGGCCGCCGCAGCGGCAAGCCATAGCTTCGCGACGAACCCAGAAACCGAGGGGCCCGTTCCCAGCCGGCCATGCAGCCCCCGGCGCAACAAGGCGAACTCCACCCATCCGGCGATTCCAGCGGACGCCGTCAATCCCGCCACGCCCCAGCGGGGATCGATCCCGATCCACAAAGGCAGCGGCTTCGCGCAGATGTATCCGAGAACGGTGGTGAGCGCCACGCGCAAAACCGCGAATCGCAATGGCGTGCGAGTGTCGCGCAATGCGTAATACGCCGATGAATAGAGCCGACCCATTGTGGACGCGAGCAACCCAACTGATGAGCCCGCGAGAATGCCCCAGACATATTGCGCGTCGGTGTGCGTGAAACGGCCGGTCTGCAGCAGCGCGCCCGCGATCAAGTCGCCAAACGCAAGGAACGCAGCTGCCGACGGCACGATGAAGAATGCGATGTGCCGCAATCCAGAATCGAGGCGTGCGCGCAAAGCGGCGTGAATCTCGTCGGCGCTTCCGATCGCGCTCGACATCACCGGCAGCTCGGCCGCCGATACCGACATGCCGAACAGGCTCACCGGCAGCACATAAATCAGTTGTGCGTTGATCAGCCCGGTCACCGCGCCGGTCGGTAGCAGACTCGCGAGCAACGCATCGATATACGCGCTGATCTGCACCACGCCGCGGCTGATGAAAACCGGCACGAAATTGCGAATCACTTCGCGCACGTGCCGGGAATCCAAATCCAGGCGCATGCGCAAATGCCGGGCCAGCTTAAGCACCACGGGCAACTGGATGCCGAACTGGAGCGCGCTGCCAATCACCGATCCCCAGGCCAGCGTCACGGCCAACTGCGACAACGAGCTTCGTCCGCCGAAGATCAGGAGGGTCGCGATCATCGCCGCACTCCACATCACGGGCGCGGCGTAAGAAAGAAACAGCTTTCGATGGCTATTGAGAATCCCCAGGCACCACGCAGAAAACGACAGCAGCCCCGCTCCTGGAAACAGAATTCGCACCAGCGAAATCGTGAGATCGCGCTTGGCTCCCGAGAATCCCGGCGCGATGAGATCGATCAACCACGGCGTCACCAGCACGCCGATCAAACACAACACCGCGACCGACAGTGCGAGCGTCGCACCCACCGCGCCGGCAACTTGGCCTGCCTCTTCCTCACCGCCTTCGGCCAGCAAGCGCGCGTACACGGGAATAAAGGACGCCGACAGTACGCCTTCGCCGAAGAGATTCTGCAGAAAATTCGGGATACGAAACGCGGCATTGAACGCGTCAGCGGCGTCGGAGCGCAGTCCGAAATAGTGCGAAAAGACGCGCAGCCGCACCAGCCCGATCAGCCGGCTGAGCAAAATTCCTGAGGCCACGAGAAACGCGAGGCGGGCCGTACTCTCGCGTTTGCGGCCTGCGCGTTCAGGCAATGATTTCGGACCTCGTTACATCCAGTGAATGATCGATTAGCCTTTCAACACGCTCTACGAATCTCACCGTGTGCGGCAGGGTGGCGTGAATCTCGAATGCTTCTTCGTTGGTCCAGCGCGAGTGGATGTAGAACAGTTGCGGATCTCGGATCGATCGGAAAGCGTGAATGCTCAAGCAGCCTGCCTCCTCGCGCGTAGGTCCGAGAATGTCGCGCAGTGCACCCGTGAGCGCCTCTTCATTCCCTGAACGGGCGTGGAATCGCCCGAAGATGTAAAGCTCCATGGACGGCTACCAGTCCAATTCGATCTCGTAATCGTCCGCCCCGGGTTCCGGATCGTCGATCTCAAAAACCAATCGAAAATTGTTCTTCTCGGACGGTGACTCGATGATCGCCACTTGCCCACGACCCTGGAGTTTACGGATTGTCGGCATCACGTCGGACTGAGCCGGCAGAGGTCGGAACACTTCGGCATGCTCGCCGATCACGCGCGCGCCCTCCAGCGTCTCGGAGAAACTCGCGCCGCCGTGCAGCGTGACTCGCACCCGGCCGTCTACAGCTCCTCTCCAAAGAAACCCGCGTTCCGATGGCTCAGGAATCGGTCCGGTCTCCTTGCCACTCGCGCGATTCCATACCAGAGTAAACGAATAATCCGAGGAGCCGCTTCTTGAATCGTTAATCGAAACCCGCGCGGTGTAATGGTTGCCCTGGCGCGGCTGCTCGATCACGCTGATCTCGCCTCGACCGTCGGAATCTTCCAGCCGGACCTCGACATCGTGATCGGGCAATGGCTTCGAGAACTTGAAATGTTCACCGGACACCGGGGCCGCGCCACGTTCCACGCTCGACGTGCAGCTCTTGGCCTGGCAACTGATCACCGCGGAATGATCCACCCGGCCGCTCCACGTAAGCTTGTCGGTCTTGTCGGCCCCGCGCTCGAACGCCTTGTCGGAAGTGTCCCAATGCAGCGCGATGGAATAAAACGAGCTGCCTGCCTGCCGATCCTCAATCGCAACCGCGAGGGTGTACTGGTTATCGATACTGGGCTGATCGATCACATGCACGTACCCACGCCCCTTGAGCACTTCCACGCGAACCTGCTCGCGGGCGTCGGGCACCGGATCGGAGAAGTGGAACTGCTGGTTCTCCACCGGCCCCCCTTCCTGAATCTGCACCGTCAATTGCTTTCCCCGCAAATGCAGAATTGCGATGCCATCCACCTGCCCTTGCCAGACGAATTGGGGAGCGGCTTGTGCGCACAAGGCGCAAAAAAAAGAAAAGGAGAACGCAAGCGGTCGCACGGCATACCTATTGTAACGGCATGCGCTAGAATACTTAAGTATGTAACGTCGTCCGGTCCACGGCGTCTAACCCTGTTCGTTGCAGGACCTTATGCTTATCACGATAGCGCCACCAGCCTTTCTCCTAGCAACATCCGCGGCCAATCAATTGGTGCGCTCTCTCTTCGACGACACCTTTGCGGGCATTCATCATCTGGATCTCTTCGACTGGGCGCTGCTGATTCCCTATTTCACCGTTCTGGTGATCTTGTCGTTTTACGGCTGCCATCGCTTCGAAATGATCCGGAAATATTTCAAGCACCGGGACGAGCGGGCCACCGAACCGGCCGAGCGCTTCGCGGAACTTCCGCGCGTGACCATCCAGCTTCCCTTATATAACGAGCGCTATGTTGTGGAGCGGCTGATTGAGGAAGTCAGCAAGATGGAGTACCCGCGCGAGTTGCTGCAGATCCAAGTGCTGGACGATTCCACCGACGATACGCACCCGTTCACCGAAGCGCTGGTGCGCGAGTACCAGGCAGCGGGGCTGCCCATCGAATATTTGCACCGCAAGAATCGCGCCGGGTTCAAAGCAGGCGCCTTGCAAAAGGGCATGAAATCGGCAACCGGCGAGCTGATCGCGATTTTCGATGCCGACTTTATTCCGCCTCGCGATTTTCTGGCGCGCACCGTGCACTACTTCACCGATCCCAAGGTGGGCGTCGTGCAAACGCGCTGGAGCTATCTGAACCGGCACTTCAACATACTGACCGAAGTGGAAGCCATGCTGCTGGACGGCCATTTCGTGGTGGAGCATGGCGCGCGTTTCGGCGGCGGTCTGTTCTTCAATTTCAACGGGACGGCCGGCATCCTTCGGGCGAAGATGATCGAGGACGCGGGCGGCTGGCAGCACGATACGCTCACCGAAGATTCGGATTTGAGTTATCGCGCGCAATTAAAGGGCTGGCGGTTTGTGTATGTGCCGACAGTGGATTGCCCGTCGGAGCTACCGGTGGACACCTACGGGTTCCAAGTGCAGCAATCGCGCTGGGCCAAGGGGTTGACGCAGGTCGCCATCAAGCTGCTGCCGCGAATTTTGCGGTCGAAAGAACCATGGCGAGTGAAGCTGG
Source organism: Bryobacteraceae bacterium (assembly GCA_035486995.1). Lineage (GTDB taxonomy): Bacteria > Acidobacteriota > Terriglobia > Bryobacterales > Bryobacteraceae > Palsa-89. The sequence goes on from DATHMO010000198.1 coordinate 12,031, forward strand.
AAGCGTTCTGCCATCTGACTCCGAACATTTCATACCCGCTGATGCTGATCATGTCGGCGCTAATGCTGCCGGTGATGATCGTGCGGTTTTACATGGGCGTGTTTCAGATGCTGATGGTGGATCTGCCGCTGATTGTCGCGTCGTTCTGCTCCATCTGGGCGTTCTATTTGATGGCGCAGCGCGAGTTGTATCCACGGAATTGGAAACGCGCGATCGTGCTGATGCCGGCGCTGATGGCCGCGGGCATTGCGCTCACGCTGATCAATACGAAAGCTGTGATCGAGGCGTTGCTCGGGATCAAGTCGGCCTTTGCGCGCACGCCGAAGTACGCGGTGGGCGATCGCAAGGTGAAAATCGAACATGCCAGCTATCGCAGGCGCAGCGGCTGGATGCCCTACGCGGAGTTGGCCGTTGGCGCTTACTTCGCCTATATGGTGGCGTACGCGATAGAGACTTGGAATTTCCTCGCCGTCCCGTTCCTGCTGTTGTTTGTGGTGGGTTATTGGTGGGCTGGATTCACAACGCTCTATCAGGAATACCAGGGCAAGCTGCAATGGCAGCGCGAGCGCGAACTCCAACTGGAAACCGAGCCACGACCGTAAGGGAGTGGTTTCAACGCTCCACTGTCACCTTCACTTGCCCGGTGGTCCAGCAGCATTGAAATCCTGAGCCGCCTTCGCCCGAGTAATCATTGGCCGTTACGAGCAAGACGTAATCGCCGGGTTCTGCGAACGTGACCATCGTGGTGGACTTGCCGCTGAAGGGCGCCGGGACGTCCGGGCGCTCGATTTTATGGACCGCCGGGTGATCGGCGCTGAAAGTTACGCGGCCAGGCGCTCGATACGGAATCCACCGCAAAGTCACGGGAACGCCTGGGTCCTTGGGCTTCGCGCTCGACGATGAAGTGAACTTGGCGTCGTCGGCAACCCATGCAGTCAGCGCGAGTGGTTCACCGACCTTTGCGGTGCGCTGGACGATCAGCCCGCGCGGGCCTTGCACCGAAGGGCCGTGTTGGTCGAAGCTGAGCACCGGCGGCGTGTTTCCAACGGCGGCTTCGATGAACGGCGAGATCTCCCATTCGGGCTTGAGGCTGGCTGGAATAATGGTGGTCTTATTATTCGCGACGACGGTCCAGGTGATTTTGTTGTCGCCGAAATCGGCCGGCACTTGGACGGTGAACAATCCCCAGCCGCGCCCTGGCATGAAGTGCGTGGGCTGACCACGGTCTGGGCCGCCGGGCTCGATCGCATTGTTGGGACCGATAGGAACATCCACTTCCTGCTGGCGATTTCGATTGAAGTAGCCGAGCAACAGACTGAAGGTCCCGTCGGGATTCTTGAACCAGCCTTCAAATGCGCCAGTGACGCTGGACCCGGCGTCGCGCGCGGGCTCGGGAGGAAGCGGCTGTCCGAAAGCGACCGCGGCAGCCACGAACAACCAACCGATCCGCATCATTACTGGCGAGGCGATGCGTCGGCTTCGAGTCTCGGATGATGTTTCACGACCCAGGCGTTGTAGTCATCGTCGCTGATGTAGGTCACGTTCATCCAGGCGTGGCCCATTTCGTCCACAGTGCGATCGCCAAATCCGACCCATTGATCGGGATCCGGGTTATTGGGATTGGCGCGCGTGTTGTCGTACCAGGCCGTCACATGAATCGTAGTGCCTTTGGGAAATGCGGGCGCGGCGTCGTCGGCATAGATATAGTTGACCATCCAATTGAAGTTGAAATGGTCGACGTAGCTCACCGTTTGCACCGTGCCGTCGGGCAGGATCGCTTCCACCTGCATGGCCTTGCCGCGCAGATGCATATGCGGCTGGAAATTCTCGAGGATGGCGGCGTGTTTTAACACCGTGTAGTTGTCGGACGCGATCACGGTGTTGGGCGGGATGTCGATATTCCTGCCGGCTCGGACCTGCGATCCAGTGGACGATTCGAATCCACGCAGCGCTTGGAACGGCGTTAAATAGGTGCGGTACTTCGGCTCCTGGCCTTTGGGATAAAGCCAGATGCCCAGTTCGACGTCGTCGCGAATCTCCTCGCCCACGGCGTGAATATGGACGTCCCAGGAAATCTGCGCGCCGGGAAGCAGCAGTTTGCCGGTGTTGGGGCGGTAAAGATCGTAGCCCTTGCCGACGGCCCATTCCATCAGCATGCCTCGTCCACCGAGATCAGTGCTGGCGCCGGGCGCGGAAGTTTCCGGATCGTCTTGAATCAGATAAGTGACGGCGTGATGCGTGATTCTGCGGCCGGCCGCGGTCCCGGGGCGCATTTCAACCGCGCGCACCCAACGGGGTTCGGTAACAGGGACGTTCGACACCGGCCGCCACCACACATCTTGATGGTGCGCTGCCATCGTGTAGGGATCGGATTTGATCACCAGGTCCGGCTGACCCAGTTCCTTAGCGGCTTTCCATTCATTCGGCGCCGGCCACTCGACGGGAGCGGGCATGTCCTTGGGATCGCCGGGGAGCGCGCCTGAATCCACCCATCGCACGATGGTCGAGATCTGATCGGCGGTGAGCGACATGTCGTTCTTGAATTTCTGGACTCCGACTGACGGGTCGATGTGCCAGGGCGGCATCTGCCGCAAGATCACGCGCTGCCGGATGGACTTGGCCCACGGGCGCGTCTCTTCGTAGGTGACGAGCGACATGGGCGCCATCGAACCGGCGTGATGGCATTCCTGGCAGCGAGCCTGCAGGATCGGCGCAACGTCGCGGGAAAATGTCGGCGTGGATGGCTGCGTCGCGCTCAATACGCCAGCTAGCAGGAATGGAAAGCAGTATTTCATGACCGCTCCAGTGGCCACAAGTCTATCTACGTGACGACACGGTGTCAAAGGGGGCGGCGCTCTCCAGAGTGAACTTCGCGGCGCGGGCGTCATCCACGAACATTTTCACGGTGTCGAGCGAGTACTCGGTGAGATCGCGGCCGAGCAGCGGGAGTTTCTTCAGCAGATCGTGCGTGACGGTGATGATGTGGCAGCCGATATCGTCCGCCTGCACGACGTTGAACAGCTCGCGCGGGCTGGCCCAGATCAATTCGATTTCAGGATAGGCGCGGATGCGGGCGAGCGCGTCACACAGAACCGGCAGCGGATCGCAACCGGTATCGGCAATACGGCCGGCAAAGATCGAGATGCAACTCGGTGGGCCATGACGCAGGGCCGGGACAACGGCGTCCACTTGTTCGAGCGTCAGGAGCGCCGTGACGTTCACCTTCACGCCTTGATCGGCCAACCGCTTGACGAGCGTTTGCGAACCGCGGCCGTGCGTATCGGTGATGGGGATTTTGACGTAGACGTTATCGCCCCATGACGCGATGCGCAGCGCCTGCTGCTCCATTTCGTCGAAATCGTCGGACAGCACTTCGAAAGAAAACGGGCGCTCCGGGATGGCGAGCGCGAGCGATCTGCCGAAGGATTCGTAATCGGTGATCCCGGCCTTACGCATCAGCGTGGGATTGGTGGTGAAGCCGCGAATCCAGGGGTTGTCGGCGAGTTCTAGAATGGACGCGCAGTCGGCGCCATCGGCGAAGATCTTGACGCGAAATGACGCGACATCAGGCATAGCGCCGCGTCCCCAGGGGCACGCTGCGATGAGCGGTCCGAAGAATCCATTGCGCGGCTTCGCGCAACGAGCTGACTCGCACGAAGGGGCCGTCGGGACGCTGTTCGGCGTAGCCATTGTCGACAAAGATCGTGCTGCATCCGGCGCGGTGGCCGGCTTCGATATCGCGCCAACGGTCACCCACGATGTAGCTGGATTCCAGATCGATATTCCAAACCCGTGCCGCTTCGAGCAACAGGCCCGGCTGCGGCTTGCGGCAAGAGCATCGCGCGGAATCATCGTGAGGGCAGACGCCGACTCCGTCCAGTTGCAGGAAGCGCTGCAAACGCCGGTTCATGTCGGCGACTTGTTCGGCGGTAACCAGGCCGCGTGCGATGTCGGGCTGATTGGTGATCAGGATGAGCGTGAACCCGGCGTCGCGCAATCGGCTGCAAGCTTCGCGAACGCCCGGCAACACACGGAGATCGGAGAGCGTCGCGGGCGGGTATGGTTTACCTTGGCGCAGTACGACGCGATTGACGACGCCGTCGCGATCGAGAAAAACGGCGCGGCGCATCCTTTATATCCTCCCGAGACGAGAATCGGCGAGCAGCGCGTTCAAGGAGACGCACAGGGCTTGGCGTGTGTTGCGCTTGCATGTCCAGCCGAGAGCGCGGATGCGATCGGTGTTCAGCCGGACCACCGGCACGTCGCCTTTCCAGCCGCGATCGCCGCCGGTATATTCCAGGCGAACTTGGCCGGGCGCCAGGCCCGCGACTTCGATTGCAAGTTCGGCGATTGCGGTGACAGTAATGTAGTCGCCGGTGGCGACGTTGTAGACTTCGAAGTTCTTCTCCGACGCGCGATGCGCGAGCAGCACAGCCTCGATCACGTCTTCCACATGAATATAGGACTTGCTTTGCTGGCCATCGCCGAGGATGCGAAGCCGGTCCGGCTGGGTGCGCAAGCGGCGGACAAAATCGAACCCGACGCCGTGCGTTTGGCGCGCGCCCACTACATTGCCAAAGCGAAAGGCGCCCGCGCGCAGCCCGAACATGGCGCAGTAGGACGCGATCAGGGCTTCACCAGCGAGCTTGCTCGCGCCGTAAGTGGAGACCGGCACCAGCGGCCCGAAATCCTCCTGAGCTTCCAGGTCCTTCAAATCGCCATAGACGCCGCTGCCCGAGGCGTAAAGCAGATTCGCAGTTTGAGTGCGGCGCATGGCTTCCACGACGTTTTGCGTGAGCACGGTACCTTCGCGAAAATCGATGTCGGGCTCGACGGCGGCGCGTGCGATGTCGGGATTCGACGCCAGGTGAATGACCGTGTCGTGGCCCTCCATGCAACGTTCGAGCGCGGCGAGATCTTTGAGATCGCCGTGAATCACGCGCAGACGCCGGTCCTGCTCATGATGCGCGTAGTGCCACTCGCGTCCGCTCGAGAAATTGTCGTAGATAGTGACGGCTTCGGTGGACTTGTCGCACAACAGGCGGTCAGTAAAATGGCTGCCGATGAAACCGGCCCCTCCCGCGATGAAGAAGCGCGTGCTCACCGGCTGCGTACTCATCGAACAGACTCCCATTTCGTCGCCGCGCGCTGCAGCAGTGGATGGCTGACCAGCAAGTGCCAAAGCACCGCGCAAAGCCCTTCGGTATGCGGCGTAGTGCGATCGGGAGCGAGCGCGGGAATGACGATGCACTCTTCCGACACCTGGCGCGTGAATCCGCCGTTGCGCCCTACGATGCCGAAGATGTGAGCACCCTCCGCAGACGCAGTTTCAAGCGCGCGAACAATATTGACCGACACGTTTTTCTCACGGCTGCCGCCGCCGACCGAGAACACCAGCACGCCGTCGCGGGGACCGATGCGCGAACCCACGAGCCAGCCGGAGAAGCAGGTGTCCCAGCCTTCGTCGTTGGCGCGGGCTGTCAGTTCAGAAACATTGTCCGTGGGCGCATACGCTTCAAAGCCGCACAGCTTTCGAAAATCGTTGACCGCATGCCCGGCATGTCCAGCCGATCCGCCGACGCCCAGAATGAACAGCCGTCCGCCGAGTTCGCGAACCCGCGCGAGGCCTAGGGCCATACGCTCGATGGTCGCGGTGTCAATTTGCTCTAAAATCGCGATCGATTCGGCGATGAACGCGGAGGCGAAGCCAGTTGACGGTGGCGCAGCGTGTTGCTCGAGAGCTTCTTGAAGGACATTAAGAGTGGTCACGCGCGCACGAACTCCTGCTAGCGACATCGGCAGAACGGGTGCGTGACGTTAGCGCCAGACGGAATATGCGGCGGAAAGTCCAGAGCGTGGAAGTCCAGCGTTGGAGCGTGGTTTCGCCGATGCGCTCGCCATAGCCGATGAAGACTTCGCGGATGCGGAAACCCTGCAGCGCCGGTTTGAGCAGCAATTCCACCGGGAGCGCGGGCCCGTTGGGATCCACTTCCACCTGCTGGATTACCTGGCGGCTGTAGGCGCGCATGCCCGAATGCAAGTCGGTGGACTTCACGCCCACCACCACCCAAGCCGTGAAGGCAAACAGCCAGTTGGCGAGATAGTTGGCGAAGGGCATGCTATCCGGGCGGTGTCCCAAGCGCGAGGCGTTCACCAGATCGCATTGACCGGAAAGGACCATTTCGGCCAACACCGGAATTTCCGGGGCCGGGTAGGTGCCGTCACAATCGAGCGTGACAACCACGTCGCCCTTGGATTCACGCAGCACGCGAGCCATGGCGCGGCCGTAACCCTGGGGAGGGAATTGCCGTATGACCCGGGCGCCCAAGCTGGCGGCAATGGTGGGTGTAGCGTCGCTACTGCTGTCGACAATGACGATTTCGTGCGGGCGCGAGCCGAGAGCATCGCGAATGTCTTCCATCACTCGGGCGACGGCTTTTTCCTCGTTCATCGTAATCATCGCGACCGAGATCATGTGGGCCTCATTTTGCGGAAAGATTTTCTAGTGCTTCGAGATCGCGACGTTCCAAGCCGGACAGCTGGGGTGGAGAAATGCCTTTGATTTTCACCGAAACCTGAAAGCGCGCGTAGCCCAGGTATTCGTATTCCACGTGGCAGCGGGACACCAGTTCCTGGAAGGCGCGAAACTCGTGCGCTTGCCAGTTGGGGTAGTTGAAGTACTCGTCAAACACGATGACGGTCCCAGGGACGATGCGGTCCTGGAGGAGCTCAAAGACGCAGCGGGCGGATTCGTACAGGTCAGAATCGATGTGAATGAAGGCCGCGGGGCCAGGATGCTGTTCGAGCCAGCCGGGCAGCGTATCGGCGAAAAAGCCCGGGTGCAGAACGACGTTGCCGGGCACCTTGGGAAGGTTTCCATGGGCATCGAAAGCAAAACGATCGCCACTCCAGGCTTCCTGCAAGCCGCGAAAGCTATCGAAGCCGTGGACCAGCTGCGAGGAGCCGGTTTGTTGCGCGATAAAGCTGATGGTGCCGCCTTTGTAAACTCCGAATTCCAGATAATGTCCGGCAACGGTGACCTGCCGCAGCGCCGAATCTAAAACCTGGCGAGAGCTTTCCATGCCGACGGCCGAGCGCATGTACTTCTGCGCGTATTGCACGCTTTCCTGGAGCGCCAGCCGCTTCATCTCGCGCGCGGGGTGGAGGCGCGGGAAGTCCCAAAAGTCTTGGAGGGTGAACAGCCACTTTTGAATTGCAGTCTTCAGGCGGAAACTAGCAATAAACATCTTGCTGTTCCTTGCGGCCCACGAACGCGCTGGCGGAAAGCGCTCCGCGATTCAGACGGTCCGCGACTTTGCGCGCGCGCTCGATACAGACGTCCATATTGATGTACTCGAATTCGGCGACTCGGCCGCACAGTGGAATGCCGATGTGCTCGAAATACTGTTTGGCCTGCTTCAGGTGGCGGCGGCAATCGTCGTTCTGCACGACGTAGCCGTATTTGGTGCGGAGCACGCGCGAGTAGCAGACTTCCGAGCGCCGGATCAGGTCCATGGCTTCGATATCGTTGATCACGTCGGCCAGCAGCTCGTCATCAGTCATCTCGTGCGTGCCATCGCCGGGATTCGTTGTGATTTCGGCTTGGATGATGGATTGCCCGGGCGGCGCGTTGTGCGGGCTGAAGACCGCCGGGAACGACAGCCGGTGGAATCGGACTTCGGGGTCGGGAACGTAGATGGCAGTGTAGTCGGGGATGCGCGCGGCGTCGAGCCCCATGGAAACCGTGACCAGCGAGTTGTAGCGCAGGGCATTCACGGCGGCAAGAATCTCGGGCGGCGTGCCGTCGAGCGCGGCGGCGAGTTCCTGAATCGGGATGGTGGACACCAGGGCGTCGTAGCGGCGGGTGAAGAGGTCGTTGCTGACACACCAGCGATCGCCTTCGCGCCAAATGCGCTCCACCGTGAAATCGGGCGTGACGTTGCGGACCCGTTCACTCATCGCACGCGGGAGCGATTCGATGCCGCCATGCGCGGGGTAATGGAAATAGAGCTGGTGTGTGTAGCCTTCGGTCTCGACGCCGACGGCGGCCTTGATCACATCTTCGATAGGCGGCTTGGGGACGCGGCCTTCCACCCATTCGAGGCCGAGCTCCTCCGCGGGCACGTTCCAGATTTTTTCGTTATAGGGGATCAGATACTTTTCGGCGAGGCCTTTGCCGAAATGATGATAGATCCATTCCTTGAAGTTGGTTTTGGGCGGCGGGTGATCGTTCTTGATGTAGTGATACAAGCACTCAAAGCGATCCTGCGGCTCGAGATCGAAGAGCCCGTTCTCGAAGGGATATTTGACGTAGCGTCCTTTATAGAAGATCTTGTTGTTGCGGCGCGCGCGGTGGACGTTGTCGCCGAGGAGCGCGACCATGTAATCCACGATTTCCTGGTTGCGCGAGAAGATGATGTGCGGGCCGCCGGCGTCGTAGGTGAAGCCGGACTCCTGGACGGTTTGGCAGTGCCCGCCGCCGCGAGTTTCCTTTTCGAGAACCTCGCACTCGTGGTCCAAATGCGCAGCGATGGTAAGGCCCGCGAGGCCGCCGCCCAAAATGCCGATCACTCCCCGGAGTCCTCCCCTGTCTCAGGCCTTTCCAGGTTATGAATCGGACGTTTGACTGAGGTTCTTTAGGCCGGCTGGCGGCCGCGATTACGGATGAAGACTACGGCGCTGAGCACAGCGGCCAAGGCTTGCCACACAAAAGTTCCCTCAACTTGCTGCCGATCATATAGATGTGCGCCGGACTCTCTACGCCATCCTGCTCGGCTCTTCGCTCTGCCTGGTAAACCATATCGGCGTGATCGCTGGCGTGGTGGATCCGCCGCCCGATTATCAGCCGGCGTATTATCTGCGCAACTTGGACGTCCCGCAATACTTAACCTGGCTCGAGCTGGCAAGGACACACTGGCTTCTGCCCAACGAGCACGCACCCTGGCAGACCGAGCCGGCGTTGTTTGAGCCCCTGTTCACCATCGCCGCGCGCACCGGGCTGCCGACCATCGTCGCGTATTACGGCTTGCAGTTGGTGCTGTACTGGCTGGCGGCCTATGCGTTGATCCTGGCAGCCGAAACATTCATGAAGACACGGCGCGCCATTATGTACGCTGCACTAGTGGTCTTAAGCGCCCTGCCGTTGCGTATGCTCGGTTGGACGTTCGCGAAGGCGCTGGGCTTGCCTGCTATTGCGCAATTGGTCTTAAGTTATGGGCTGGTGGAATACGGCTACGACACGGCCGATGGCCTGGTGCGCGGCGGGTTGTCGAACTCCGCGCTCCTGACATTCGGAACAGCGATGACGTTGTTCGCCTTCACTAACCTCGCGAAGTTCGTCACTGGACGCGAGCGCCGCCATTATTACTGGCTGCTCGCATGCGTTTTCCTGGACGGCTTATTTCACCCCTTCGAGATATTCGTAATCACGGCAGCCGCGGTGTGGCCTCTGTGGAAAGCGGCTCGCAAGAAGGAATGCTTGTGGCTTTTTCTCGCGGCGGGCGCCGGCATGTTGCCCTACGTGATCGAGACTGCGCGATTCACCTGGACGCGAGACCTTTCGCAGTTGGTGTCGCCCTGGAAAATGGGCTCGCCCGTCTGGGTATTGCTGGTCTACGGCATCCCAGCGATGCTGATCTGCTGGCTAATGCTGATCCGCTTTCGCGTGGAGCGCCCGGAAGACGAAATCCTGCAAAGCTGGTTTTTGTGCGCGGCGCTGTTGCCGATGATCCCAGGAATGACGAGCGGTATCCACACTTTTGACGGTTATGTGTACGCGATCGGGTTTCTGCTGGTGCGGAAGGCGCAGTCGGACAAACTGATCTCGCGGCTGTTTCAAGAAAGGCCCGGCACAATGCGCTGGGCGCTGGCGGGCTGGGGCGTCGTCTCCGTGCTCGCGCTCGGCACAGGGTACGTGCAGATGTGGAAGGACGGCAAGTCCGCAAACCCGGAGTTTCTTTCCGCGGTAGCCCCCAACGATGAGGTGGCCATGCTCGCGTGGATGAAAGCCAATTTGCCGCACGACCGGCTGGTGCTCGCTCCGGAAGCCATGGCGCCGTGGGTGGCGGCCATTCCGATGCACAGCGTGGGCAGTCACGATCTCTTCAGCGTGACGTACCAGGTGCAGCGAGACTTGGCCAGCCGCTTTTATCAAGGACAACCGATCGCCAAAGACTTGATCGATGGCTTCGGCGTCAGCTACGTGGTGGCGCCGGCCGATGCGCCCATCGTCCTGGCAGGCGGCAGACTCTTGCACCAGGAGGCGTCGCTCCGGCTGTACGAAGTGGCGGGCGAGCGCATGAAACCGTATCCAGGAATCGAGAACCTGGCCGGCGTGCCGCGGTCGAGCCCGTTCCGGCAGTGGGTGGTCCGGATGCTCGGCGTGTTCCGGAAGGCCTAGCCGCGCGGGAGCCGCGTACGATGTCCACCGGCCGGATTCAATATCTCGTGTTGCTGGGCCAAGCGCGTCCGGCACTCTCCGCATCGCGCGAGATGCTCGCGTACCTCAATCACTTCGGCAGCGGAAAGCCCCTTGCCGACCGCGTAGAGCGAAAGCGGATCGTCGGTAATGTGCTCGTCATGCTTGCCCGCCGGGCGCACCAGATCCTGGATCCTGAGGCCCACTTGGAATCCATTCGGAACCGCGCGGCAATAGCGCACTTCGCCGAAGATCACGTTGCGATGCAGCTTCACCTTCACCTGTTCGCCTCGACTCATGCGCCTGGAAACGGCGACCCGCAGGCCGGAACGGGAGACGTCCAAAACCGTGCCATAAAGAGGCTCCGAGGGTCCGGGAAGGATCTCGATCTCGGCTGGATCATGCGTTTGATAGCGCGCCTCGCTTCGCCTTTCGATCACTTGTGCGGCGGCCGCCTGTGGCACCGGTACTTCAGGCGCGGGAAGCTCCGGGATATCCGCAACGGCGTGTGGGCCAGTTCGTTGTATCAAACGGTTTCTTAGTCCCTGCACATTATGACTCAGCGAAGCTCGCAATGTTACTGCAGAACTAGCTGCTAAGTACGTTTTTCAGGTTCGTACTAAGCGCGAGACCCGAGGAAGTAACTCCGTGAATCGCCTGATCAGGTGGTGCTGTCGCCAGTGAGCCAATCCTGCGCGCGCCGCTCGAGAGCGATACGAACCAGTTGGGCGCGCGTGCGCACCCCGGTCTTGTCGAACAATTGCTGCAGTACGGCTTTGACGGACCCTTCGGAAATCTGCAATTGCCCGGCGATCTCCTTGTTCGTGAGCCCTTCAAAGACGCCTTGCAGGACGAATCGCTCGCGCTGCGTGAGGGCCTGCGAGGAGCGCTGTTCCTCGGACTTACCGGTGGCTCCGGCGATGAGGGATCGCATGGCGCGGGGATCCAGCCAAGGTTCACCGGCCATCAGTTTGCGGATCGCCTCCACTAACTGCGCCGGCGAGCTGTGCTTGAGGAAAATGCCCTCCGATCCGCCTTCGAGTACGCGCACGGTAACGGCGTCGCTCATTCCGGCGGTGACCATTAGGATGCGGCCCTGGTATCCGTTCTTGCGGATCTCATCGAGCGCGTCGATGCCCTGTTCCTCGCCCAGGTCGTAATCGAGAAGAATAATATCCGGCTGTTCGCTGGCGATGATCGTGAGCGCTTCGGCGACGGTGGCGCAAGAGCCGACCATGCGGAAGCCGGGCTCAGTCTGCAATAACCGGCTGAGGCTGTCGCGGAACAGGCTGTGATCGTCCACCAGCAGTATCCGGATTTCCTGTGCCATGGCTCTCTTTTAGGTTACCCGTTAGAACCGGAGTGAGTTCGACGATGAATGTTGCGCCAACGGACCCTGGTTCATAGCGCAGATCACCGCGGAACGATCGCATGAAAGCGCGCGAGAGATAAACGCCGAGGCCGGTGGCTTGCGCGCCAGGCTGGAAGGGACGGAACAGCCGTTCGGGATTCGAAACGCCGCCGCCCGTGTCCTGGACGCGAACCACGACACGCTGGCCTTCCGTGCGGGCCGAAATTTTGAGAGCTCGGACCGGTTGATCGAGCATGGCGCGCTCGCTGTTCTTGGTCAGATTGAGAAACACCTGCATCAGACTCTGACGGTCGGCCCAAACAGCGGGCAGGCCGGCCTCGATATCCCACGCGACTGCGACGTCTTCCTCGCGCAGGGCCGGCTCGACGACGATGCGGAGCTCTTCCAGCAGCGCGGGAAGGTCGACGCGGGCGGCTTGATAAGCAGTCTGGCGAAGTTCGAGCGCCGCAATCTTCTCCAGTGCCTGGATGAGCGTGCCCAGTGCTTCGAAATCCTTGTTATTCGCGAGCGCGGCGTTGCGCGCAAGGCTCTCGTGAACCACCGCGATTGCCCCGCATACATTGCGGACTTCATGCGACACCGCACCCACCAGGATGCGCGAGGCAGACAAGAGCTGATGCAGGCTGTACTCTTCGCGATTGCGCAGATCCTCGGAAGTATCAACTACCATGGCGGCCAGGCGCGACCCTTGACTAGTGCGGTAAGTGGAAAACCACATGTCGGCGAGGAAAGCTTCGCCATCCTGGCGGCAACCGCGGCATTGCATGACGGTGCGGAAGGCGGATCCGTTTTGCTCCGGCGCCGGCACGTTCACCAGCGATGGAAGATATTCGCGAATCGAACGTCCGGGGAGTGCGCCCGGCGAAAGCGCGAATAGACGATGCGCGGCGTCGTTGGCCTGCAGGACCGAACCATTGGAGTCGGCCGTGAAGATCGCCACCGGACTGCTGTCCACCAACACCTTCAGTTGTTCTTCAGCGGCCCGGCGGGCCTCGCTCTCGGCTTCGATTTGCTGCAAATGCCGGAAGGCGGCTTGGCGGCTGCGGACCACTTCGTAGACGAATAACCCCATGCCGAGGAACGCCGCGAAGATCATGATGTCGCGCGGGATACCGGCGGCCGGGCGCCAGTCGAACGAGTCGAACATCTCGGCCAGGAAGGTGCAAAGCGCAGCCACAATCCCGATCTGCCAGCGCTTCAGAACGCTGCCCACCATCAGCATGGGGAACAGGTAGAGGAAGCCCAGCGTGACATCCTTGTCGGCGCGCCAGTCGGCGATCGCGATCGCGACGATCAGGAGCCCTGCCTTTAGCAGAACGGATTTTGTGCCGCCACGGAGGAGTAAGGACAGCATGGGGATGCGCGGGTTAGTCATATTCTAGACACGCGATTGATGGTATAAGCAATACTTGAGCGGCTCGATAGCAGAAAGACCATGCGGGCTAACCAAAAGATAGGACACGGCAATAACCGAACGATAGTAGACTCGCGTTTGTTCAGGCGGCTACCTTTAGTTTAGATCAGTGCCTGCTTGCAGCCGCTGACTACGTGCTCCGTTCAGCGCCGGGATCGGTTGGAATGCACGAGTTACATTGGTTTGAATGCGCCAATTACAGAAATGGTTGTTGATCGCCACGTTCGCATCGCATGCCTTCGCACAGCCGCACACCTTCACCTGGCAGCAGGTTCGCGATCGGTTTCAGACCGACAATCCGACGCTGCGCGCCGCCGCGATCAGCATCGATGAATCGCGCTCGCAGGAAATCACAGCGTACCTGCGGCCCAATCCTGATTTGACGGGTGCCGTGGACCAGATCAACCCATTTTCGACGCAGCCTTCGCCGAACGGCGGCGGGAACGGCTACGCTCCGTTTGCATTCGCCTTCCCATCGGCATCCATCAGCTACCTGCATGAACGGCAGCACAAGCGCGAATTACGGAAGCAGAGCGCGGAACAAGGGACCGCAATCGCAGTGTCGCAATATGCCGATCAGGAACGCACTCTGCTCTTTAATTTGCGAGGCGCCTTCGTCCAGACCTTGCAGCAGAAGGCGGTGCTCGATCTGGCGCGCGAGAATCTGGCGTATTACAACCGCTTGCTCACGGTGAGCAACGACCGGTTAAAGGCCGGAGACATCGCCAAAGTGGATTATCAACGGCTGGAGCTGCAGCGCGTGCAGTATGAAACCGACGTGCAGACCGCGCTGGTAAATCTGCGAACCGCCAAAATCCAGCTATTGACGCTGCTCAACGATCGCACACCGGTGGAGCAGTTCGAGGTAACGGGTCCATTCGATTTTTCGGGCAGGATCAGCGGACTCGAAGAACTGCGGCGCCAGGCGATGGACAACCGGCCGGATTTGAAAGCCGCCATTCAGGCGGTAGACAAGGCGCAGACGGATCATAAGCTCGCGGTGGCCAATGGGTCCACGGATCCGACGTTTGGAGCGGACTTCGCGCGCAACCCGCCCATCCCCGTGTACCTCGGTATCAATGTGAGCATTCCCCTGCGTATTTTCGATCGCAATCAGGGCGAGAAACTACGCACGCAGCAGGACATTACCCGCAATGAGCGGCTACGCGATGCAGCCACGGCCCAAGTGTTCAACGATGTGGATTCGGCGTACGCGACCATCGAAAGCACTCTGGCATTGCTCCAGCCCTACAAGGACGTCTATCTGAAAGAGGCCGTGGACGTGCGCGACACGGTGTCGTTCGCCTATACGCGAGGCGGGGCCTCGTTGCTCGATTTCCTGCAAGCCCAGCAGGATTATCGCAGCACGCAATTGAATTATCTGAACTTGGTTGGGTCGTACCTGACTGCTGCCGCGCAATTGAACATGGCGGTGGGGCAGGAGGTTATTCCATGAAGAGGTTGACCATCGTCATTGTGGCGGCCGCGAGCGTGGCCATGAGTCTGATGCTTGCAGGCTGCGGCGAAAAGGTGGAAGCCAATCCCAAGCTGGGTGCTCCGCCGGCGGCCGACGTCATTCACGAATCGGACGGCAGCGTGTTCCAGGTGGATCGTCCGGAGCAGTTTCCGCTCGCGACCGCGGCCCAGTACAGCGCCGCCCCGGAGTTGAAGACCACTGGCACGGTGAGCGCCGATGTTTCGCGAAACATCCCCGTGATTTCGCTGGCTTCCGGCCGTATTGTGGAGATCGACGCGCGGCTGGGCGATACGGTGACTAAGAACCAGTTGTTGCTGAAAGTGCAAAGCCAGGACATCGCGCAGGCTTTTTCCGATTACCGGCAGGCCGTTGCGGACGAAACGTTAGCCAAGGCGCAACTGGTGCGATCGCAGGAACTGCTCGACAAAGGCGCAATTGCGAAGAAAGACGAGGAAGTGGCCGAGGACGCCGAAATAAAGGCGAAAGTCACGGTCGAGACCACCATCGAGCATCTGAAGGTGCTGGGCGCCGATACGGATCATCCGAGCTCGATCGTCGAAATCCATGCGCCGGTATCGGGTGTGATTACCGATCAGCAAGTCACCGCCGCGGCAGGCGTTAAGACACTGGACAATTCCCCGAACCTGTTCACCATTTCGGATTTATCGCACGTGTGGATTATCTGCGACGTATACGAAAACGACATGTCGTTCGTGCACCTGGGCGAATACGCGGACATTCATCTGGCGGCATATCCTAACCTGGTACTCAAAGCGCGCATCGCCAACGTCTCACCGACGCTCGACCCGAATATTCGTACCGAGAAGGTGCGCCTGGAGGTGGAGAATTCGGGCATGCTGCGCTTTGGGATGTTCGTCACCGCGACGTTCCAGGGGATGGCGAAGGAAGCGCACGCCACCGTGCCGGCGAGTGCGATTCTGCATCTGCACGATCGCGACTGGGTGTACGCGCCGGACGGCAACAAGCAGTTTCGCCGCATCGAAGTGGTGAGCGGCAACATGCTGCCGGGCGGTCTGCAGGAGATCGTTTCGGGGATTAAGCCAGGACAACAAGTGGTGTCCAACGCGCTGGTGCTTCAGTCGACTGTAGAGCAGTAAGCAATGATCCGCAAAGTCGTCGATTTCGCCCTCAACAACAGGTTCGTGGTTCTAGCCATCGCGATATTGTTGCTGGCCTGGGGCGCGATCGCGTTTCACAACCTTCCGGTGGAAGCTTATCCCGACGTAGCCAACAATTACGTCGACGTCATCACGCAGTGGCCGGGCATCTCAGCCGAGCAGATCGAACAGCAGGTAACGATTCCGCTGGAAATCGCGATGAACGGCATTCCCGACGTCGTGCATCTGCGATCGTTTTCACTGTTCGGCTTGTCGGACGTCAAGCTGATCTTCGAGGATGGATCGGAAAACGCCTGGAATCGCGAGCGCGTGCTGGAGCGGCTGGCACAGGTGACGCTGCCGCCCGGCGTAAATCCTCAAATGGGGACCGATTGGAGCCCCGTCGGCCAGATCTATTTCTTCACGTTGCGCAGCACCAATCCGAAATACGACGTGATGGAGTTGAAGTCGCTCGAGGATTGGGTGGTCGAGAAAAACTTCAAGTCCGTCCCCGACGTAGTGGATGTGGCGAGTTTCGGTGGACCCACGCGTGAGTATCAGGTGCGCATCGATCCGGACAAGCTGATCGCCTACGGGCTCAGCATCGGCCAGGTGGAGCAACAGTTGACGAACAACAACGCCAACGCGGGCGGGAGCTTCATCGAGGCTGGGCTGCAGCAGGTGAACGTGCGCGAAGTCGGCATGGTGAATACTGTGCGCGACATCGCCGACACGGTGATCAAGACACAGAACGGAACACCCCTGCACGTGAACGACATCGCGGTCGTCGCACAGGGTCCTAAGATCCGGTTGGGACAATTCGGACGGGCGATTCGCCGTCAAGACGGAAAGATTGTCGACAGCGAAGACGTTGTTTCCGGGATCGTGCTGCTGCGCAAGGGTTCGGATTCGGATAACGTGCTCAAGGGTATCCACGCCAAGGTGGACGAACTCAACAATCTGATCCTGCCGACCGGAGTAAAGATCGTTCCGTTCATCGACCGCAGCGAACTGGTGGAGTTTACCACGCACACCGTGCTGCACAATCTGACCGAGGGCATCATCCTGGTCATCATTATTCTGTTCCTGTTTCTCGGCAATACCCGCGCGGCGCTGATTGTGGCGGTAACAATTCCATTTTCTCTGCTATTCGCATCCATCTGCCTGAGTTTGCGGCATATTCCGGCGAATCTATTGTCGCTGGGCGCGCTCGATTTCGGCATGGTGGTGGATGGCGCGGTCGTCATGATCGAGAACATCGTGCGGCACCTGCATACGGGGCAATCCGCCAATGGCGAACGCCTGTCGGTTGGCGCTCAGATTCGCGCGGCGGCCCATGAAGTCCAGCGGCCGGTTTTCTACGCGATCACCATCATCATTACGGCCTACATCCCGATCTTCACGCTGCAGCGCGTGGAAGGGCGCCTGTTCAAACCGATGGCCTGGACGGTGGCGTTCGCACTCTTGGGCGCGCTGCTGTTTTCGATCGTCGTGTCGCCGGTGCTGGCCAGCTTGTTTTTCCGCCGCGGCGCCAAGGAGTGGCACAATCCGCTGATGCGACACCTCACCGTCCTCTATCGCAAGGCCGTGCGCTGGGCCATTCGCGAGCGCTGGGCGGTAATCGCAGTGGCGGTGTTGGCGCTGGGCGCGACGGTCTATCTCGCCACCAGTGGGATCATTGGTTCCGAGTTCCTTCCCCATCTGGACGAAGGCGCATTGTGGGTGCGCGGAACGTTCGC
>DATHMO010000199.1:0-5803 GCA_035486995.1 Bryobacteraceae bacterium
AGTGCCCGAGGATGACATCGCTACTGAGCTCGTAAACCGGAACAGCGAGATCAATCGCGTGGTCGGGTTGGTGTACGCGCGCGCCCCGCTCGCGGAAATGCGATCGAGCCAGGCCACCCTCACTCGTGAACGCCTGAAGCGCCTGCGCGAGGCCGATGCAATCGTACGGCAACTCTCGGAAGAGAGCGGATTCGAACGCGAGGTCTGGCAATTCCCCGTGGTGTTGATTCCGATCGGTGCGGGCGACAGGCCGGATTCCGTGGTGTTGCGGCCGATTCATTCGGTCGACGGGATGACCGCGCAGGCGGTCCGTATGCCGCATGAATTGCTGCATCGCATGACGCACGAACTGCTTTCGGTGAACGGCCTTTGCGGCGTGTTCTACGACCTTACGCACAAACCGCCGGGCACCATCGAGTGGGAATAACTTAGATCCGGTGAAAGCTTTTCAAAATATCTTTCGTTGAATAGCGCAGCGCGATCGGGCGGCCATGCGGACAACTCATCGGGCAATCGGTGGCGGCGAGCTCTTTGAGCAGCCACTCCATCTTGGAATGATCCAGCCGCATGTTGATCTTGATCGCCGCGCGGCAGGCGATGCTTGCGGCCATCGCGCGACGCAGATCGTCGAGTGAAACTTTACGCAGTTCGGTCTCGGCGATTTCGAGAATTTCAAATACCAACTTCTCAATGTCCGCCGGGCCGACGCCCGCAGGCGCGCCTTTCACCGCGATGGTCCGGTTGCCGAAAGGTTCGGAATCGAAGCCTGCGCGATCGAGTTCGTCGGCGATTCGAACATATTCGATTTGCTGCGCCGCAGTGAGTTCGAGCAGGATCGGCATCAGAAGCTGCTGGCGTTCCACGCGGCCTTGCGCCTGTTGGCGAAGCACTTTTTCGAACAAGATGCGCTCATGGGCGACATGTTGATCGATGATCCACAGGCCGTCTCGTCCAGCGGCGATGATGAAGCTTTCGTGAATCTGGCCGAGCGGGCGAAGATCGGAAAGCGCGCTGAGACTCTGCGGTGGATCGGCGATCGCCAAAGCGCCGTGCGTATCGGGGACTGATGCGGACCGAACGGGTTCAGACACATTGAAGTCGAATCGCGGTTCCGGCGGCGCGGTCGCGTTCAGCGTGAACACCGGCAGGTCTTCCACTCGCTCGGGGCCAGTTTCCCGTCCAAGCTCAATATTGGGCATCGGCTCGAATTGTTGGTTTTCGATGCGCTGCGTGAAATCGGAAAATGGCAAATCCGCGGCGATCTGAGGCTGCGTCGGAACCGGAATGCTGGACGCGGGACGTGAAGCGATCAGCCGCTCACGAATGGCGTCGCGGACGAAATCGTGCACCACGCTGCCGTGCCGGAATCGAACTTCGGTTTTGGACGGGTGAACGTTCACGTCCACTTCTTCGCAATCGCAATCGACGAACAACAGCGCGAACGGATAACAAGCGGGCGGCATCAGGTTGTGATAGGCCGAAGAGAGCGCGTGCATCAGCAGGCGATCGCGAATGAGCCTGCCGTTCACGAACATAAAGATGGAATTCCGGTTCGTCTTTTGTACCTGCGGACCCGACACAAAGCCGCGCAGTGCAAAGACGCGCGTGGTGCGGTCTTCGGCGTCGACAACTTCGAGCTCGCGCTCCACGTAGTCCAGATCGATCAGCTCTTCCAGCGTCTGATTGCCGAAGACCTGATACACGCGCTCGCGCAGCGTCTCCACCGGCGTGACATCGAGCAAGTCCGCCGATCCGTGGCGCAGTTGGAACGATTTCTTGGGATGCGCCAGGCTATAGTGCGTCGCGAGCGACGCGATGTGCGCGAGCTCGGTTTGATCGGAACGCAGGAATTTCTTGCGAGCCGGAACATTGAAGAACAGATCGCGAACGGTGATGGTGGTTCCGGTGGTCCGCGAGAATTCGTCGCAGCGGAGGATTTTGCCGCCGGCGATTTCGACTGCCGCGCCAGTCGACTCTTCGGCCGCCCGCGTTTCAAGCAGCAGCCGCGAGACCGAGGCGATGGATGGCAGCGCTTCGCCGCGAAACCCAAGCGTAGCGATCGAAAGCAGATCCTTCACGTCGCTCAACTTGCTGGTGGCGTGGCGTTCGAAGGCCAGCAGAGCGTCGTCGCGCAACATGCCGCTGCCATTGTCGGCAACGCGGATCAAGCGCCGCCCGCCGCTATCGATTTCAATGCGAAGATCGGTGGCGCCGGCGTCGAGTGAGTTCTCGATCAGCTCCTTAACCACAGAAGCGGGCCGCTCAACGACCTCACCGGCCGCGATTTTGTTGGCGACGGTGTCGGAGAGGACTCGGATTCTGCCCATCGCGGGTTACGAGCTAGGTGCTCATGGATGCGAGGAATTCGCCGTTGCTCTTGCTCTTGCTCAGGCGATCGAGCAGCAGCTCCATGCTCTCCACCGGAGACAGCGGATTGAGAACCCGGCGCAGGACGAAGATCCGATTGAGTTCTTCTTTGGGCACCAGTAGCTCTTCTTTGCGCGTACCGCTCTTGGTGATGTCGATGGCCGGGAAAACTCGCTTGTCCATCAGCTTGCGATCCAGATGGATTTCCATGTTGCCGGTGCCTTTGAATTCTTCAAAGATCACGTCATCCATGCGGCTTCCGGTATCGATCAACGCGGAAGCGACGATAGTCAACGAGCCGCCTTCCTCGATGTTGCGCGCGGCGCCAAAGAAGCGCTTGGGACGTTGCAAAGCGTTCGAATCCACACCGCCAGAAAGTACTTTGCCCGACGGCGGAACGACGGTGTTGTAGGCGCGCGCCAGACGCGTGATGGAGTCGAGCAGGATCACGACGTCGCGCTTATGCTCGACCAATCGCTTGGCCTTTTCGATCACCATTTCGGCGACCTGGACGTGGCGCGAGGCCGGCTCGTCGAAAGTGGAACTGATCACCTCGCCCTTCACCGAGCGCTGCATGTCGGTGACTTCTTCGGGGCGCTCGTCGATCAGCAGAACGATCAACGACACTTCGGGATGATTGGCCGTGATCGAATTGGCGATGGACTGCAGCAGCATCGTTTTGCCGGTGCGCGGCGCTGCGACGATCAAGCCTCGCTGTCCCATGCCGATGGGTGTCAGCAGGTCCATCACGCGGCCAGAGTAGTTGTCGCGCGTGGTTTCCAGTTTCAGCCGTTGGTCTGGATAGAGCGGCGTCAGATTGTCGAAGAAAATCTTGTTGCGCGCTTCCTCCGGCGGCTCGAAGTTGATCGCGTCCACCTTGATGAGCGCGAAATATCGTTCGCCTTCCTTGGGAGGCCGAATCTGACCGGAGACGGTGTCGCCGGTGCGCAGATCGAAGCGGCGAATTTGCGACGGCGAAACATAAACGTCGTCGGGCCCGGGCAAATAGTTGTACTCGGGTGCGCGCAGGAATCCAAAGCCGTCGGGCAAGCATTCGAGCACGCCCTCGGAGAAGATCAGGCCGCTCTTTTCGGCCTGGGTCTGCAGGATCTTGAAGATTAGCTCCTGCTTGCGCAGCCCCGCGGTGCCAGTGACGTTCAGGTCCTTGGCGATCTGATTGAGCTTCTGGATGCTCATGTCCTTGAGCTCCACCAGATCGAGCGTGCCGTTCTTCTGACCGGCTTGAGGCGCAGCTCCGCCTTGGCGTTTGCGCGCGCCTGGATGGGCGGCTGCGGTGTCCGCTTTGCCATTGCCCTCCGTCGCCTTTGCGTCTTTATCGGCCGAGGATTGCCCGTCACCTGACTTAGGATCACCGGATGACTTGGGTTCAGCGGACTTGGGGTCCGCCGCTTTTCCGTCGCCCTTATCGGCCTTAGCGGCCTTGCTCTCCGTCTTGGTCTCGGATTCCTCGGGGGTGGGAGCGGCTATTGCCGCTGGGTCTTGATTGTCGAAATCGCTTGCCAAATTTCCCTCGCTCCTCGGCAGCTTATGGCCGAGAACGGCAGAGGCTCGGTCTCAGGAGACTGGCTCCGGATGGCTGCCAAGCCTTGCCGCTGATCATTCTGACTTTTCAGTTTGTCGGTTTTCGTGGCGATCACCAGGTATCGCCGGTTATGGAACTCCAACCACTGTTTGAGCTCCAGATCCTTATCCATCCAGCCTCGACGCGCGTCGAGGATCATGAAACACAACTGCAAAGAGCCGCGCCGCAGCAGATACTGCTCGATGAGCTCTTTCCACTGCGCCGTTATTGCCTTCGGGACGCGAGCGTACCCATATCCGGGCAAATCTACGAACTGGAATTGATCGCCTACCCGATAGAAGTTGATCAATTGCGTGCATCCGGGCTTCGCGCTTGTAAACGCCAACCCTTTGCGACCCGTGAGGCAATTCAACAAACTCGACTTGCCGACGTTGCTACGGCCGAGAAACGCAATCTCGGGCAGCGTCTCGGCTGGAAACTGATCCGGCCGGGCGGCACTCACCACAAATTCGGCGTCCATCTAACCTTGATATCAGGCCGCTCTGAACTCAGCCCAGCCATCCACCGGAACGAACCCGATCCGATGGAACTCGTGTATTACGCCTAGACAGAAATCCGCTCTTCCGACGTTCCACGCACCAAGTCCACTGGCGGTGTAGTTGCGGCCAATGGCAGCGCGACCAACTCCCGCTCCAGCGCGATTTTCAGCACCTGATCCATCGAGGTCACAAACTGGAGCTTCATCTCTTTTCGGATGTTTTCCGGGATGTCGGGAAGATCCTTTTCATTATCCTTCGGCAGAACCAGCTCGCGAATTCCCTGGCGATGCGCCGCCAGCACCTTCTCCTTCAAGCCGCCGATGGGCAGCACGCGCCCGCGGACTGTGATTTCGCCCGTCATGGCCAGATCGCAACGCACCGGAATATTCGTCAACGCGCTGCAGATGCTGGTGGCGATAGTGATGCCGGCCGAGGGCCCGTCCTTCGGGATTGCGCCTTCGGGCACATGCACATGAATGTCGACGTTGCGGTAAAAATCGCGCGGAAGGCCCAGCAGATGCGCTCGCGACCGTACATAGCTCATGGCGGCATGCGCGGATTCCTGCATGACGTCGCCGAGCTTGCCCGTGGTTTGCAGCTTGCCCTTGCCTTCCATGACGGCCGCTTCCGTGGTCAGGATTGTCCCGCCCACCTCAGTCCACGCGAGGCCGACGGTGGCGCCCACTTCGTTCGCTTTGTCCGCCTGCAAATCGCGGAATTTCTGCGGGCCGAGGTAATCCGAGACGGTACCTTCACTGAGCACTGCCTGCTCGAGCTTTTTCGAATCGGCGTGTTTGGGGCCGCTCTGCGAGTTGACTACGCTGCGGGTCACCTTGCGGCAAACATTCCCAATCTCGCGTTCCAGGTTGCGAACGCCGGCCTCGCGCGTATACGACTGGATCAGGCTTTGCAGCCCGTCGTCGGTGAAATTGAGATCGCTGTCCTTGAGCCCGGTCTGCTTCATTTGCTTGGGGACCAGGAAGCGCTTCGCGATTTCCAGCTTCTCGATTTCCGTGTAGCCAGAAAGCCGGATCACTTCCATGCGATCTTGCAGCGCCGGGGGAACCGTGTGGAGCACGTTCGCAGTGGCGATGAAGAACACTTGGCTCAGGTCGTATTCGACGTCCAGGTAATGATCCATGAACATGTAGTTCTGTTCCGGATCCAGCACTTCGAGCAGCGCGGCTGAGGGATCGCCCCGGAAGTCCATCGACATCTTGTCGATTTCGTCCAGCATGAACACGGGATTTTTCGTCCCGGCTTTCTTCATCATCTGCAGCACTTGCCCCGGCAGCGCGCCAATATAGGTGCGGCGATGGCCGCGAATTTCGGCTTCGTCGCGGACGCCGCCGAG
>DATHMO010000200.1:0-16051 GCA_035486995.1 Bryobacteraceae bacterium
CATCACCATGGCGCGCTCGAAAGCGTAATCTACGTAGTTCGCGGCCGCGCCCGCATGCGCTGGGGCGATCATTTGGAATATGTGGCCGAAGCCGGACCCGGCGATTTCATCTATGTCCCGCCCTATGTGCCGCACCAGGAAATCAATGCGTCGTCCGACGAAACGCTGGAATGCGTGCTGGTCCGTAGCGACAACGAAGCAGTCGTCGTAAACTTAGACATCGAACCTGTCGAGGAGCCGAGCCCCGTGCGCTGGGTCGATCCAATTCACAACGAGGAACACAAATGATTCAACTCACCGTCAACGGATCAATGAGGGAGTACGACGGCGATCCCGCCATGCCCGTGCTTTGGTACTTGCGCGATCTTCTCGAACTCACCGGCGCGAAATTTGGTTGCGGCGCGGGCCTCTGCGGCGCATGCACCGTACACGTCGAAGGCAAAGCGATACGAAGCTGCGTCACCAACATGAGCGACGTCGCCGGTAAGCGCATCACGACCATCGAAGGTCTCAGCGCCAATGGCGATCATCCGCTGCAAAAAGCCTGGCGAGCGGCCAATGTGCCGCAGTGCGGATACTGCCAGGCCGGGCAGATCATGCAAGCCGCGTCGTTGCTGACGCAAAAGCCCAAGCCGACCGACCACGACATCGATGAAGCCATGCAGGGCAATATCTGCCGATGCGGCACTTATCAGCGAATTCGACAAGCCGTCAAGATGGCAGCGGGAGTACGCGCATGAAATCCGAATCCATCACCCTCGTCTCCCGTCGCGGTTTTCTCGGCGGCGTTTTTTCCGCCGGTGCGCTCGTCCTCGGCGCGGCTGCCCTGCCCCTTCGATCGCTGGCCGCCACAACCAAGGACGCCACTTGGCAGCCCAGCGTCTATCTCGGCCTTGAGCCCGACGGCCGAGTGATCATCATCGCGCATCGCTCCGAAATGGGCACCGGAATCCGTACGGCTCTACCCATGATCGTGGCCGAAGAACTGGAAGCCGACTGGAAGCGCGTCAAGATTGAGCAGGCCATCGGCGACAAGAAATATGGCAGCCAGGACACCGACGGTTCCGAATCCATCCGCGATTTTTATGACCCCATGCGAGAAGCCGGCGCCACCGCGCGCGTGATGCTCGAAGGCGCGGCAGCTTCCAAGTGGGGCGTGCCGGTTTCCGAATGCCAGGCCAAGAATCATGAGGTGATCCACACCAAGTCCGATCGCAAGTTGGGATTTGGCGAATTGGTCGCGCTCGCTTCCAAGCAGCCTGTGCCGAAAAAGGAACAGCTCAAATTTAAGTCGCCGGCTGAGTATCGATATGTCGGCAAGAACGTGCCAATTACGGACCTCGACGACATCCTGGCCGGCCACGCCGTCTTCGGAATGGATGCGCGCGTGCCAGGCATGGTCTACGCGTCCATCGAACATCCACCCGTTTTCGGCGGAAAGCTGAAGAGTTTCGACGATGCCGAATCGCACAAAGTCCGCGGTGTTTCGAAGACCCTCACCATCCCGCCGTTCACGCCTCCGTACGGATTTCAGCCGCTCGGCGGAGTGGCCGTCATCGCCGACAATACCTGGGCCGCGATGCAGGGCCGCAGGAAACTCAAAGTCGATTGGGATCTTGGACCGAACGCCAGCCTCGATTCCGCCGCATACAAGAAGACGCTGCAAGATACCGCGCGCAAAGCTTGCAAAGTCGCGCGCAACGATGGCGACGTGGATGCCGCGTTCAAGAAGGCCGGCAAAGTTCACGAAGCCGAATACTATGTGCCGCATCTCGCGCACGCGTCCATGGAGCCGCCGGTCGCAGTGGCCGAGTTCAAGAACGGCAAAGTTGAGCTTTGGACATCGACGCAGAATCCGCAGGCAGTGCAGGATACTGTAGCCAAGGCGGTCGGCATCAAGCCGGAAGATGTCACTTGTCACGTCACGCTGCTTGGCGGCGGCTTCGGGCGCAAATCAAAACCCGACTATTGTGCTGAAGCGGCCGTCCTTTCCAAGCAGCTCGGCAAGCCCGTCAAGGTGGTTTGGTCGCGCGAGGACGATATCCGCTTCGACTTTTATCACGCCGTCGCGGCCATGTACTTGAAGGCGGCCGTTGACGAAAAAGGCCGTCCAACTGCCTGGCTGCAGCGCAGCGTTTTTCCGCCCATCGCATCCCAGGATAACGTCGCGGAAAAGTACGGCTCATTTGAACTTGATATGGGCTGGAACGACGTTCCTTTCGACATTCCCAACTTCCGCGCCGAATGCGGACCAGCCGACACGCACATTCGCATTGGCTGGATGCGATCGGTTGCCAACATTCCGCACGCTTTCGCCGTTCAATCCTTCACCGACGAATTGGCAGCCGCTGCCGGGCGCGATCGCGTCGAATATCTGCTCGATGTTTTAGGCAAACCGCGCAAGATCGATCTGCGCGCGCCGGCTGACCGTAAGGGTCCCGATCCTTATATTCTCGACGTCGCTCGCATGCGCCGTGTCGTTGAAATCGCGGCCGAGCAATCCGGTTGGGCGAAGAAGAAGCCGGGCAACGGGCGAGCGCTCGGGATCGCCGTGCACCGCAGCTTTCTCACCTACGTCGCGACCGTGGTCGAAGTGGAAGTCGACAAGGGCAACATCCGCATCCCGAGCGTTCACATGGCGCTCGATACCGGCAAAGTCATTCACCCCGATCGCGTGCGCGCGCAGTTGGAAGGCGCATCCGTCTTCGGCGCCAGCATCGCGCTGATGGGTGAAATCACCGCCGCCAACGGCCGCGTCTCCCAATCGAACTTCAACAACTATCCGGTGGCGCGCATGAACGAAGCACCCGTGGAAACGCACGTCCATATCGTGCCCAGCTCCGCGCCCCCCGCGGGCGTCGGCGAACCCGGCGTTCCGCCCATGTCGCCGGCAATCTGCAACGCGATCTTCGCGGCCACCGGCAAACGAATTCGCGACCTGCCGATCAAAAAGCAGCTTGCTTAGCGGGCGTGGCCGTCCACCTCGGCCTGCTCCATCGCCGACATCTCGCGCAGTATCGTCCGATAAATCGCTTCCACCGCCGGCCCCGTCAGCGGCGCTCTCGCTTGCCCGGCTGCACGATGCACCACTTGCTCCTCACGCCCCGGCGCGCTCACCGGTGCGTTGAACTTCTTCTTGATGACGCCCACTTCGTGCACCACCTGCGCCCGCTCGTTCAGCAGTTTCACGATTTGTTCGTCGATCGAATCGATGCGCTGCCGCGACGATTGCAACGCCTGCGTCAGGTCCGTGCTTTGCGCGAAAAGGGCAACCGCCGAACAGCACACCAACAGATATCGCATAGACATTTGTTAGCATTGTACGCGTAAGGAGAAATCCATGTCCGATGAAATCAACCGCCGGGATCTGTTCGATGCCATATCGCGCGTTTCGCTTGGATTGGCCGCCACCGCCGTCATCGCCGACCAAGTGAAAGCCGCGCCCGCCGAGGAGACCAAGGGCGACGATCTCGAACCCTTCAAATACGACATTGAGAGCGAGAAGGGCTGGGTTGGCCCGGGCGGTTCCGCCAAAGAAGCGACCGTCAAGCAGCTCCCCGTTTCACAGTCCATCGCGGGCGTTTCCATGAAGCTCGACCCCGGCGCCATTCGCGAATTGCATTGGCACGCCTTGGCCGCCGAATGGGCCTACGTGCTCACCGGACGCTGCCGCACCACCGTCATCACACCGAACGGCCAAGCCGAAGTGGACGATTTCGAAGAAGGCGACACCTGGTATTTCCCTCGCGGCCACGGCCACGCCATTCAGAACACCGGCAACACCGAATGCCACTTCCTGCTTGGATTCGACAATGGCCATTTCTCCGAATTTGGAACTTTCAGCATCACTGACTGGATCGCCCGCACGCCGCGCAACGTTCTAGCGCGCAATCTGAATCTTCCCGAAACGGCGTTCGGCCAATTTCCGCAGAAGGAACTGTACATCGGTCCAGGCCGCGTTCCGCCTTCGGTGGAAGATATTCGAAATTCCGACCTCCAGCCCAGCCAGTCCGCTCACAAATTCCGAATCGGGAAGATGGCGCCCAAAGTATTCGAAGGCGGCGAAGAACGGATCGTCACGCAGAACGAGTTCCCGATCCAGACTACCCTCACCGCGGTCCGCATGGATCTGAAGCCGGGCGCTCTGCGCGAATTGCACTGGCATCCGCACGCCGACGAGTGGCAATTCTACGTCAAGGGCCGCGGAAAAGTCACGATCTTCGGATCGCACGGCCGAGTGAAAACCGAGGAGTTCGGACCCGGCCACGTCGCCTTCATCAAGCAAGGCTACGGGCACTTCATCGAGCAAGTGGGCGACGAGCCAACGCGAATCCTCATCCTATTCAACAGCGGACTCTATCAAGAGATCTCGCTGACGAATTGGCTGGGCGGCAATCCTAATTCGCTGCTCACCAGCAATTTCGGAATCAGCCAGGACATGCTGGATAAATTGCCGAAAAAGGAAGTCGGTATCCTCGGCCGGCGGGGTTGATGCGCTACGAAATCACGCCTTTCCGGACCGCGTACAATATCAACTCTGCGACGCTGTGCAGGTTCAGCTTCTCCTGCAGGTTTCGCCGATGCGTCTCCACCGTGTACAAGCTGAGATTCAGCAGCTGCGCGATATCTTTGTTCGACTTCAATTCGGCTAAGAGCTGAAGGATCTCCCGTTCGCGCGAAGTCAGCAGATCGTAGCTATCCTCCGCGCCGCGCGCCCGGATTCCGCGCACGTAATCGTCCATCAGCATGCGAGTGATTTCCTGGCTGAAGAAAGTCTTGCCTTCGTGCACAGACTTAATCGCTTCGATCAAATCGCCCTCCGCCGAATCTTTCAACAGGTACCCTTTGGCTCCCGCCTTGAGAGCGCGCAGCACGTAACCTTCGTCGGAATGCATGCTCAGAATCACAATCGCGGTATGCGGCAAAGTAGCTTCGATACGCTGCGCAGCCTCAATCCCACTCAAGTTAGGCATTCCGATGTCCAGAACTGCGACGTCCGGTTGAGTCGCTTCTGCTTGTTCCACCGCTTGCCGGCCATCCGACGCTTCAGCCACCACGCTGAATTCTGGAAGGCTCTCCAGCAGCATACGAAGTCCGCGCCGCATTACCGTGTGATCGTCAGCTAACAGGATGCGAATTTGTTTCACCAACCAACGCGCTCCTGTTCTCCCCGGCGAATGGCAGCTCGATCGACAATGTGGTTCCGCGTCCTGGCCGAGATTGAACATCGAATGTTCCTCCCAGCCGGCTCACGCGCTCCTGAATCCCGACCAATCCCAAACCCTTCGTATGCTCGACGTCGAAGCCCTGCCCGTCGTCTTCAATGTTCAGACGCAGTCGATCCTGGGCCTGTTCCACCCGGATTCGCACCTTGGTCGCGCGGGAATGCCGCGCGCAATTATGCAAGGCTTCTTGGACCACGCGATAGATGCATGTCTTGTACTCGTCCGGCATTTCGTCGGAATCCAGCTCCGCTGTAATGGCGACATCCATCCCCGTGCTCTTTGACGCTTCGCGCGCTTGCCACTTCAACGCCGGAATCAAACCCAAATCGTCTAGCATCGACGGCCGCAGCAACAGCGCCATATTGCGAACCACTCGGACAGTGCCTTCCACCAAGCCCTTGATCGTTTCTACGTGCCGCCGCGATTGATCTTCAGACCGCCCGGCAAGTCCTGTGGAAAGATTGCGCAGCTCAACCAACACTGCCGACAATGCCTGCCCTACTTCGTCATGCAACTCGCGCGATAGCGACCGCCGTTCTTCTTCTTGCGCCTGGACCACCCGCGCCGACAGTTCCTTGAGCTCTACATACTGCCGGCGAGCCTGGCCTTCCAACTGGAAAATCTTGCGTATGGTGAACAACGCCAGACCGAGCCCCAGCGCCAGCGCCGCCAGCAAAGTCAGCAGCAGACGAGTTTGGAAACTCAGCAGCAGCGTGCCAACCTGGCGGTTTCCGGCGTCCAGTTGTTGTTCGTTCAGCCCGTCGATCCGGCTCGCGAGCTCGAGCATATTTTGCCGCCGCGGGAAAACTTCGTCCCGCAAAAACGCGTATCCGGAGCGGCGCCTCTCGGCTGTATCCCAACGAAAGATCGGCGCCAAAATTCGCCAATAGTCCGTTAGTTCCGCCCGCAACATCGTGTAATGCTGGACCTCCCCTGGCGCCACTTGGCGTCCGTAGGAATCAAGCGCGGACTCCATGTGTTTGCGCACTTCTTCCAGACTCGCCCGATAAGCATCGGCTCTCGTAGTTTCCGGCTCGAGCAAGTAATCGCGTACATAGGTGCCCGAAACATACACATCCGACCGGATGTCGTTCAACACATGGTTCTCGGCAAGATACCGAAGCCGGATTTGATCGTCGCTGCGGCGGAATTGATCGAGAACGCGCAGGGCATCGATTCCGGCCAGAGCCATGATCGACAACAGTCCGCCGAATCCGATCGCCAAGGCAATGCGGGAGCGAAAGATTTCTCTACTCATTCCTCAGCACCTGCATCGTTTCTATTGACGCGGCTCTGAAGGCCGGCCAGCAAGTGGCAGCCAGGGACACCAGCAGCAGCAACAAACCGACCGCGCAGAAGACGGAGAAGTCGATCGCAGCCACGCCAAAAAGAATGCTTTGCATGGCACGGCCCACAAAGTACGCGCCGAACAGTCCCAGACCGAGGCCAACACCGGCCAGCAACAAGGCTTCTTTCATTACCAGCGCCATAACCCGGCTGCGCGTAGCGCCGATCGCCATTCGTAGTGCAATCTCACGCGAACGTTGACTCACCGAGAATGCCATTACACCGTAGATTCCAACCGTCGCGAGCAAGAGCGCAACCGCGGCGAAGCTCGCGAACAGGACGAGCGTGAATCGGTCGTTGGCGAGCACTTCGTCGTGAACCTGCTCCATGGTTCGCGGTCTCCACAACGCCGCTTGCGGGTCCACGGCGTTCACCGCTGCCGCGATCCTCTTGATCATCGCCGCTGGATCTTCCGTAGTCCGGACTGCCACACCAGAGATATCAAACGCTTCTTGCCAAAAGGGTGTGTCGATCTCAGGATTGTCCTCACGGGATCCCCGGCTCTTCACGGTGTGAAACACACCTACGATCTGCCACCGAACAATGGGGTGACTCTGCGGTTCACCTGCAATCACCTGTTCCATCAGCACGCGCTGTCGAAGTGGATCCAGCCCCTTAAGAAATCTCGCCACAAAGGTCTCGTTGACCATTGCTACTTTCACGCTCGATGCATTGTCGGCGTCCGTAAACCCGCGGCCTCGCACGATTCGAATTCCGAAGGTCTCAAAATAGTCGGGCGTCACCATTGCGAGATCCGCATTGGGGCGCAGGGATGGATTGGCAAACTCCGCCTGGCCTGCGATGGAAAAGGGCTGGTCGACATGGAAGTTATCGAGGGGCAAATAACTCACTGCGCATGCCCTCGACACACCGGGGACCGTCAGGATACTGTCGAGAACGCGGCGATAGTACACATTCGTCTTGTCCTGGGTAACAGCTTTTTCGAGCGGCACCGAATCGATGTAAAAGCCGAGAATGTGATCGGTGCGGACACCCAAATCTACATGCGTCAGATTCCAGAAGCTGTGAATCGACAATCCCGCTCCAGCCAACAACGCGAGGCTTACCGCGAATTCGCCCACCATGAGCATGCGGCGAAGTTGCTGGCGGCCGGCGCCCATTCCAGCGCGTCCGCCGTCCTTTAAGGCTCCCGCCGGATCTACGCGCGATGCGTACCACGCTGGAGCGCAGCCAAAGACCACCCCCGCCAGCGTCGCAGCGGCCAGCATTACCAGAAGAATCGGAATATTCAACCGCAGGTCAGCCTCCGCCGGCAAAGTATCGGGCGGCATCACCGCGACCAACGCACGTAGCATGGCATAACCGGTGGCGATGCCGGCCACTCCAGCCAAGATTGCGAACAGCAGGCTCTCGGTCAGAAACTGCGCGAAAATCACCCGCGGCCGCGCTCCCAAAGCGCCGCGAATCGCCACTTCCCTCTGCCGCGTGATGCCTTTGGCCAGCAGCAGATTGGCGACGTTCATGCAAGCGATCAAGAGCAAGAATCCCACCGC
Source organism: Bryobacteraceae bacterium (assembly GCA_035486995.1). Taxonomy (GTDB): domain Bacteria; phylum Acidobacteriota; class Terriglobia; order Bryobacterales; family Bryobacteraceae; genus Palsa-89. Next base: position 8,087 of record DATHMO010000200.1, read on the forward strand.
GCCAAGCAGGAGCCACAGCGTCGACTTCGTTTCACTCTCCAGAAAATCATTCTTATAAGGCTCAACAAGCGCGCCCCAGCCTTGATTGCTCTTGGGATAATCCCGCGCTAGCTTTGCCGTGATCACATCCATCTCGGCCTGCGCTTGCCGGATGTTGACCCCAGGCCTAAGCCGTCCGGTCAGCAGCCAGTAACGAGAATCGCGATCGTTCAACTGCTCCGGTTTGAAAACCAGCGGGACCATCAATTCCCAACGCAAACGATCGAAAACGCCGGGCGCAAATACGCCCACCACGGTATAAGGCTCGCCGTTCATACGTAACGCCTGGCCGATTATTTTGCGATTCGCTCCGAGACGTTGCCAGAGTCGATGGGTCAGAATCACGACGCGCTGCTTGCCTGGCTCCCCTTCCTCAGGAAGAAAATTGCGGCCAAGGAACAAGGGATTTCCCAGCATTTTGGAGAAGCCGGGGGTAGCATCCACTCCGTCAAGGAATTCGGGCCGCTCGGGAGTTGCCACGTTGAAGTTGTCTTCGCTCGCGGCATTGAGGTCCTGGAACGACTTGCTCTGCCCCTTCCAGTCTGTGAAATCGGCCGGTGAAACCCCGTTGCGATGGCCTTGCACCTTGGACCAGACGTTCACCAACTGATCGGCCTGCGGATAAGGCAAAGGCGCGAGCAACGTCGCATAGGCCGCGGTGAAGATCGCCGTGTTCGCGCCGATGCCAAGCGCGATCGTGATCAGGATTGTGAGAGTCAGCCCAAGGTTGTCGCGAAGGGTTCGAAAAGCATATCGAAGATTCTGCAGCAGGCTTCGCATGAGCCGACTGCCAAAACTACCAGCTTTCCCCATTCGGCGCAAGATCGGAACCATTCACAATTAGTTGCAACTCACTTGCTGTTTTTTGTTGACTCGGACCAGACTGATCCGTAATATAGGACCAAAGAGGTCGTAGATACTTAATGACTGTGTTATCTTACTGTAATGCACCGCTAGTAGTACCAGACTCGTCTGCGATGAGAGCCTCTCGAAGTACTATACGCTACTGGTTTGCATTATCTTTCCTAATGGCCTGGACCCTCTGGGCGAGCGACGGGGGCACCTTATTAGGGACCATCACGGACCCCAAGGGCGCCGCGGTACCGAGGGCGAAAATAACGGCAACGGAAACCGCGACCGCCGTTCGCCAAACAGTCGTAACCGATGGCGAGGGTTTTTATTCGTTCCAGAGTTTGCCCGTCGGCCGCTACGAAGTCGAGGTGGAAGCCGCAGGGTTCAAGCCCGTTCGTCGCACCGGAGTAGTGATCAATGTCGACAGCAAAATTGTCGTCGACGCATCGCTCGCCATCGGAGAGCGAACCGACGCGGTCACTGTTTCCGAATCGGCCGCGCATGTCGACACCGTCGACACGCAATTGGGCGAAGTGATTACGGGCCAGCAGATGACCGCCGTGCCGCTGAATGGCCGCAGCTTTACGGACCTGCTGGCGCTTCAATCCGGCGTGGTTCCGGTGACTTCTCTTACCTCCGACACCCAACAGGACGTAGGCGTCAGCGCATTTTCTCCCTCCGGCGATTTGAATCCTGGCACTATCTCCATCAACGGCCAGCGCGAGTTTGCTAACAGCTTTGTGCTGAATGGAAGCGATGTGGAGGAAGACGTGAACATGGGCGCGGCCATCGTCCCAAATCTGGATTCCATCGCTGAGTTCCGGATTCTGACCAGCAACTTCGATGCCGAATACGGCGAATTCAGCGGCGGCCAGATCAATGTGGTTACGAAATCGGGGAGCAACGAATTCCACGGCGATCTCTTCGAATTCCTGCGTAACACCGATCTCGATGCCCGCAACTATTTCTCGCCAACGCGCGGAACCTTCGACCAAAATCAGTATGGAGGAACGGTCGGCGGCCCGATCAAAAAGAACAAAGTCTTTTTCTTCGCCGATTATCAGGGGACGAGATTGACCCAGGGAATCGATACCGGTGAGATTCCGGTTCCATCGCTCGCCGAACGAGCCGGCGATTTCGGCGGGCAAATCATCCCCAAAGATCTTTGGTCCGCTCCGGCACAGCACCTTCTGCAGTACATTCCGCTGCCCAACAATGCCAACGGTACTTTTTCGACGTCCTCTTACAACCAGACGTTGAATGACGACAAAGGCGCCGCGCGGGTGGATGCGACGACGCGTTGGGGAATGTTGTCTGCCTACTATTTCATGGATGGCTGGTCGCAGAACAATCCTTACCCGGTGGCGCAAGGCGGCGCGAATGTTCCAGGTTTCAACGCGCTGAATTCCGGACGCGCGCAACTGCTTTCGCTCGGCGACACCAAGACGATCAGCGCGACCGCCGTCAACGAATTCCACTTCAGCTTCTTGCGCGATGCCACCGATCTCGGCAAGCCGGTGGGAGGCGTCGGCGTAACGCTCGCGTCCCAAGGTTTCGTAGTGGGCGCGAACACCCCTGGGATCGTTCCCTTGTCGCCACAAACAGAAGGCGTGGAGAGCGTCGACTTCAATAACTTCTCTATCGGGACCAACACGAACGAACTGAAGCAGGTGAATAACACGTTTCAGTGGCGCGATAACTTCTCGAAAGTGGTGGGAACTCACACCATCAACGTAGGCGCAGAGTTCCACTACGATCAGGTGAACACCAATCCGATCGCGCAGCTGAATGGCAACTTCATATTCTTCGGCAGTACCACCGGCAACGACTTCGAGGATTTCCTGCTCGGGCTTCCCAGCCAGTACAACCAGAGCCAATTGCAGGCGTTCTATGGTCGTAATAAGTACGTCGGCCTGTTCGCGCAAGATAGCTGGCGCGTGACGAAGAATCTGACGCTGAACTATGGGCTGCGTTGGGATCGCATTGAGCCCTGGTATGAAAAATACAACCAGATCGCGACGTTCGCGCCTGGCCGTCAATCCGTGGTTTTCCCGGGCGCGCCAGCAGGAATCTTGTTCCCCGGCGATCCGGGCGTTCCGCGCACGTTGGCGCCGCCGGGCAACTTGGATTTCGCGCCGCGCATCGGTTTGGCTTGGGCGCCTGGTTCCGGCAAAACAAGCATAAGGGCGAGCTATGGAATGTTCTACACCGCGATCGAAGCGCTGACGATTGGAATCAGCAGCGCGAACGCGCCTTATGGGACTACTTATACCAGCCCCGCTCCGCCGCTCTTCGCCACTCCGTTCATTACCGCAGCCACGGGGCAAAACGTCGGCCAATATTTTCCGGTGCAGCTTGCGCCGCTGAACACCAGCGCGAAGCATCCGGATGCGAGTATCGATTGGTCGCAGTTTGAGCCCATCAGCGGAATACCCAACTACGTGATGAACAACAAAATTCCCTACACCGAAGAGTACATGCTTTCGATCGAGCATGGCTTCGGAAACAACACGGTGCTCAGCGCAAGTTACGTCGGCACGCAGGCCCATCACCTGCTGGTGCTGGAAGAGGCCAATCCTGGAAATCCCGCGCTGTGCTTGCAACTCAGCAATCCAGCCAATTTGGCGCCGGGGCAGATTCCCTGCGGTCCTTTCAACGAGAGCAATGTCTTTACCACGGCGTCGGGTCACGTGATCAACGGAACTAGGGGACCCCTTGGACCGAATTTCGGAAGCGACACGCTGGAAACCACCATCGGCAACTCCAACTACAATTCGCTGCAAGTCACATTGCGGCACACCAGCGGTCCACTGCAATTGCTGGCGGCCTACACCTACAGCAAGTCTCTGGATCAATCGTCGAATCTGGGCGAAGAGGTGAATCCGCTGAATCCTTCATTGAGCCGAGCGCTGTCGTCCTTCGATATCACGCAGAACTTCGTGGTGAGCTACAACTATCAGGTTCCTATTGGGCGATTGTTTCGTGCGAACAACCGCTGGACCGACGGCTGGGAATTTTCCGGAATCACGCGTTTCAGCAGCGGCCTGCCTGTCACGCTGGTGAATTACGGCGACAATTCGCTGTTGGGCGCCGAGCCGAACGGGATCAACAACTATGGCGTGGACCAGCCGGACGTCGCGCCGGGGTCGCTCAACCTCAATCACAATCCGCGCAACGGGCAGGCATATTTCAACGCGGCGCTGTTTAGCAACAATGCGCTGGGAACGCCGGGCGATGCGTCGCGGCGCTACTTTCATGGCCCTGGGATGGCGAATTTCGATATGGCGATTCTGCAGAACGTGCGCCTGACTGAATCGAAGTCGCTGCAATTTCGCATCGAAGCTTTCAACGTGTTCAACCACGCGCAGTTCTTCGGACCACAAGCAGTGGACGGCAACATCAGCAGTTCGACGTTTGGACAAGTCGTAAGCGCGGCGCCTCCACGTTTGGTCCAGGTGGGCGCGAAGTTCATTTTCTAGAGAGAACAAACAACAATGAAGATTCAACACGCCATACGTGTCGGCGCAGCTGCGTTCATTTTCGCGATCGCGCAAATTTATAGTTTTGCTCAGGGTTTGCAGCCGTGCCCGCGCTTTCCGGCGGGAAGTTCCATCAGCCAACCCCAGGATTTATTCAGCGAGCACGGAGTTTTGCGGGTGAACTTCACTTACGAAACCGCCGTCGATGAGAACGGAAATAGCCTGTTCTGTTTCATGACGCAAAGCGGCTCCCAGTCGCCCACTCTGCATGTGCGTCCCGGCGACCGGCTGCTGATCCAGCTCACCAACAACGTCCCTGCTACGGCTTCGTCGTCAACAGCGATGGCCGCGATGCCGGGTATGACCTTCTCAGGAAGAGCGTCCAGCACTTGCGGCGCTGTCACAATGACGGCTGCCTCCGTGAACATTCATTACCACGGAACCAACACGCCTCCAACATGTCATCAGGACGAAGTCATTCGCACCATGATCAACTCCGGCGAGACGTTTCAATACGACGTCCAATTTCCGTTGGACGAGCCGCCTGGCCTCTATTGGTACCATCCCCACATTCATGGAATCTCCGAGGCCGCCGTGCAGGGCGGAGCCTCCGGCGCACTCATTGTGGATGGCATTCAAAACGTCAACCCCGAGGTTGCCGGTCTGCCCGAACAGGTTCTCATCATCAGAGACAATCTGGTGCCTGGCAATCCTGATCCCGGTGGAAACATTCCATCCTGGGACATCTCGCTCAATTACGTTCCGGTTCCGTCCCCGGCGTTCACTCCGGCCATAATCCAGATGAAGCCCTCGGAGCGGCAATTCTGGCGCGTGGTGAACGCCTCGGCGGATACGATCATCGATCTGCAACTCCAGTACGATGGAACGCCGCAGCCGCTGGAAGTGGTAGCGCTCGACGGCGTGCCCACTGGATCTCAAGACGGCACTTCACGAGGGAAGAGACTCGTCGAGACCGATATTCTGCTGCCGCCGGCCGCACGGGCGGAGTTCATCGTGACCGGGCCATCTATGCGAGTCAGGAACGCGGCTCTGATGACACTGAATGTCGATACGGGTCCCGACGGCGACAATGATCCGACGCGTCCTATCGCGACGATCAAGGCTTCCAACGATGCACTCGATCCGCCTCTGACGATCCCGTATGCTTTCGAATCCCCGCACCAGCAGCGCTTCGCGCGGTTAGACAGCGAGAAGCCCGTCGCGGAGCGCACACTGTATTTCTCAGAGGTGATCTCGGACCCGAGCGATCCGAACAGCCCAACGAATTTCTTCATCACTGTAGACGGGCAAACTCCCACGCTATTCAGTCCGGACAATCCGCCGGCCATCGTCACCACGCAAGGATCGGTGGAAGACTGGACCATCGAGAATCGCTCGATGGAAAATCACGAATTCCACATCCATCAGATCCATTTCCTGCTGCTGGAGCAAAATGGCGTTCCGGTGAGCAACGGGCAGTTTCTCGACATGATCCAGGTTCCGTATTGGCCGGGATCGGGGCCGTATCCGAGCGTGAAGATCCGTATGGATTTTCGCGGCCCCTTGGTGGGCGATTTCGTCTACCACTGCCACATCCTTGGGCACGAAGACAACGGCATGATGGCGATCATACGCGTAAAGCCGCCGCGCGTGGAACGTTGGCATCGTTAATCCTCCGCGCGTTGGCGCAAAATTTACGTTTTGACTGCAAATCAGGTGGCGCATCAGGCATAGTTTTGTGCGCGCGAGTGGCGTTTTTTTTAAATTTGAAAAAACGAAGCCAAGAAGAGAGCGAGCGGGGAGCGGGATGGGCATCGAGAAGCATTCGGGCTGAGAATAGCAGCCGGCCAGGGCGGCTGCGAGGCAAGGACGCCGGAAGTAGTTGCGTCCAAGTGGAAAGAAGCGCGGTCAGCGATGTCACTGGTTATTGCCGATTGCGGCTGGTGGCCGGTTGACTGACCCACGCCGTCTTGGCTAGATCATTGAAAAACCAGCGTTCTATCCGCCAGCGTTAACCATGGTTCATGAATTTGTGAAATCTGTAGTAAAGTAGCTGTATGCGGCTTCGCTTTGGGCATTGGATGTGGCCGGCAGCCGTAATCTTGATCTTCGTAAAGCTCGCGCAAGGCCAGGGCGAGACAACCAGCGCCATCGTCGGCTCGGTAGTCGATCCAGCGGGTGCGGCGATCTTCGGCGCAAGCGTGACCGTCACCAACGTGGAGAATGGCCTGAAACGATCCGTGAAAACCGACGACTCGGGGCGTTTTAGTTTTCCGCAGCTCAAGCCCGGCAGGTACTCGGTTAAAGCGGAGGCAGACCGCTTTGAACCTCAGCAAAATAATTCCGTGTCAGCGCAGCTTGGGCAAAAGCAAACGGTCGATTTCAGGCTGAACATCGCATCGGCAAGCGCAACCGTCCTGGTTCAGGAGCAAGCGCCTCTGATCAATCCTGACAACCCGAATACTTCGACGACTCTGAGTGCGCGGGCCCTGGAAGATCTTCCGAATCCGGGTGGCGACATGACGTATCCGATCCAGTTCGCCGCGGGCGCGCTCATCAACACGGCCGGCAGTGGAAATGATTTCGTCGGCGGCACGAATGGCTATGGCAACGTGCAGTTCAATGGTTTGCCCTCGCTTTCGAACGGCTATATTGTCGATGGCCTGGAGACCAACGATCCGCTGACGAACCTAAACAGCGGCCTTTCCACCAATCTGGTCCTTGGGTTGAATTCGATCGCCGAGGTCACGGTCAATACCGTTTCCTATGCGGTGGATCAAGGCCGCTACGGCGCCTCTCAGGTCAACTATGTCACGAAATCCGGCACCAATCAGTTTCACGGAAATCTGTATGAGCTATGGAACGGCTCAAAGTTGAACGCCGCGGACTTCTTCACCAACGCAACTCCCGGAAATCACAAGCCGCGCTCCACGGTGAACCACTTCGGGGGAAGTCTCGGAGGCCCCATCGTTCACGACAAGCTGTTTTTCTTTTTCGATTCCGAATGGGTTCGTATCGCGCTCCCCATCGTTACCGCAACCACTATACCGACGCCCGCCTTTCAGAATTACGTCCTTCAGCAGTTGCCCCGCGGCGGCGTGGACTCCATCACCGGATCGACGTATCAGCCCGCGCCGCAGCTTGTGCCGTTCTACCAGAAGCTTTTTGCGCTCTACGGCAATACCACGGGAACTCCGCTCGCGGTGCTGGGGTGCCCGTTCAATAGCAATGGGGCCGTAGCCGCCGGCATTCCGCCTAACGGAAACGGATGCGCGAATCGTCAGAGTGTTTCGCATTCGAGCGACGATCGAGAACAGGTGCAGACGGCTCGCATCGACTACAACATCGATACCAACAACATGGCATGGTTTCGCTTTCAGTCCGACACCGGACTCCAGGCTGCTTACACCGATCCCATCAATGCGATCTTCAACGCCATCTCTCCGCAGCCCCTTTACTCCTTCGCCGCCGGCTACACGCACGTGTTCTCCGCGCATCTGGTGAATTACTTCAATCCAGCATTCTCCTGGTATGAAAGCTTGTTCGGGCCGGCCGATTTCGAAAAGACGCTCGCGGCATTTCCCATCGTGCTTGA
>DATHMO010000201.1:0-6186 GCA_035486995.1 Bryobacteraceae bacterium
CCATTGATTAACTTCGACTTACTCGCTGGACACTCACTTGCATCGCCGAATGCATGCTTACCGCCAGGTCGCAAGCACTTTCCCTCGGCGTGCACGTTGTACTGATCGCGTTGCTCATGTTCGCCGCGTCGCAATCGATCCCGGCTCCTCCACAAACCGCCGCGCCCGAACGCGTAACTCCGTTGACGTTCCTCCCGCCGCCAAAAACTCCACCCAAAGCAATCGACGCGCGCAGCGGAGGGAGCAATCGCACCCAGCTTCCCGCGAAACACGGCTCGCCGCCGCCAACCGCGCAGCGCACTTTCATCCCCCCAACTTCGAGCCCGCGTCCACAACTCGCGCTCCCGATCACGATCGCATTCGACATCCCGACTGTCGACACCAGCGCCAACATCGGCGACCCACTCAGCCGGTTGCCCAACGGCGGGCTTGGCTCGAACGGCGACAACGGGATCGGCAACCACGGCTGCTGCGGTGGAATCGGTGAATCGCAGTCGGGCCCGCCCGGACTCGCGGTGGTTCGTCCCGGCCCCGGCGTCACTCCGCCTCAGCTTCTATACAAAGTGGAACCCGAATTCTCCGAAGAGGCGCGCAAAGCAAAGTACCAGGGCGTGGTCGTCTTGAGCATCCAGGTGGACATGAGTGGCACGGTCCGCGCTGTGCGCGTGCAGAAAGGTCTCGGCCTGGGCCTGGATGAAAAAGCGATGGATGCCGTTTCGCATTGGCGCTTCCGGCCGGGCCTCAGGAACGGCAAGCCCGTCGTCACCGAAGCCACCGTACAGGTCACGTTTCAATTACTATGACGCACCCGTCTGCATGCAGCCGCGCTAATTACTGCATAGACTGTTCGCATCGATTCGAGTAATTCTGATTCAAGCTTTCGGCGGCGCTGTATCCCCAGTTCTCGATCGCCCGGTTCACGCTCCCGGCCGATTGGGCATATGCAACGCCGCCGGGCGCTATTCCTTGGGACCGATTCCCAGCGCCTTCATCTTTCTGTAGAGATTGCTGCGCTCCAAGCCGAGTAACTCAGCCGTCTTGGTCACATTCCCCTTCGTCTCGTCGAGGGTCTTGAGGATATACTCGCGCTCGGCCGCGGCGCGAACTTCGTGCAGGCTGCCCAGCCGTTCCGCGGCGCGTTCAAAAACGGCGCGCTTGCCCGGGATCAACGGAATGTGGCGCGCATCAATGCGGATTTGCGGGCTCATGATGACGATGCGTTCCATCAAATTGCGCAGCTCTCGCACGTTGCCCGGCCAGCGATGTTCCTTCAGCACTTCGTACGCTTCCGGAGTCAGTTCCTTGGGACGCCGTCCATAAGCAGTGGTGAATTCCTTGAGGAAATGATCCGCCAGGAGCGAAATATCCTCCACGCGGTCGCGCAGCGGTGGGACATAAAACGGAATCACGTTGAGTCGATAGAACAGATCTTCACGAAAATTGCCGCGCTCAATTTCTTCTTCGAGATTCTTGTTGGTAGCGGCCACTACGCGTACGTCCACCTGAATCGAAGTTTCCGCGCCCACCGGTTCAAAGCGCTGTTCCTCGAGCGATCGCAGCACCTTGGCTTGCGTCTTCAAACTCATGTCGCCCACTTCATCCAGGAACAACGTGCCGCCATCGGCTTTCTGGAGCTTGCCGGTTTTATCTTCGGTCGCGCCAGGGAAACTGCCCTTGCGATGCCCGAACAGCTCACTTTCGATCAGGTCCTCCGGGATGGCCGCGCAGTTCACTTCGACGAACGCCTCGGTGCCGCGCTGGCTGCTGTTGTGAATGGCATGCGCCACCAGCTCCTTGCCCGTGCCACTCTCACCGTAGATCAGCACGCGGCCGTTGGTCGCGGCCATCAATGCCAGCTGCTGCCGCAGCGCCTTCATCGGAACGCTCTCGCCGATGATCTCAAGCTCGCGCCGCCCTTCTTCCTTCAGCCGCTCCACTTCCAATTCGAGCTTGCGCTGCTGCAGCGCGTTCTTCACCACCACCATCACCTTTTCGATGGTGAGCGGCTTCTCCAGAAAATCGAACGCTCCCAGCTTGGTGGCCTTCACGGCCGTTTCGATGGTCCCGTGCCCGGAAATAATCACCACGACGGGACGATTGGCGAATGCAATCTCCTGCAATCGCGACAGGGTTTCCAAACCATCCATGCCGGGCAGCCATACGTCCAGCAAGATCAGATCGTAAGGCGCGCGCGCGATCTCCTCGCAACACTCCTCGCCGTTCGAAACCGCGTGCGTGTGGTAGCCTTCGTCTTCGAGCACCCCGGCCAGCGACTGGCGGATAAGGGGTTCATCGTCAACAATCAAAATCTGCGCCGGCTTCACGAACGAATCTCCGCAGCCGGCATTTCAGCCGTTTTGGCCTCCGCCTCGGCGCCCGTCCGCACCGGAAGATCCACGACAAACCGCGCGCCCGCGGGCGCGTTATCCTCCACGCGAATCGTAGCGTCATGATCGGCGAGAATCCGGCTCACGATTGCCAAACCCAGCCCTGTCCCCCGTCCCTTGGTCGAAAAATAGGGCAGGAACAGCTTCTCTTTGTCTTCGCGCGAAACGCCGCAGCCTGTGTCGGCAACGATCAGCTCCACCGAATCCGCTTCGGTGAAGCGCGTGCCGATGTAGAGACGCTTCACCAGCGATTCCTGCATCGCCTCGGCAGCGTTATCCACCAGATTCACCACCACGCGCTTGAACTGATCGCGATCAACCAGCACCGGCGGAAGAGCGCCGGCGAGATCCTTGTCCAGGCGTATGCCGTCCAATCGCCCATCGAACACCGCGAGCGCGTTCTCCACCACCGTGTTGAGATCCGACGACACCGGCTGCGCGGCCGGAAAACGCGTGAACTGCGAGAATTCGTCGACCAACGTCCGCACGCATTCCACTTCGCGCGCTATCGTGGCCGAGCACTCGTGCAGGATGCGCCGCGTATCGGCGGTCTGCTCAGGCCTCGACAATTGCCGCGCGATACGGTCCGCGCACAGTGCGATGGGCGTCAGCGGATTCTTGATTTCGTGCGCCACGCGCCGCGCCACTTCGTGCCAGGCCGCCGCTTTCTGCGCGCGCAACAGTTCGCTGGTGTCTTCCACCACCAGCACAAAGCCGGAGCTGCGCTCCTGATCCAGTGCCGCGACGGTCAAGGCCAATTGCAGTACCCGCCGCTCGGCCTTGTATTCGACCTGGGTGGGACCAGCCACCGAAGTGCGCCGCGCCCGATTCATCAGATAACGGATCTCAGCCGTATCTTCGCGCGAGAATAGATCGCTCAAACGAGACGCCCGCACTACCTGCTCCTCCGGGAAAATTCCGAGCAGCGCCCGATTCACGCGCTGGATCCGGCCATCGGACGTCAGTGAAATCACGCCCGTGGGAATGCTCTCGAGAATCGCCTCGGTGAATCGCCGCCGGGCTTCCAGCTCCTTGCTGTTAGTCTCCAGCGCTTCGGTCATTTCATTGAAGGCTCGCACCAGGGTGGCCATCTCATCGATCGCGCCGACCCGCACGCGATAGCTCAAATTCCCCTTGCGGATCTGTTCGGCGCCCCGCAGCAGTGCCGTAATGGGCGTGCTGATCTGTCCGGCCATATAACGCGCAATCCAGATGGCGAAGAACAAAACGAACAGCGTGATCAGCGAGAGCAGTAATAGGTACACGCGGCGGTATGCTTTCTTGTCCACCGCGAGGCGATCGTAATCGGCTACCGCTTGGTTGATCTCGCGCTGCTTTGCCGCCAGCGCCAAAGGCATGCGTGCGGTCAATAAAAGCTTCCCCTCGATCACCGGAATGCTGGCTCGAAAGAGATCGCCCTGACGCGTAATGGAAACCGAGCAGAGGACCCGGGTCCCGCCGCCGGTCTGCTGGATTTCCGCCTTTTCGATCTGGTTCTCCTGGCAGAAGCGCTCGTAAAAATCGGCGCTCTGCACGGGTTGCGCCGCCAACCAGTGAGCTTGTGCCGTCAGCTTGTCGGTCACCTCCTGGTTCAGGGCGTTGGCAATCTGCACCAAATCGATATTCATGGTGCGCGCTGGACGGCTGAACCATTTGTCCAGATTCAGATTCAGCACCGAAACGCTCCACAGCACCAGAAAAATGATCGGCAGCACGCTCAGCGCCAGCGCTCCCCCGATCAGCTTCGATTTGATGTGCGATCCCGGCCGGTTGCCCTGGCGCTCGATGTACAGCTTCACCACGGTCCGGAACAGGTTGAAGCCCAGAGTGACCGTCAGAATGAAAATCAGGGTCGAAACGGCCCAGAACAGATATGTTTGCTGGATTGTGGATGGCGCCGGACTCAGGCTGAACGATCCCTGCCACACCACCAGCGTTACCAGGATGCCGAGCAGCACCACCGCCGAACCGAACATCAGACGCTTGCGCATAGGTTCCGGAAAAACGGCCCTGTAGGAATTATAAGAGTTGAAAGCCGTGGGCGGGGGAGCAAAGTGCGGTCACCTGCACCCCGCATGGCACCACCTCGATGTTGGTAGCGCTCCCGAATCCTGGAACTCCGGGAGCAGTTTATTAGAAAACATATCCGCTAACGCAATCCTATCGGCGCCTAAGTCCATGTTGTACAATGAACCTAATTTGTATCCCGGGATCTGGTGGGTTTGGTACCGTAAGTGCTAAACCTCCGGCACAAGTTGCGAGTAGCCTTCCGAAGTTGGGGAACGCTGTCTTTCTAGAGAATGATTAAGAAGCGGTCGCCCGGGGCCATGAATGCGCCCAGGCGACTCAGCGGCCCGTCGCCGCGCATTGCCTTGGTTTGTGCAGATTTCTAAGAGCCTTTTTGGGGGAGAATAGCATGCGAACAGTAGTGCAGTGCGTTGTCACAGTCCTGCTTTTCGGGGGCGCAGTGGCGAACGCTCAAACAGGAAGCATCGTCGGAACGATTCTGGATCCGTCTAACGCCGGCGTTCCCGGCGCAACGGTATCGGCTAAGAACCAAGCGACAGCCGCAGTCCGTACGGCCATGACCTCCGACACTGGAACCTATGCGTTACCGAACCTGCCGCCCGGAAACTACGACGTAAGCGTTGAGAAGCAGGGCTTTGCGGTCTTGCAATTTCGCAGTATTCAGTTGACGGTTGCGCAGAATCTCACCCTGGACGGAACCCTGGATGTCGGGACTGCCAGCCAATCGGTGGAAGTAGCCGGAACCAGTGTAGCGCCCATCAACTTGGAAGACGCCCAGCTCAGCAACGTCATAGATGAGCGGCGGATTGTGGATCTGCCGCTGATCACCCGCGATCCCTACTACCTGGCGTTACTTTCGCCGGGAGCCCAAAGCACCGACCTGGGAGGACTCACCGTCAACGGGCAGCGCGAACGGAACAACAACTTTCTATTGGACGGCGTCGACAACAACGACGCTGGCGTTCCAGGGGGATTCGGCTTGAGCACCCTGAATCCGGATGCCACTCAGGAATTTCGAGTGATCACTAACAATTTCCTGCCGGAGTTTGGGCGCAACACTGGCGCCATCGTCGATATCGTGACCAAGAGTGGGACGAACCAGTTTCACGGCGATGCGTACGAATTCAATCGCGTGAATGCGATGGCGGCGCGCGATTACTTCAACCCCAGCGGGACTGCCGACAGTCCGGACCCGCAGAATCCCTTCGTTCGTAATCAGTTCGGCACTTCCCTGGGCGGCCCGATCAAGAAAGACAAGACATTCTTCTTTTTCAACGCAGAATGGGACCGCTTCCGGACCACGTTAACGAACGAAGCCGTGGTGCCTACCGCGGCGTTCAAGACTGGCATTTTCGACTACAACGGACAGCAGATCAATCTGGCAAGTCCTTCATCTCCCAACAACGCGCTCGGCCTTCCACTGGATCCAACGATGCAGAAAATATTTTCGCTGTATCCCAACCCGAACGGGCCCGCTATAGACTCCATCCGCGCGCTCTATTTTTTCCCTACCGACATTCCGACCAACGCCGCCAACGTAGTCTTTAAGGTGGATCAGCACATCACTGACAAATACACCCTCTCGGCGCGCTATATCTACAACGGTTCCGATACCGGCAACTCTTTGGACGAAATCGTTCCGGGTATCGGAGGACTATCCACCACGGGTCAAAGTCACAATGGCTCGTTGAATTTTGTCGCGGCGTTCACACCGAATCTGGTCAATGAATTCCGCTTCGGGTTGAACCGCAACGACGCTCTGTTCGGGTGC
>DATHMO010000202.1:0-4252 GCA_035486995.1 Bryobacteraceae bacterium
AGAGCGTTGATAGCCCAGGGATAAGCGGCCCAGAATCCCGGCGCGATATCGGGAATGGAGATGGGCGAGTGGAAGATGCCGAATCCCCCGCGAATGGAGGTCTTATGGTCGGAGAAGGGATCGTAAGCGAACCCAAAACGCGGATCGAAGTTCTTCCACGCTGGATTGCTGGCCATGACGCCCGAAAGATGCGTATAGAACGGGGGCTTGGTCGCCGGCGAGGCCGTCGCCACATTGGTAACGTAGTACAGCTCGTTATGCTGATCGGTGGGAATGGTGACGAATTCCCAACGCAATCCCAAATTGAGTGTGAGCTTTGAAGACACCTTCCAATCGTCCTGCACATAAGGCGTCACCTCAGTGTTGCGGAAGTCGCGGTTGGGGTAAGATCCCAGCGGAACATACAGCAGCACAGCCGGAACTCCGCCGAGCAAGGGGAAAGGCCCGTTGGCCAGACCGGTAAACTGCCACATCGCTCCATCGAAAAAGGGCATGTAGGTGTTGCTTTGCAGCCGGGACACGGACGCGCCCATGCGGGTGGTGTGCGCTCCATGGGTCCAAGTGAGATCGTCGCCTTCGGTGTATCGATTCTGCGTGGTATTGAACGGAAGTTGGAGAGCGGCGCCGATGCCGGCCAATCCGGCAACATTCACAATACCGTCCTGACGGCCGGCGGAAGGCGCGAAATATTGGAGGGGGTCGGTACCGTTGGCGAGCCCACCCGGCTCCGTCTTGCCGGTGAACTCGTTGGTACCCGGGCGAGAGAAGCTAAAGCGCGCCACGTTGACCATACTCGGATTGAGAATCCGCCTCCATTCCACGGTGGCGAACTGGGTATGGGAATAATCTGGTTCCGGCCAAAAAGGCACCGGGCCACCGCCGAAACCACCACCGCCGAAGGGTTCCACGTAGTTTGCCTTGTCTGAGATGTACCGCGCAAATATGGAATCGCTGCTCGAGATGTTGTAATCGAAGCGTCCAAGGATATAGTTTTCGTGGGCGTTCTCGTTTGCGACACTCAACGCTTCAGGTTGACCATTCACCACGGTGGTCGCGTTGGGCCAGGCCTGCAGCGTGTTGGCGATCGCTTGGGCGGCGGCTGGGTTGGAGGCGGTCGGAATACAATTGGCGGGGTTCAGATTGCAGCCAGGAACTTGCGCGATTCTAGTCTCACCCTGCACTAAGCGTATGCCCTCGTAGTTGACAAAAAAGAACATTTTGTCTTTTTTGATCGGGCCTCCCAGTGTGGCCCCGAACTGGTTCTGGCGAAGCGCCGGAATCGTCGCTGGATCGATGAACTGCCGCGCATCCAGGTCACTGTTCCTGAAAAACTCATAGAGAGAACCGTGGAAGTTATTGCTGCCCGTTTTGCTGACCGCGTTGATGACTCCTCCGTTGCCTCCGAACTGCGAGCTATACGTGTTGGTGAGGGTTTGAAACTCGCCGATAGCCTCCACTCCGAGCGATGAGCCCATCACCGAGCCCATGCCCTTATTCCAGAAATTTTGAAGGTTCTCGTCGTCCAGCAGGATGGCCTGTCCTTCGGGTCTGGACCCCGCGATGGAATACTCCGGGGCCCTCCCTTGGAAGCCAGATGCAACGAAAGAATTCCCCTGCAGCGTATTCACGCCGGCGGAGAGTTGGATGAGTTGTTCAAAGTTACGGCCATTCAGAGGCAGACCGCTCATCTGTTTTTCATCGGTGAGGGTGCCGACAGTCGAGTTGGAAGTATCGACGAGAGAAGCTTCCGCTTGCACCGTTATGGTTTCGATCTGCTGTCCCACCTGGAGCGAAAAATCAACCACGCTCTGGGCGCCGACGGTGAGAGTCACCCCGGTGCGGACCATGTTAGAGAATCCGGTCCTCGAAACATGGATGTCGTAGTCGCCCACCGGCAGGTCTGCCAACGTGTAGCGCCCTTGTTCATCGCTGGCGGTTACCTGGGTGGCGCCGGTAGCATTGTTCTTGACTTGAACCTCGGCCGCGACTACTGCTGCACCGGACATATCGGTGACTCTGCCGGATATCGTAGCGGTGGCTCCTTGACCGTTCAGGTGCGCTGGATTTACTCCTGAAATCACGAGCATCACGGCCACGCTCAGCAGCGTGATCCAGCGTCCGCGAACATTGCGGTTCATCCCCATACCGAAATCCCCCCTCGGTCACACCCAACAATTTACGATTTGTGCGATGGCTAGAAATCGCCTTCTGGAGTCTTATCCAGAAGCGCACCAATAAACAACGGCTTTATTGTTAAGTAATGTAAACGGCTTTGTTGAGAGGCGCCGCTCTAGAGCGGTCACCCATTCCATATCGTGTTGCGATACGCGTTATTGGTGACTAAAGCAAAAGGCTAGGAATGATCGTAAAGTTATGTTAATCGCGCTTTACACACGCGTTCCCAACGGTTAGTCTGAAGCGCGAAATGTTTTCCCACAGGACTCGTTGGTTGGCTTGTAGCAGCGCTGCGCTTGCATCCGTCGCAGCCGGTTTATGGCTAGCCAGGCCGCCTGCGATGATTCACTCTACGTTACCGGAGGAGAGTGCTGCAAAAACTATTTTGAACACTACCGGCCGTCATCGCGAATGGGTGAATCTACGTCTTGGGCCAGCGATCATCCGCGCCTTTCTGGTCTACCCGCGGCGCGCGGACAAAGCGCCCCTAGTGATGGTCACCGGGACCGATCAAGGCGCCAGCGACTGGGTGCGTGCAGCGGCCGATCAACTGGCAGGCGATGGCTTTGTGGCCGTGGTACCGGACGTTCTCTCTGGAATGGGGCCGCATGGAGGCGACACCGAATCATTCTCCAGCACTGATGCGGTTGCCTCCGCGATTCGCCGGATGAGCTCAGCGGAGATTGCCCGCAGAACTTCGGCCGTCCGTGACTACGCGGTTGCTCTTCCCGCCGTGAACGGGCAAAGCGCGGCTCTCGAGCTTTCGGGACGCAATGCGGAAATCCAGGTGCGCTTCGAAAAACACTTCGCAACATTCAAGCTAAACCGCGAGTCCTGGCGGGAAGCGATTTTGTGGCTTTCCAAACAAACTGGCAACCGGCCCCTGTATAGCCAAACGATGGATGGCCAAACGATGGCTCACT
This sequence comes from Bryobacteraceae bacterium, assembly GCA_035486995.1. Taxonomy (GTDB): domain Bacteria; phylum Acidobacteriota; class Terriglobia; order Bryobacterales; family Bryobacteraceae; genus Palsa-89. The sequence goes on from DATHMO010000202.1 coordinate 3,099, forward strand.
CGGAGACTGAAGATCATTCCGCTCACATCATGATGGCCATGGCTCAGCAGCCACCGGGCAGCGGACCGCGGGGTTATCCAGTGGGAAAGCTACCGGGCCTTCCCGCGGGTACTTTCAGCGCTACATCCACGCTCCTTCATTCGACTCTCCGCAAGGAGTTCGTCAATCTTCCCGTGGGTGACGTCAACCTACACACGTGGGTGGAATATCCCATGGGTGCGGGAAAGGCGCCGGTAGTGATTGTGATGCAGCACGGACCGGGAATGGACGATTGGCAGCGCGCGCTGGCAGACCAGTTGGCGCTCCAGGGATTCATCGCAGTCGCGGCAGATCTCTACTCCGGACTGGGACCAAATGGCGGCAACTGGGATTCTTTTGAAGGTATCGACGCGGCGCTGCGAGCGGCTGGAAAACTGATGCCCGAAGAGGCCATCCGGCGATACAAGGCGGCGTATGACTACGGCATCAAGCTGCCACGGGCCAGCGGCAAAGTGGCAACCATCGGATTCTGCGCAGGTGGTACCTACAGCTTCCGCTTCGCGGGCGAGGTACCCGAGATCGACGCCGCGGTGGTCTTCTATGGCACCCAGCCGAGCGCGGAGATCATGGCCAAATCAAGGCTCCCGTGCTTGGCTTCTACGGCGAAGATGATGCTCGCGTGACCAGCACGGTGGACCCTACCGTCGGCGCGATGAAACAGCTAGGCAAATCCTACGAGCCGCATATCTACCCTCACGCAACACACGGGTTTCTCGAATTTCAGGACCTGGCCGGCAACCCCGCCGCTACCGCGGACTCCTGGGCGCGGACGATTGCGTTCTTGAATCAGTATCTGAAATAGCGTCGCACTCGGGCTTGGTCTTACAAGGCGTCCAGGCCGCTGCCAGCGCCTTCGATTGTTCCATCTCCTGGGCCGACATCCGCGCAGCCAGCCGTTCTTTAGCTGTCACGGAATCCTGGTCGCCCGCGCTTGCCGCGATCTGGAACCATTTTTCCGCCTGCACCAGATCGCGAGGAACTCCGCGGCCGTTCGCATACAGAACCGCTAGGTTGAACTGCGCGTCCCGATGGCCCCGTTCCGCAGCGTGCCGGTACCAGCGGACGGCTTCGATGTCATCACGGGAAACCCCTTGGCCATTGGCGTACAGCACTCC
>DATHMO010000203.1:0-30772 GCA_035486995.1 Bryobacteraceae bacterium
CAGAAAAAGAGGCGTTGGAAATCAGCGGGCACCGAACTCGCGCCGTGTTCGATCGCTATCACATCATCAGCGAACGGCGGATGCGCGAGATGGCGACGAAGCTCGACGCGCACCTAAAGGGCAAAGCTTCAGCTTCTTCGGTGCAAGACGCGGAGCAAGACAGACGGCCAAACTGAGCAAAATATGGAGCTGGCGGAGGGGCTTGAACCCCCGACCCTCTGATTACAAATCAGATGCTCTACCAACTGAGCTACGCCAGCTACCGGCTCACGTGTCCATAATATCAAGGGGCCTGCGATCAATGCAGATCTTTGAGACGTTTCTGAGCTTCTTTGTTTCCTAGCTTGGCGGCCTTTTGATAAAGTTGCATGGCGAGACTCGGATCTTTGCCCACTCCACTCCCGGTTTCATAGAGCATTGCCAGGTCGAACAGGGCTTCGGGATTCTCGGCGGCGGCCGCCTTGCGGTACCACTCTGCCGCGGTTACGTCGTTTTGCTCGACACCGTTGCCGAGCTGATACATGCCACCCAAGAACAGCATGGCGGCCGTATTGCCCTTGTCGGCTCCCTTGCGAAACCACCGGACTGCAGCTTCGTCGTCCTTCTCCACACCGTTGCCATCCATGAACATTTCACCGAGCTGTTGCATGGCGCGAACTTCGCCGAGATCGGCGGCCTGCTGGAACAATTTCACGGCCTCATCGGGTTTCTTGGCACGGTTCTTCTCGACCGCTTGATTGTAGAGGGCGCGGGCTTGGTCTTGTTTGCTGACCGCGACTGGAGCCGGTGGGACCGGATTTGGTGTAACGACGGCAGGCGCGCTCACGGGCTGTTTGACTTCGGCAGGAGGCGGCGCTGGTGCGGGATTGGCAGGCGCAGGTATCGAGTCCACCACCGTCGTCACTTTGGGCGAGGCAACAGACGCACGGTGCGGCGGAGCTGCTTTGAAGTAGAACAATGCAAGATCGAGAATGATCAAAACCGCGCCCGCCGCGGCCACGTACCACAGCGATCGGGAGCGCCGTTTCTTCGGGACTGGGGTTGAGTCCGTCGGGGTTGCCTCGGTGAGCGCCACAGTTTCCTGGCTCTCGAATGCGGAATCAGCATCCACCGCGTTCTTTAGCTTGGCGTCCAGCGCCGCGACAAACTCAGCGCAAGTCGCGTATCTCAACTCGGCTTTACTGGCCAGGGCCCGATGCAGCACGTCATCCAAAGCAGCCGGCAGCTTGGGATTGGCCTGCCGGATCGAAGGGCGTTCTCCGTACACAATCATGTGCGCGAGAGTGGCGAGCGAATCCCCCTGAAACGGCCGCGTTCCGCTCAGAAGCTCATAGGCGACAACTGCGAGCGAAAATTGATCGGACCGCCCGTCCACAGGCCGCGCTTCGATTTGCTCCGGCGACATATAACTCGGCGTACCCATGATCATGCCCGCCATGGTGCCATGCTCCGTCGACATGCTCTTCGCGATTCCGAAGTCGGCGATCTTCACCGTGGTCCCTTTTTGAAGCATGATGTTGGCGGGCTTGATGTCGCGATGAACCACCGAATTCTGATGTGCATAATCGAGCGCCGCGGCAGCCTGCCGCAAGATATCGAGCGACTCCGCGATCTTCAGTCGCTGGCGCGTTGCCACTGTTTTTTCCAGCGTTTGCCCATCCACGCGCTCCATCGCGATGAAGGCGATGTCCCCTTCCTGGCCGACATCGAGTATGAGAACGATTCCGGGATGAAACAGCCGGCCTGCCGCGCGCGCCTCCCGAAACAGCCGATCGCGCATGAACTCCGCTTCCTTCGAACCGGGCAACAGCTGGAGATGAATGGTCTTCACCGCGACGTTGCGGCCGATGAGCGGATCGATGGCTTCGTACACCACCCCCATGGCGCCGCGGCCCAGCTCCGCGGTAAGCATATAACGACCAATGCGCTCGATGGGGCGCGTTTGATCTTGCAAAAACGATGGCGCGGTGGTGAGCGTTTCGAGCAGGTGCATCACGCCCTGAAATGTCTCTGGATCGGTACAGGCTGCGTTCAGGAAGGCAAGCCGTTGGTCGTCCGGCTTCTTGACGGCTTCCTCAAAAAGCTTGCGAACTCGCTGATGCAATTCCGGGGACATGGCGGTTTCGAAAACTCATGTCTTTTGTTGCCGGGGAATTGTATATAGTAGCACTCATATGCTCGATTTGGCGTCCGTCAGGCGGGTCCCCATCGCCGGAGCCATTGCGCTGCTGGCGCTATCGGGCGCGTTGTGCGCGCAACAGCCAGAATCGCAGGCGGGCGCAAAAACCGTGAAGACGGCCAATGGGAATGAGGTTCAAACGCGAGCGAATGGCAGTCCACGCGACTTGCGGGTGGCGAGCAGCGGGATGGAAATACACCACGCACTGAGTGGAGGCCGCCGCGTGATCCTGGAGCGGGCCGACCATTCGCGAATCGTGGCAGACGGCGGTGGCGGAGGATACGTCCAGCATTCATTCGTATTTCGCGGCCACGAATTCACGCATCGTACGTATCTATTTCACGGCGTGGCTTACGATCGTTTCTATCGCCGTTACACATATCGCGGAATTCATTTCGATATTTATGCTCCGGTGCGATATTATCCAGCCGCATTTTACACCTGGCTAAGTAACCCGTGGGCCGAATCGGCGGCTTATCCATGGGGATGGACCGGCAATCGATGGTATGCGAATTACGGTTTCTATTTCGCTCCGTACCCGGCGTATTCGAGTCCCTCGCTCTGGCTCACGGACTACTTGCTCTCCTCCACGCTCGCCGCAGCGTATCAAGCGCAGGTGGATGCGGGGCTTCCGGCGGCTGCGCACTCCAACGCGGGGAGCCCGATTCTCAGCCAAGAGGCAAAACAATTGTTGTCTGAGGAAGTGCTGCGGCAAATCGCGCTGGAGAAATCCGAGGCGCGGACGACGGCGCAAAACGCGGAGCCGGATCCCCACGCGAGCGGTATCGATCGGCTGGCGGCCGACGGCGTGCATCATATTTTCGTCGCGGGCGGCGATCTCGATCTCGTCGACGACGGAGGCCAGGAGTGCTTGATCAGCGGGGGCGACGTGTTGCAAGTCATCGAAGCGCCGGCGTCGAATGCAGCAGTCGTCAACCTGGTGGTGCTGGCGAGCAAGGGGGGCCCGGAATGCAACACGGGGAGCACCGTCTCCGTTTCGTTACGAGATCTGCAAGACATGCAGAATCACATGCGCGAGACTTTGGACCTGGGGCTGGCCGATCTCGACTCACATCAGGGCCAGGGTAACCTGCCGGCCGAGCCATCTTCCGCCAGGGCAGTGCCCACACCAGCGGCATTTGTAGCAAACGCGCCACCGCGCGATTCCAATGCCGCGGCCGCAATAAGCGCACGTAGCCAGGAAGCGGACAAAGCAGAACAAGAGACGCTCGCTCAATTGGCGGCCCTGAACCAAGCGAACGTCCCGGCTCCGCCGACAATTTCTCCCGGGCAGACCGTAGAGGAAGTCACCGCGGCTTTCGGTCCTCCAACGAGGGTAGTGGACCTGGGAACGAAGAAAATCTACGTATACGACAGCATTCGGGTGACGTTTACGGGAGATAAGGTGACCGATGTCCAGTAAAAGCATTTGTTTCGCCCTAGCTTCGGCGGCGATTTTCACTGCTTCTGCCCATGCTCAGACAAATACCATCCCAGGGGAGTTCATTGTCGACCCTCCGACGTTGGTTTCGCTTGGCTTCGCGTGGAAAATCGAAGGCGACGACAACCGCAATGCACGCGTGGACGCTACCTATCGCAAAAAGGGCGAGCAGCAATGGCGCAAAGGCCTCCCGCTACTGCGGCTGCGGCATGAACAAGTATTTGGCGGACTGCCGCGCGAGGGCGGCCGTCATTTCTACAGCTACGTCGCGCCCAACATGTTCGCCGGCAGCATTTTGAATCTGGAGCCCGGCACGGAGTACGAATGCCGGTTCGTGCTATCGGATCCCGACGGCGTCAAAGGCAAATCGGAAAGGACTGCGACCGTGCGCACGCGGACCGAGCCTCAGCCTGCAGCCGGCGGCCACGTTTATCACGTCTATCCATTCGGCTATCAAGGCGCGAAACAGGAGCCTGCATTCACGGGCCTGCTGGCGGCGTACTACATGGGGTCGGACCAATCCGATCATTCCAACGCGATGCCCCCGCGCGTGCAACCCGGTGACATCATCCTGGTGCACGCCGGCGTATACAAGGACAGCCGGTTTTCTTATGGAGGCTTTGATCGGGGAGTTCCAGCCTATGGCACGCCCTTTGACGGCACGTACTATCTGACTCAGAGCGGCACACCCGACAAGCCAATCGTGATCAAAGGTGCGGGCGATGGCGAAGTAGTATTCGATGGCGATGGCTGCCAAACTCTTTTTAATCTGCTCGCGGGGAATTACAACTATTTCGAGGGAATTACGGTCCGCAATACAAACGTCGCGTTTTTGCTTGGCTTAAAGAATATTGCCGGAGCAAGCGGTTTCACGCTGAAGCATTCGCGGTTGGAGAATATCGGCCGGGGTGTTCAAGACGATTGGTCCGGCTCCAGGAATTTCTATATCGCCGACAACGTGTTCATCGGCCGCCACGATCCCAACAAACTCCAAAGTTGGACCGATGCGCAAATCTGGTCCAAATTCCCCGGCTATCCCGCACCCATCACTTCCGAGTATGCGGTGAAGGTTTACGGGCAGGGCCACGTGGTCGCCTACAACTATGCCGCCAATTGGCACGACGGCATTGATGTCGCTACGTACGGCGATCCCGACGGAACGCCCAACCCGATCGCGGATCGGCTCCCGGTTTCGATCGATTTCTACAACAACGATTTTTCCAACATGGCTGACAACTGCATTGAAGCCGACGGCGGCGCGCGCAACATCCGCGTGTTCGAGAATCGCTGCTTGAACTCGGCTCAGGGCGCGTTCAGCGCACAGCCGATCTTCGGTGGTCCGGTGTACTTCTACCGCAACCTGGTCTATCACGCGGTCACCGGGGGTCCGCTGAAGTTTATCGATACTCCGGCGGGCGTGCTTGTTTATCAGAACACGTTCATTGGACAGGGCCGTCTGATGCGTCCGGCATCTAACGTACATTTTCGGAACAATTTATTCTTAGGCGACGGCAATCTCGATCCGGTGTTCAATGTGAGCACATACACAAATTACTCGACCTCGGATTACAACGGATTCCGCCCCAATCCCGGCGTCGTCAACGTATTTGAGTGGGACTCGCCGCCGTTCAACGTCGCGGCTGATTACCAGAAGGATCCTGTCACCCGCCACATTACATCGTTCAAGGAATACAGCGACGCGACGCACCAGGACCAGCACAGCGTCTTGATCGATTACGACGTTTTCGTGAATGTTCGGATCCCCGACAAATCCGACCCGCAGCGCCTTTACAAGCCCGAGGAACTCGATTTTCGATTGAAGGCCGGCTCTCTCGCGGTGGATGCGGGCCTGGAGCTTCCATCGATTACCGACGGTTTCACGGGCCGCGCGCCAGACTTGGGCGCGTACGAATTAGGTCAGCCGCTGCCGCACTACGGGCCGAGACAGTGACTTTGGAGCGGGGTACGGGAGTCGAACCCGTGTAAATCAGCTTGGAAGGCTGACGCCCGACCGCTAGGCCAACCCCGCATTCGTTCGAGCTACCGGAACCATTGTACGGAACCGCGCGAACCCGGTCAATTTCGCGATCGCGTCAGTTTTCTCGCGGCGCGCGCCGGCCATGTCAGGAAATGGCCGATCCGGAAGGATGGCGAGCGCAGCAGCCCGCCGATCATCGACGAAAACTCCAGCTCCCGTTCATACAGAAACTTGATCTGATGGTCGCGTCGATTGAGCAGCCCGCGAATTTCCTCGACGTCCTCTTCGCGCAGCGTGTAGCCCGCTTGAATATGATCGCCAAGCGAACGCTGGATGTAGATCGTGCTGTGATTGGGCGCCGTTTCGGATGTGGGCCGATCCTGGGTGTAAAAATAAACCGCGATCGAACGCCGCGACGCAACCGGACCGTCCTCCGGCAATTGAATTCGCTCGAATCCGTGCCAGGAACTCTCGGTGGTTTCAAAGATCACGGCGCGATTGGCGATCGGAAGCAGGCATTCGACGGAGCCCGATTCGCGCAAAGCCCAAGGATCGCGAATCAGCTCCAAACATCCGCCCCAACTCGCGTCCCATTGCGGATTCAGGAACACGATCAAGTTGAGGCGGCGATGCCAGCGGTGGCGCGGATGGTAGTTGAAATCGACGTGCGGGTCCAGCTCCTGGCCGTTCAAGTTCTCATGCGTTCCCCCGCCAACGTACTCCCGATCGTAGAGCAGCTTCGGAATGCCGGTAATCCGGCCCATCAGATCGAGAAACTCGGGAGTGCGCATCAGGTCGTCGAATCGCCGGTACGGCGCGCCCAGACGTGACAGGTCTGGGATCGCGGACTTGCGTCCGACTTCGCCACTCTCGTTGACGGCGTGCGACCGGTCGAAGGATGGAAACTGATCCATCAATTCGCGGCAAAATTGGTCATCTAGAAAGCGATCGATCACGACGTGCTTGAACGGCTGCGCGGCGGCAAACCGCTGACTGAGCGCAGTCGCACAGTTCTGGACATCGGGATGGAGCAGCATCAGAGCAAACCTGCGCGCACGTCAGCCCGCATGTCAGCGCGATAGAGGTCGTGCAGACGCAGCAGGCCGAGGCACTCGCCGGTCGCCGCTTCCACCACGGGAAGCACTGAAATCTGCGAAGGCCGGTCTTCCATCACTCGCAGCGCCTCTTGTAAACGCGCACTCGGCTGGATGGTGGCGGGATGCGCGGTCATCACTTCCGACGCCCGCAAACCGCGAATATCGTCGTGAGCTTGCAGAGCGCGCCGGACATCGCCGTCGGTGATCAGCCCGCACAGGCGATGCGATTCGTCAACGATACACGCGGCGCCATGCGGGTAATGCGTCATGGCGATCACCACTTGCTTCAGCGAATCGCCGGGATGCGCCCAAGCGATCTCGTCGCGGCCATGCATCACCTCGCGAACCGTCAGCCGCAAGCTGCGCCCCAGGTGTCCGCCCGGATGGAAGCGCCCGAAATCCTCGACGCTGAAGTTGCGCGCCCGCATCAACGCTACCGCCAGCGCGTGTCCAAGCGCCAACGCAACCGTCGAGCTCGCCGTGGGCGCAAAATTATCCGGATCGGCCTCGCGCTCAACGGAGGCGTCCAACACCACGTCCATCTCAGCGGCCAGCGGTGACGACGCATTTCCGATGATTCCAATGCGCCGCGAAGGCAACTCGCGCAGAAATGGGATGAGCTGCAGCAGTTCGAAGGAATTGCCGCTTTTCGAGATCATCAATGTGGGATCGCCGGGCGAATAGAGGCCCAGATCGCCGTGCGACGCTTCGGATGCGTGCAAAAACACGGCCGGGGTCCCGGTACTGCATAGCGTAGCGACAATCTTGCGCGCGACGTGTCCGGATTTGCCGAGCCCGGTGACTACCAGCTTGCCCTGGTGCGCCAGAATCAGCTCGACCGCGCAGGTGAGATTGCCGTCCAGGCGCCCGGACGCTCGGATCACCGCGTTGGCTTCGATTTGCATAGCCTTCCGGGCGGCGTCGAGCCAGACGGAGGCCGGTGCGTTGGCATTCATACAGTTGACTCAACTATCATCGCATTGCGGCTAACCGCAGGGCAGAAATGAAGCAGTACTAAAGGAAGCGGGAGTTCTGCCGATGAATTGGAGTAAGGTATACGGTAAAAATGTTACCAGGTCTTACGACAGTTTCGCTTCCCCAAACGTACTGCCGGTCGTGTCACTTGTCGACGCGCTCGGACGTGGTCCGGTGCCTGCACTGCAACCGGCCGCTCAATGCAGCGACGTCTGCGCCCAAACGAACGATGGTGAAGGCAAAACCGTCGCGCCGGGCGCACTAGCGTTACTCATAACGCAGGGCAACCACGGGATCGAGCCGCGCTGCTTTGTTCGCCGGCCAAATTCCGAAGAATAGCCCAATCGCCACCGACACCACCACGCCCAACACCGCCGCCCACCATGGCACCGCCGTCGGAAGCGCCGGATAAACCATTCGACAGGCGAACGAGATCGACCAACCGATGGACATCCCGATCAGGCCGCCCAAGCCGGTCAGCACCACCGCTTCGGTTAGGAACTGCAGCACGATATCCGCGCGCTTGGCGCCGATCGCTTTGCGGATTCCAATTTCCCGCGTGCGTTCGGTGACCGAGACCAACATGATGTTCATGACGCCGATGCCGCCCACCAGCAGCCCGATGGAGCTCATCACCACCATTACCAGCGCCACGATCGCAGTCACGCTATGGAACTGCTCCACCAGCTGATCGGACGTCGTGATGGAAAAATCGTCCGGCTTGTTCGAAGGAACGTGCCGCTGGATGCGGAGCACTGCGGTGGCTTGGTCGACGGCGGCTGGTAACAGGCCCGGCTTGGCGATGATCACCAGCAGGTTTTCCTTCGAAGCCGGGAACAGCTTATGCATGCTGAAATACGGCAGTATAACGCGCACGTCGTCCTGCCCAGGAAAGGACGCGCCCGGCCGCTTCACCACGCCAACGACTTCGAACTTGTGGCCATTCACATCGATCCACTTGCCGATCGGATCTTCGCCGTTCATGATGGCTCGCGGGACGTCGGCGCCGATCACGGCCACCGGCATGCGGTGTTGATTCTCGACGTTGGTGAAGAATCGCCCCTCGGAAATGTCCGCCTGTCCGCTGCGCGCGTAGGATTCTTCCGTGCCGAAGATATTGGCCTGATACAGCGCATTTCCTTTGTACCGCGCGATGCTGATCTGCGGCCCGGCTCCCAGCTGGTTTGGGATCAAATAAGGACTCACGGCATCCACGGCGGGACAGCGCGCTGCGATCGCAACGCCGTCATCATAGGTAATTGGTTTGCGCCTGGCTTCTTCGGCGGTGAGCCGGTGAAATGCGATCGGAGCTTTGAAGATCATCGCGGTGTTGGTGCCGAAGCTCGACAGGACCGCCGTGACCGCGCCATCCAATCCAGCAATGATGGACCCGACGCCGATGATGGTGCCGGTGCCGATGATCACGCCGAGCACAGTAAGGAACGATCGCATTTTGTGCTCGCGCACCGTCGCAAGCGCCAGACCGATGGCGGCGGCGAGTTCCACTCGCGTCATCGTTCCACTCTCAAAGCTTCGATTGGATCAAGTTTGGAAGCTTGCTGCGCCGGATAAATCCCGAAGAACAGGCCGACTGCGGTAGATAAGAACAAGCCGATCAGCACCGCCGACAGGGGAACAGCCATGGGAACCGCTGTCAGGTTGCGCACCAGAGTGGAAACGATCCAAGCCAAAACCACCCCGATCAGGCCACCCATGCCGGCCAGCATCGACGATTCCATCAAGAACTGATTCAGAATATCCTGGCGCCGCGCGCCCACCGATTTGCGAATGCCGATCTCGTGGGTCCGTTCGCTTACCACGGCCAGCATGATGTTCATGATCACCACGCCGCCCACCACCATGAAGATCGATACAATCGCGACCGCGGTTGCCGCAATCGCGTTAGTGAGCTGATCAAATGCGCTGACCAATGCGTCGGACGACAGAATGGAGAAGGTATCGTCCTGGCCTGGCTGTTCATGCCGCCGCGCGCGAATCAGCATGCGCATCTCGTCCTTGGCTTGTTCCAGCACTGTTTGATCGGCCGCGCGGGCTGCATAGGCGATTCCCGATCGCGATCCGTAGATCTGAAAGTAGCTTCCGATGGGGATTTGCACGAACGCGTCCTGCGATTGGCCAAACACGCTGCCTTTGGCTTTGGCGACGCCAATGACGGTGAACGGGCGGCCTTCCACCTTGATATCCTTGCCAATGGGATCGGCATCCCCGAAAAGGTTCTGCCGCACATCGGCGCCAATGACAGCCACCGTTGAGCGGTGCCGGTCTTCAATATCGGTGAAGTAACGGCCCATCGCGATTTCGGTGTCGCCCAGCGCCGCCCAGTTAGCCGTGCCGCCATTCAGGTTGATCTCGGTCAAAGTTTGCGATCCCAGAGACACGCTCACGCTGCGCCCCGCGCTCATCCCGAAATCCTGGAGCAGCTTGGCGTGATCCTTCAGATATTGGAATTCGTCCGGGCTCAGCTCAGGATTCCTCTTCTGCATTTGCAGGAATTTCTTCGGGTCGAAATTGCCGAGGAATGCGATCTTGACGATGCGAAATCCGTCCGACCCCATGCTGGTCACAGTGTTCGCGATGTACACATCCATGCCGTGGATCATGGCCATCACGGCGATTAGCGTGGTAGTCGCCAGAATGATGCCGAGCAGTGTCAGAAAGCTGCGCAGTTTGCTCGAACGCAGCGAATCCGCCGCGATCGCCGCCGCTTCCGCGAATGACGCATTCTGTCGTATGCGATTTGCCACTGATTAAGAGACGAAACCGGCCGATACCTTGTTCCGCGTTTCCATTACCCAGTGTACGAGAACCTGATCCAGCCAGAACCGCGGCAGGGTCTTCGAGATGAACCCGAGATGGCCGCCCTGCTCGGTGGCGATCAGGCGCAGATAGGGATTCGTTGCGAAGGCAGGGTGGTTATAGACGGCGAACGGAATCATGGGATCGTCCTTGGCTTGGACAACTAACGTGGGAATCCGGATACGCTCCAGGAACTGATTGGCCGACTGCGTGGCGTAATAGTTATCGGCGCTGCCAAAATCGAACAGCTGGGCGGTGATGTAGTCGTCGAATTCGTAGACGCTTCCGACGCGGTCAAGCACGCTCAAGTCGAATATGCCGGGGGTCACCCGCTCCTTGGCGCGCACGCGTTCCTTTAATCGGGCGACAAATCGCCGGGCATAAATGATGTTGGACGGCTGGCCGAGCTGCCGTACGCAAGCCGCTAGATCGATGGGCGTGGAAACCGCCACGACACCGGCGATCCAATCGGCTGCGGACTCGCCCAGTTCGCCGGCCAGCTTCAACACGACATTACCGCCCAGGGAAAAGCCGACCAGAAAGATCGGAACGACTCGCGGGAGTTGGCGAATTACTGCCAGAACATCCGACGTTAAACCCGAATGATAGAGGGTCCGGCCCGAGACATGCTCCGTGCCGCCGCAACTGCGCATGTTGAATCGATGCACGGCGCAACCGGCCTCGAGCGCGGCCTGCGCCAAGCTGCGTGCGTAACCGGCGGCGCTAGATCCTTCCAGGCCGTGAATCAAAATCAGATGCGCGGCAGGCTCGCCCGGCGGCGCCTGCGAGTCTACGCGGACCTGCACGCCCGGCTCTGTATCGTAGAACTTCGTTTCTACCGGAAACCGCTGCTCGTCCAGATTCCTGCGCCAGTAGTTGCCGGCGATGGTGAGCAGATGGGAATTCCGGAAGAAGGGGACGAAAGGCCGCAAGCAACTATTTTAACGGCAAGAGCTCAGCAGGAAAAAGCGAGGGGACGGCCAAGGGAACCCTCCCCCCGAATGGACACAAGACGCTGTTGGCGGTCGCTGACGACACCGGCGGAGCCCTCTAGGCGCGCCCGCGTCAACGACCGCTGCTCTCAATCCATCTATCGGAGGACGCACGGAAAACTCCAGTGAGAGGTTGGCACTAGACCGGAGGAAAAATCCGCCTTAAGCGCACGCCGTATCCAAAATCTTCTGGATCAGCACGTCGTACGGCAACCCCGCGGACGCCGCCGCCTGCGCAAAGTCGTCCTCACAAGCCAGCGACGGATTTGGATTGGCTTCGATCACCACTATTTCGCCGGCCTGCGTCAAACGCACATCGACGCGGCCGAAGCCCCGAATCTTCAGCACACGATACACCTTACGCGCGAGCCGGGCGAGTTTTTCATCGACGTCGCCAGGCAGCTCATTCGCGGGCCCGTTTTGAATGCCCCACTTCTTGCGGTACGAATCGTCCCACTTGGCTTTGAAGGTGGCGAACTTGGGCGTATCCTCCGGGACGTCGTTGAAGAAAATTTCGCGCGGAGGGAACACGGCGAGCTTGCGATTGCCCATCACGCTCAAGTACAACTCGCGGCCCTCGATATACTCCTCGATCAGCGCGTCGCAGTGAAACTTCTCTTGAATGAAGCGCGCGCGCTCCAGCGCTTCCTCCTCGCTTTTGGCAAACGAAGCCTTGGCGATTCCATCGGACGATTCCTCGCCCACCGGCTTGACGAAGGCCGGGTAGACGAAGCGCCGCAGACGCTTCAGCGGGCGCTGCTCGGTGGAGATCACGAAGTGCGGAACACGCACTCGATGATACGCCAGCACCTTTTTGGCGAGCGCTTTGTCCTTGCACAGCATAAGGCCATCGGGCCGGGTCCCCGTGTACCTCACGCGCATCAGCTCGAGCAGCGCGGGAATGTTCGGCTCATGCGCGCGATTGCAATGGAAGGACTCGGTCAGATTGAAAACCACTTCAGGCGCGAAGCTTTTCAACTTTTCCACGATGCACGCCACATCGTCGAACACCGCCAACGTCTCCACTTCGTGGCCCAACTGTTGCAGACAAGCCAGCACATCGGCTTCGGTAGGTTTGCCCTCTTCTTCCTTCAGAGCCTGCGGAGAGAACCCTCCCACGGCCGCCGCGCGGTACGAAACATCGAAGAGCACCAGGACCTTCACGGCTACACAGACCTCTTGAACCGGCCGGTGTGCAAGTGATTGGTCACCATCGCCGCAAGGTACGCCGCCAATTCAAACGACACTCGCGCGCGATCGAGCGGCGGCGGAATCGTCAGCTTCAGTTCTTGGCAGCGCTCAATCAATTTGCGCACCAGCATGTCCACTGTATACTTATGCTGTCCTGTCCAGCGCACAATCGAAGCGACCAGCGCCCGTCGATTGCCTCGCATCACTTTCGCAGCGGACTCCCCGTTTGGTTCACCGTTTCCGAATATAGCGCGCAGATCGGCATCATAAAAGTCTGGGAAGTCTTCGGCGTACAGCTTGCGGCGCTCCAAATAATATCGTGCGAGTGTCTTCTTCAACCGGCTGGCTTCGTAAATGCGCCTGCCGCGCTTCACCATCACCGGAATGTTCCTAGCCTCCTCCATCAAGCAATGCACAAATTCTAGCTTTTCGAGCGCTTTCCATCCGCGATATTGCTCACGCCATTGTTCAGGCGTCGCCGAAAGCCATACCGCGAATGTTTCGGCGAAGTCTTCATCCGGATGGGCCTGCGCGTACCAGTTTGGCAAATTGCGCACGAATCCTCGGCTGTACGGCCGCGGCTGGTAGGTTTCCGGAGCGTATTCGGTTTCCGGACTTCCGAAGACGGCGTGCCAATCGTCGCGTGACGAGAACCGATAGGCGTGATCGATCGCATGCCCGCTCTCGTGCCGTAGCAATTGCAGGCACCACTCGGGCGTTCCGCCTTCCACCTGCAGCATCTGGTGAACTTCAAGCGTCTTCAAACGCGGGTGCGCCAGATAAAACGGAATGGCGATATCGGGAACGCCGGCCGGTGAAAACCATTCATCGCCGAGATAGCACGCCGGACGAAACGCCAGGCCGCGCGAGGAGAGCTCCTCGTGAAGTTGCGCCACGCGCCCCTCCAACTCGCTACCGGGAATGCGCACGCCTAGATCGCAGATGCGCTTTTGCAGCAGTTCGTCATCTTTCAGGGCCGTCCAAGGCACGGGGGCGGGAAGTTCCGGGACGCCAGGCGGCGGATCGTGTCGCTCCACGGCTATCATCCTAGCGCAGGCGGCCGGTTGCGCGAATTCGTGCTATTTTGCAGAGGAGATGCGTAGTGGCGTCAGCATTCTCGTATTCGTTTTCCCCTGCGTCATCAGTGCTCAATCCTTCTTCAGTAATGGCCTCACGCGCTTTGCCGGTAGCGATACTTCGTCCATAACGGGCGACGGCGGACCGGCCTACTATGCGGCCTTCCAGGGCCCAACGGCGGTGGCGCGCGATGCGGCGGGCAATCTCTACGTGGGCGAGGTCGCGCGTATCCGCAAAATTGACACGCAGGGCGTGATCACTACGATCGCGGGCACCGGGACGCCGGGTGACACGGGCGATGGCGGACTTGCCACGTCCGCTCAAGTCAACTTTGTCGGTGGTCTGGCGATCGACAGCCAGGGCAATCTCTATTTCAGCCAGGACCAGGCCCAAATCCGGCGCATCGCCGCGGATGGCACCATCTCTCTCTTCGTCACCGAGAACGGCGTAGCGGGTTTGGCGGTTGACGCACAAAATCAAGTTTACGTAGCCGAGCCGATCAACGCCGTCGTTCGAGTGATCACTACCACCGGCGTAATCTCCACCTTCGCGGGAACCGGAGTTCCCGGTTACGCGGGCGAAGGCGGTCCTGCGCTCCAGGCGCAGCTGAGACAACCATCCGATCTTGCGTTCGATTCCGCTGGGAATCTCTATGTGGCCGACGGCCAGCGCGTGGCCAAAATCGACACACACGGCGTGCTGACGCGTATTGCCGGCAATCCATCGCTACCGGCGGGCATTCCAAGCCAGGACGAAGTGCCAGCCACGCAGTCGTCACTCACCGCATCTTCTGTCGCCACCGATCCGTTAGGCGACGTCTTTGTGGCCACTCCCCGCGTGCGCCGGATCACGCCCGACGGCATCATTCACGCCTTTGCCGGAGTAGAAAGCTCCACTTCGCAATCGTTCACTGAAGCCTGCGGCAATGCGTTGATGGCTACCGTTCGCGCCGCCGGAATGAAGGCCGACGCGAATGCCGACGTGTTCTTCGTGAATCAGCTTGCAAACCGCTTACAAGAAGCGACCGCCGCGGGCAAAATCAGCACCATCGCCGGAGCGGGTCCGAATCTTTTCACAGGCGATGGAGGCCCAGCCTCGGCTGCAACCTTCGCGTCACCGCACGCGATCGCCTTCGACCAACAGGGGAATTTGTATATCGCCGACACGAACAACAACCGGATCCGGCGGGTCGACGCCACTGGAATCGTAAAGACCGTGGTGGGCGACGGTAGTCCCGACTACAATCAGGACCCCGCATGTTCGCCCGATCAGCCGGGTTTTTTGCACAATCCGCAGGGCGTGGCAGTCGATGCGGCCGGTGATATTTTCGTTGCCGATACGGGCAAGAATCGTGTCCTTAAGATCGCGCCGGATGGCACGCAATCTACGATTGGCGGGGGCTTCTCGCAGCCGCAAGGAGTCTTCGCAGACAGCGCCGGCAACGTCTTCGTCACCGACACCGGCAACTCCGCATTACGAAAAATCGGCGCGAATGGGGCGATCGAAACATTGTGGACCAACGGCGCTATGGGGTCCATGGTTTCGGATCCAGCCGGTGATTTTTTCTTTTCGGCTGGGAGCAGCGTGGAACGCCTGTCCGCGTCGAGCGGCGCGATCTCGCCGGTAGCCGGCACGGGTGAATTTACCTTCTCGGCCGCGCCCGGTTTCACCAGCGGCGTTGAAGAGGTTGGCGACGCGTCGGCGGTGGCGTTGGATTCCACGGGATCGATTTACGTCGCCGATGCGGGCAAGGGCGTGATCGAGCGCGTCAGTCACAGTTGTGCGCTTTCCGTCGGCAGTGTCGCGACGCTCCGCGACCCTTCGGGTTTAGCGTTCGATGCAAAAGGAAATCTCTACATCGCCGACGCCACGCAAAATACCATTTGGATAGGCACACCGATTCCCGCACCCGCCAGCGAACCACCCACGCCCCACTTCGGCCGAACGGGAATCCAAAGCGCGGCGCCGGCAAATCTTATTGTGCTAACCGGCGAACCACCCGCTCCGCCCATCGAGGCGCCGATTGCGCCGGGCGAATTGCTGCGTATCCGCGGGGTATGCATCGGTCCATTCGAACCCGTGTCGGTCGAGTTCAGCGCGAGCGGCGGACTCAGTACCAGCACGGGCGGGACCCAAATTCTTTTCAACAATACGCCAGCACCGCTGATTTCCGTGTCCTCGGGCCAGATCATCGCGCAGGCGCCGTTTGAACTGGACGGACAATCGCAGGCTCCGGTCTCGCTCACTTTCAATGGCGTCGCAATTCAGGCATTCATCGCCGTGCAGCCAGCCAATCCCGCGCTCTTTACTATCAGCAATCAGCCCACGGGACCCGCGATCGCATCCAACGAAGACGGCACGCTGAATTCGGCGGCCAACCCCGCGGCCAAGGGATCGATTGTTGTGTTGTATGGCACGGGAACCGGCCAAACCGTTCCACCGGGTTCGGATGGAATCATGCCGTCGGACACTCCGCCGCTCGTAAAGTCGCCTGTGCTCGCGACTATTGCCAGCCAGAACGCGCTGGTTCTCTTTGCCGGCGATGCACCCGGCTTCGTTGGACTCACACAACTCAACATCGGCGTGCCTACGTCGATCGTGGAGGGCGGCGCTCAGCCGATTACTTTGGAAGTCGGCGCCTTCCCCCTGAATCAGAGCAACGTCACGATCTACATCGCGCCGTGACTTGAGCCGAGTTTGAGAATACGGCGGCGCAACGCAGGATCGCGCAGAAGTGCGCGCACGTATGCGATTTCGTCCGGGGCGTTCTTCGCGCGTTGTATCTCCGCTGGGAATGGCGACTGCTTGAGCGCCATTGCGGCACGGCGTGTTTCGAAATGATCCCAATCGCCCTCGCGCACGCCCGGGATTTCGTAGATCATCCAGCTCTCAGCCAGGCGCTTCAGCGTACGAGCCGGCGTGCGATGCGCCGCGGCCGCGCGCATTATGGATTCTTCGGATTCCAACAGCCGCACCGTCGCGCGACTCGCCGGCCGAAAACCGAGCTTTCGATAAAACCAAAACGCACCAGATTCGACGGCTTCATCGTTATGATGGCCAATCTGATAAGGATCCACGGCGAAGCATGTGGCGCCCAGCAGCTGATGAAATAAGCGCAGAAGGCGGGCGTACAGCCACGCGGTCTCGCCCTCGCGGAACGTGTAGTAGAGATTGAATCCCACTTCCATGTGTTCGAAGAGCGTCAGGCATTCGATATATCCGATCGGGACGCCGTTCTTGAAAAACATCCCAGCGTGATAGGCGCGCAGCGGCAGACGATGCTCCGGCGGTACGCCGAAAACATAGACTTCGACGCCACGGCCAAGTTCCGCGCGCAGCACACGGGCCGGATCGCCAAAAGTAAAGCCGTGCAGCTCGCGATAGCGCATCGCCGACGTCTCGCGCGCGAAATCCAGAATCTTTTCGCCCGCAGTGTGAGTCAACCTCTCGATCGGCAGCGTGGGCGATTGAAGCTCACGGGCGAGCGATACGTCGGCGCGGCGGATCAGCGGCTCAGCATGAAAGAAGGGCTTGACCCTCCCCGGCAATCGTCCATTCGTGCGAGTGGCGCGCCCATCGCCTAGCTGCCAGCGAACGAAGATTTTAGACTGCGCGAAAAGCTCCGCGCTGTCAATCTTAGACAGCAGCCAGCGCAAGTCCGATCCGCCCTCAGGCTTCGCGGCGCGAAACCAATCCATATATGGAATGTTTGCTTCCACCAAGAGATCCTCATCGGCGAACCGATGCAGACGCCGTAACAGCGGCCCAAGCAGCGCGACATCATACCCATCCCAGTCGATCTCGATGACTCTCGGATGATGCTCCGCTAACCAGCGCGTGATCTCGTAGGTGAAGCCCGCCGAAAACGCCGAGCCTGCGATGCCTGAAACATCTGGCTCCTCGAAAGGCGTCAAGTCCGCGCCCGCGCGCCGCAGTTGCGCGATCTTCTTCGGAATCAATTGAAGCAACTCGTCCGCCAGCCGCAGCACCTCGGCATTCGGCGGATACGCTCGAAAAAACAGCAGTGCTTCATGCAAGCGAATGAGCGACTCAGCATCGTGAAATCGCGCTCGGCCCAATCTGCGAAGCGAGCCCGGAAGCGCCGCATGTTCGCCCGTCCCAAAGGCGCGTTTGAGAGCCTCCAATCGATCCAGTTCCATCGGGAGTAGACTATCAGAAGTCATGCGACTCTCACTCATTCTGTTTCTAACAGCCGCCTTCACAGCCTTCGGCCAAGATCCGAAACTATACGTCGTCACGCACGTCGATCTTACGCCCAACTACACCACGGACGGCACCCCGCTACTGATGAAATTCGCCTCCGACAGCCGTAGCGAAAAAGGCGTCGTGCGCTTCGAACTCCTGCAAGAGCCGAACCGCAAGAATCATTTCACGATCGTTAGCGTTTGGGAAAACCAGGCGGCCTTCGACGCCCATCTGAGCGTCGAGCACACCAAACAGTTTCGAGAAAAGATACAACCGATGCTGGGAGGTCCGTTAGACGAGCGCCTGCACTATCTTGTGCAATAGCTCCGGGATCCTGCAGTAGCGACCCGAGTCAGTTCGACAATTCCTTCACGATTTCGTACAGGAAATTCTGGCCCTCGTAAAACGAATTCACGCCCATGCGCTCGTCCCGCCCATGCGACCGGACATCGTCGCGATCGCTGAAAAAACCGGAAACTCCATAGGTGGGAATGCCCGCGACGCGTAGATATCGCCCGTCTGTCGCGCCCGTGCTCATGACCGGAATGGTCAGCACGCCCGGCCACAGAGTATCGCTCCAGCGTGCGACGGTTTTAAGAACATCCGGCCGCATCGGAGACGCTGGACCCACCTCGACATCGCCCTGCACGTGGATCGCGACCTGTTCATCCCCCACCGCTTGCCGTAAAGCTTTTTGCACCGATTCGATGGATTCGCCCGGAAAAATGCGGCAATTTACGTTTGCCGTGGCGAGTTGCGGCAGCGCGTTGAGTGCGTGTCCTCCGGCAAGTTCGGTGGCTACACAGGTGGTTCGCAGCATCGAATTCCAGCGTGGCGAGGCGGATGCTACCCGCTGCATCGCTTCATGTGCCGCATCGCCGGTGCCGCTCGCGACCTTCGTCAAATCGTCGCGGAATGACCCATCCTCCACCTTCGCCATCTCGCGAAAATAGGCGCGTGTCACTTCGTCGGTCTTCAGCGGAAAACTGTAGCGTGAAAGCCGCTCGAGCGCGGTAGCCAGATGATAGATCGCGTTATCGGGCAGCGGCACTGAGCTATGACCCCCTCGATTGTGCACCTCGAATTTGAAATCGGCATACGATTTCTCGCTCACTTGAATATTGTTCGCGATTTTCTTTCCGGCCACCATCACACCGCCGCCGCCCTCATTCAAGCAGAGCTCCGCATCGATCAGCTCGCGTTTGTTCTTGAGCAACCAGGTGACGCCGTTGTATGGACCACCGCCTTCTTCGTCCGCCGTCAGCGCCACAATGATGTCGCGCGCCGGTTTCAATCCTTCGCGTTTAAAGCGAATCAGGTTGGCAATCCATACCGCCGCTTGCGCCTTGTCGTCCGCGGTACCTCGCCCATAATAATAGCCGTCTTTCTCGATGAACTGAAACGGATCGGTGGACCAATCTTCGCGGTTCGCCTCCACCACGTCCGTATGTGCGAGCAGCAGGATGGGCCGCCGCGCGCCGGTTCCGTGATATCGAACCACCAGATTCGCTTTCTTGGGACTGGCTCCGCCTACAAATATGTCCGCCTCCGGGAAGCCAGCCGCGCGCAATCGAGCAGCCACCGCCTCGGCCACCGGAGTAGTGGATCCGGTGGTGTAGCCCGATCGGATCTCGATCATCTCCTTATATATCTCCCGCGCCAGCTGGCGATCGGCGTCGGGCGGCATCACCGCGGCGGACAGTCCGATGCCGGATAGAAACAATACCCCAAGGCGGCGCATGCGCGGATTGTAGCACGCTGGTTCACCTGCTGAAACGCTGAAACCCGAACGCGCCTCAACCGTCTGTTACTATGACAATCGTGCACGTAAAGGTGCTATTTTTCGGCATGTTAAGGGATATTGTGGGCCTCGCCGAAGACCATATCGAAGTGGCCGACGACGCGCGTGTCGAATCCGTTTTCACGCGTTATGCGCACGACTTTCCACGCCTGACAGATTTGGAATCTAGCATCGTTTTGGCCTGCAATCACGAATTCTGCGGCCGTTCCGCTGCGGTCCACGAAGGCGACGAGATTGCGTTCCTGCCTCCGGTAAGCGGCGGGACTGGCCGCTACACGCACGAAATCCTCGACGCCGGCACCGGATGCTTCTTCGCGCTGACGCGGGAAACCATCGACACCCAGGGCCTGGCGCGCCAGTTGCTCCGCGGCGAAGATGGAGCCGTGGTGGATTTCGAAGGGGTCGTCAGAAACAACACCAAAGGCCGTGCCACGAAATTTCTGGATTACGAATGCTACGAGCCGATGGCGGTAAAGATGATGGCTGAAATCGGGCGCGAGATCCTGGGCGCGCATGCTATCGGCCGCATCGCGATGGTGCATCGCCTGGGACGCCTCCAGATCGGCGAGGCGAGTGTCGCAATCGTGGTCACCGCGCCGCACCGCAAGCCTGCGTTTGAAGCCGCGCTCGAAGGCATCAACCGTCTCAAGCGCATCGTTCCCATCTGGAAAAAGGAACATTTCGCCGACGGAGAAGTCTGGGTTGAAGGGGAATGGGACGAGTCCGTCCTAAAGAAGTGACGCTCCGCGAAAAAGTGATCCTAGCTTCCGCTTGTTTTTTCATGGCGCTCGGTCTGGGCGCGCAGCCCTCCAGCCCCGCGCGACAACAAGACGGCGTCATCCGCGTCAACGTGCGCCTCGTGCGCATGCTGGTTTCGGTGAAGGATGCGTCCGGCCAACTCATCGGATCGCTCAACAAGAGCGATTTCGCGGTGTACGATAACGGCGTCAAGCAGGACATCGCCGTGTTCGATCGCCAAACCGAGCAGCCTCTCTCTGTCGCCATGATGGTGGACACCAGC
Organism: Bryobacteraceae bacterium; assembly: GCA_035486995.1. Classification (GTDB taxonomy): domain Bacteria; phylum Acidobacteriota; class Terriglobia; order Bryobacterales; family Bryobacteraceae; genus Palsa-89. Next base: position 20,776 of record DATHMO010000203.1, read on the forward strand.
GCGTCCACCGGCATCGAGATGCATTACGAACTCGATTCGGTGAGCCGATTTCTCAAGGTTTTGCTGGGCGAGGGCAACCCCGACGACACCGTCGCGCTCTACAGCTTCAACTGGATGGTGCGTGCCTGGACGAATTACACGCGGCATTTCGCCCGCGTGGACGCCACGTTGAAACAGCTCAAGTCCGAAGGCGGCACGTCGCTCTATGACGCCATATTCCTGGTGTCGCGCGAGCTGGAATTTCGCAAAGGCCGGCATGTGATGGTTCTTGTGACGGACGGCGGCGATACGACGAGTTCGAAGGATTATCACCAGGCGCTCGAATCCGCGCAACTCGCCGACGCCATCCTGTACCCGGTGCTGGTGGTTCCCATCACCAACGACGCCGGCCGCAACGTCGGTGGTGAAAACGCGCTCACAACGCTCGCCGCGGGTACCGGCGGCCACGTATTCACGCCTGGTCTGGGCGCGCAGCTCGATCGCGCGTTCGACGACATTCTGATCGAGCTTCGAACGCAGTACCTGATCGGCTTCTATCCCAAGGACGTGCCGCCTGCCAAGGATCGCTTTCACACCTTGAAAGTCACCGTGCCAACCAATTTGGCGAATCGAGGTTTGCGCGTCACGACACGCAGTGGCTATTATGGGGATGCAAATGAGTCTCGATCGGGCCTGGGGCAATGATGTGGAGGATGGCATGAAAGCCAAGACGAAAGCCCCGGAGCAAACCTTCGAAGAGGTGAAGTACCTTCGCTACCTGATCGAAAAGGCGATCCCAGTGCGCATCCGGCTGAGCAGCAATGAAGAGGTAGCCGGCGTGATCGAGTTCTACGACGCGAACTTTATCCGCGTGACGCGCGACGGCGCGCCGAATCTTTTCCTGTACAAGCACGATATCAAGTATCTGTACGAAGAGCCGGAAGCCTGACGCCACGGCGGCGCGGCCGAGACTCCGGATCGAAATTCAAATGCCTTCTTACCTGGATATCAGCGCGGAGATCGCGCGCGAAACTGGTGCCCTGCTCCACGGCTTCTTCGAACGTCATATCGGCTTTGAGTTGAAGGGCGAGTTCGATCTCGTCACCGAGGCCGATCGTGCCTCAGAAAAGCTGGTGATTGAACGGCTGCGCGCGCATTTCCCAACTCATTCCATCGTCGCCGAAGAAAGCGGCGGGCACGCGGGCGAATCGGCCGAGTATTGCTGGTACGTCGATCCTTTGGACGGCACCACGAATTTCGCGCACGGGTTTCCGATGTACAACGTTACACTGGCGCTCGAGAAGGCCGGACAAGTAATCGCCGGTGTAATCTTCGATCCGGAACGCAACGAGATGTTCGCGTGCGAACTCGGATCGGGCGCGCGATTGAACGGCAAGCCCATCCACGTTTCGCGTGTCCAGCACGTAGATGACACCCTGGTAGCAACCGGCTTTCCCAGCCGCAAACGGCATCAGAACGTCAATGTACATTTTTACTATCAGCTCGCCATGATCACCCACGGCGTGCGTCGCGCCGGAGCCGCCGCGCTCGATCTTGCCTACGTCGCGTGCGGCCGCTTGGATGCATTCTGGGAATTTGGACTGAATCCCTGGGATATGGCCGCGGGAACCTTATTAGTCACCGAAGCCGGCGGCCGATGTTCGGACATGCATGGCGAGCCCGCCCGTCTGAGAGGTCCGCATCTATTGGCCGACAATGGCTCCGTGCATGAAGCGATGCTCGAAATATTCGGCGAAGTGTTTCGCCGCGAGTATCGCTACGCTATCCCAGTTATTGAGTAGCTTCGGCCAAGCGGCGGATTCCCTCACGAATCGATCGCTCGCCGATCGCTGAGAATCCTAGAATAAACTCACCACGTGGCGGTTCGGTCAGGTAACAGCCTGCCGAAGTGACCAGTTGGACCTTTGCCGCCGCGGCCTTCTCGGCGATCCCATCGTCTTTAAAATTCACCAACAGGTGCATGCCCGCTGCGTCGCCGCGAATTTGGACTCGATCGCCGAAATAACGATTCAGCGATTCCACCAATGCATCCCGGCGCGCTCCATAGATCCGGCGCATGCGGCGAATGTGACGCTCCAAGTGGCCTTCGGCTATGAAATCCGCGAGCGCGGCTTGCTCGGGAACCGGTGTGTGCCGGTCGGCGAGCCACTTGGCCCGGCGCAACTTGGCTACCAGACTGACGGGCGCAATTACGTACCCGATGCGCAGCGACGGAAACATCACTTTCGAAAACGTACCGATGTAGACAACCGCGACGTCCGCAGCCAATCCTTGCAGCGATGGTAACGGAGGCCCGCTGAATCGATACTCGCTGTCGTAGTCGTCTTCAATGACGACGGCGTTATGCAGACGCGACCATTCGATCAACTCCAGCCGGCGCGTCAACGACATCGCAGTGCCCGTCGGAAACTGGTGCGAGGGCGTCACATAGACCAGTCGCGCCCTCTTGCCGAGATCGCCAATCACGATCCCGTTCTCATCGATTCGCGCGGGCCGCAGCCGTGCACCATAGCCGGCCAGGATGCGATGCGCGCCGTGGTATCCCGGATTCTCGATGGCCGCCTCGTCGCCTGGCTCAAGCAATAGGCGCACGCAAAGATCGATGCCTTGCGCCGATCCATTCACAATCATCACTTGTTCGGGAGTGCATCGCACCGCTCTCGATCGCGACACGTAAGCCGCGATTTCCTTTCTCAGCGGCTCGTAACCCGCCGATTCATCCGAATAGTCGAACAGCTCCGGCGTAGCCGACCGCAGCCGCCGCATCACCAGCTTGCGCCAGATCGAGATCGGGAAGAGTTCCAGATCCGGGCGCCATTGCGCGAAACGGATAAACCCGGGCGGAGTAGGCGAGTGCGTGAAATCGTCGTTTAGGCCGGTGCCGTAGCGCGACAGCCGAATCGCGGGAGTTTTCTTCGCCTGTGGCGCATGAGGCCGCCGTGGCGGCAACAGATCATCGGGCAACTCGCGGCAGACAAAAGTTCCCGCGCCCGTGGACGACACCAAATATCCTTCGGCGATCAGTTGATCGTAGGCCTGCGTCACCGTACTGCGCGAAATTTCGAGCGCCGTCGACAGCTCCCGCGTGGATGGAACCCGTTCGGCGCAGCGGAAGCGGCCGGTGAGTATGCCGTGCCGCCACTGATCGTAGATTTGCCGATGCAGCGGCGCCGAAGACGCCCGATCGAGCACAATCGCGGTACGCATAGCAATCAACTGCTCCCAAAGTGGACTGCCCCATATTAGCAAAAGTGGATCTTTCGCCGGTCCAGAATCTGGCCTACATTAGATACACCATGGAATCCACCACGCCGTCTTATCCAATCACCGAGCGAACCCAGGTGCGTCGCCGATCTACGCGCGGCGTCTACGACAAAGCGCAGGTCCACGCCATCCTGGACGAAGGTTTTGTATGCCATGTGGGATTTGTGAATCTCATCGACGGACAGCCGTACGTCATCCCCACCGCGTACGCGCGCTCGGGCGAACAAATCTATATTCACGGGTCACCCGCCAGCCGCGTGATGGGCGGGGGCAGCCGCGAACTGGATATCTGCCTCACGGTCACTTTGATCGACGGATTGGTTCTGGCGCGCTCCTCATTCCACACCTCCATCAACTACCGTTCCGTGGTTGTGCTTGGCAAGGCGCGGCACGTCAAAGATCTCACCGAAAAGCGCGAGGCGCTGCGGCTCTTCACCAACCACGTCATCGCCGGCCGCTGGGAACAGGCCAAACAGCCGACCGATCAGGAGCTGAAAGCCACGGGCGTCCTGGCGTTGCCTCTCGACGAGGTCTCGGCGAAGATTCGTACCGGCCCGCCAATCGATGACGAAGAGGATTACGCACTGCCGGTTTGGGGCGGCGTCATTCCCGTAGTTCAAACTTTCGGCGAACCGGTGTCGGATGACCGTGTGCTGGCTGGCATCGCGCCGCCGCGCCTCAACGGAACGAGCCGGGCCTAGCCGGGTTTCCGCTTCAGCATCGCGTCCCGCGTGCCACGCAGCGTATTCATCATGGACTCCTTCGGGAATCCCTCCAGGAACCCCTTCAACATCCAGCCCAGCCCGAACGGCACGTCGCGCGAGAGCGAGATTGCTTCGCAACGCGCGTACACACCGCTGTCAGCGGATTGGAATCGCCAATAGGTATTCAAGCGCCACAGGAATCCGGAGTCGTTGCCCACCGGCAGTTCGTCATCATAAGACTTACCCGGATCTTTCACTTCCGCGATCCGCGTCGAGTACGAAGTCACCGTCATGCGCTGCGCATCCGGCATGCTGTAACGCACGTGATACGTCGTGTTCAGCACAACCGAGAGAATGTGTTTCTCATACAGGCGCAGAAACACGTCGTATTCGTCAGCACGTTTGGCTAGCAGTTTCGATTCGATCGCCTGAGGAGCATAGTAGGTTTTGTAGCCGGCATAATCCTGGAGCACCGCGCGCGCCTCATCCAGAGTAGCCCCGCGAACGAACATCGTACCGATCCAATCCTGGATCATTCCGCCGGGCACCTTGGTATCGCCCGCCGCGCCAGCCGACTCGATGCTCAGTTCCCCGCCCCGCAGCTTCGGATTCCGAGCTTCCGCGTTGTCGATCCGCCCCTCGGCTTGGGCCACGTAACGGTCAAAAGCTGCCGCTGTCTCGGGCGCAAGCTTTACGGATGGCAACCGAGGCTGCGCGGCCGCAAAACACAATGGTACGAACAACCCGACGCACCGCCAACTCACATACTCATTGTCGCGCGCGACGAGCTTCGTCTCACAGACATTTGAACTTCATTCGTACTTCGCCAATGCGAACGATGTCGTTGTCCTTCAGCTCTTCCCTCGCGATGGGATCCGTGCGGTCGTTCAAGTAAGTGCCGTTACTGGAGTCGAGGTCCGTAATCGTGAACTTCTCGTCTTTATAACGCAGGCTGGCGTGCTTGCCTGCGATCGCCGCGTCGCGCAGCACGATATCGGCATCCGACGCCGACCCAATGGTGTTCTGGCCCTCGCGAATGCGAAAATCTTCGCCCTTCTGCTCGCCCGTCAATACCACGAACCACCCCACCACGGGAGCCTTTCGTTTGTCGGCGAGCACTACAGTCCTGCGGCTGCCCGCCGCCTCGCGATGCGCCGCCAGTTCGCGCGGGACTTCCGGTTCCAGCCGCGTTTTTGCCGTAGCGGCAGCCGTTGCCGATTGATACCCCGTGCGCTGGCAGTACGGACAAACCTCCCAGGAATCCTCCATCTGATGCCCGCTTGCGCAAAACTTTGCCATTGTTTGCTCTCCTAGGAGCTATATTTAGGTCGACACCGCGGACCTTCTTTTCCCGCAACGATCCCCATCGTCATTCCGAACGAAACTCGCTTCCCCAAGCGAGGCTGCGTTCAAGTAGATCCCCACGAATGGCGTCTCGAAATTACTCCCCAGCGCCTCCCCTATAGAAGCGCTTTTCGAGGACTATATTGTGTCTCTGCCCGCGATCCAAAGTCAAGCCTTCCGCACCATCCGTACTCGGATGCGCACATCCTTTACTTTCAAATACATAAGATGGTACGCTGAAGGACTCATAATGCGAACTGTCGATTTGATCCACCGAAAACGAGATGGTGAAGAACTATCGCCAGAGGAAATTGCCGCGCTTGTGGAGGGCTACAACCGGAATGAAATTCCGGATTATCAGATGTCTGCCTTCCTCATGGCCGTCTTCCATTCTGGAATGACGGATCGCGAAGTCAGCGCGGCCACCGAGTGCATGGTCCGCTCTGGCGAAACCGTCGATCTCAGCTCCATTCCCGGAATTAAAGTGGATAAACATTCCACTGGCGGAGTGGGCGATAAAACCAGTTTGATATCGGCGCCGCTCGCCGCAGCCGCTGGTGTCGTGGTCCCCATGATGTCGGGCCGCGGCCTCGGTCATACGGGCGGCACGCTCGACAAGCTGGAATCCATCCCCGGCTTCCGCACCGATCTCACCATTGACGAGTTCAAGCAACAACTCGCAACGCACGGCTTGGCCTTTATTGGGCAGACCGCCGAGGTCGCGCCGGCCGACGGCAAGCTCTACGCGCTCAGGGATGCTACCGCGACCGTCGAATCCATTCCGTTGATCGCGACTTCCATCATGTCGAAGAAGCTCGCCGAAGGCGTGGACGCGCTGGTGCTCGACGTAAAGGTCGGCAACGGCGCATTCATGAAGAAGCAGGTGGACGCGCGCCGTCTGGCGCAAATGATGGTCGGCATCGGACGCCGCGCCGACAAGCGCGTTCAGGCGTTGATCACCGACATGAATCAACCGCTCGGCTATGCGGTCGGCAATGCCCTCGAAGTCATGGAGGTTTCCCAAACTCTACAGAACGCCGGCCCCACTGATCTCACTCGCTTGTCGCTCGAACTGGCCGCTCGCATGATCTTCCTCGCGAAGATTGTTCCTACGCTCGAGGAAGCGCGCGAAGTAGCCCAGCAGAAGTTGCTGGATGGCTCCGGTTATCGCAAGTTCAAAGAAGTGATCGAAGCTCAAGGCGGAAATTCGCAGGTTCTCGATCGGTTCGAGCTTCTGCCCAATGCCACCGGCGTCCGTGAAATTGCGTCGCCGCGCGCGGGTTACGTCAGTGCGATCGCCGCCGAAGACATTGGCTTGGCCTCTTCGCGCATCGGTGCGGGTCGCAATCTGAAAGAAGATTCAATCGATCCGGCCGTGGGCGTGATCCTGGAAGTGAAGGTCGGCCACAAGGTGGACGCGGGCGCAGTGTTGTGCCGCGTTTACTACACGCGCGATGAGCATGTCGAGGAGGCATCGGCTGAGATCGAAGACGCCTTCCGCATTTCCGCGCAACCCCCCGAGGAGCGGGAACTCATTCTCGAAGTCGTCAGCTAACAGGCATGAGCTAACCCAATAATGGAGCGCTTCACCGGCATACTGGGAATCCTCGCGATTCTGCTGGTCTGCGTTCTCTTCTCCACGCACAAGCGCTCCATCCGTCCGTCGCTGATCTTCTGGGGCGTAGGCCTCCAACTCACGTTCGCTTTCATCGTGCTGCGAACCCCCGCCGCCCGCGCGTTCGAAGTCATGAGCGACAAGGTGAACGCCGTCATCGGGTATTCGCAAGCCGGTAGCAAGTTTGTTTTTGGCGATCAACTCGGCGGCGGCCAACCGGCCATCTTCGCGTTCCAGGTTCTGCCGATCATCATTTTCATCTGCAGCCTGTTCGCCATCCTTTATTACTTGGGCGTCATGCAAGTGCTGGTCAACGCCATGGCGATTATCATGCAGCGCGTCATGGGCGCGAGCGGCGCCGAATCCACCAACGTGGCCGCCAGCATCTTCATGGGACAAACCGAAGCCCCCATCACCATCCGCCCGTTCCTGGACGGCCTCACCGAGTCCGAGCTGTTCACCATCATGGTCAGCGGCATGGCGCACGTCTCTGGCGCAACCATGGCCGCGTATGTATTAATGGCCCACGTAGAGATCCGCCATCTTCTGACAGCCGTGATCATGACCGCGCCCGCCACCATCATGCTCGCCAAAATCCTGGTGCCGGAAACCGGAAAGCCAGTCACCGCGGGCCGAGTCAAGGTCGTGGTGGAGAAGCCCGGCGTCAACATCATCGACGCAGCCGCTCGTGGCGCTGGCGACGGCCTGCACCTGGCGCTGAACATCGCGGCTATGTTGATCGCATTCCTGGCCCTAATTGCGATGTGCAACGGCATCCTGGGCTATTTCCATACTTCGCTCGAAACGATCCTCGGGACGCTCTTCTCTCCCGTCGCATGGCTGCTGGGCGTCAAGTTTCACGATTGCCGGACTATTGGAAACCTGCTCGGTACGCGCCTGGTTCTGAATGAATTCGTCGCGTTTCAACAACTCGGGCCCATGAAAACCACCCTGGATCCGCACTCGTTCACCATCGCCACGTACGCGCTGTGCGGTTTTGCAAATCTAAGCTCCATCGCGATCCAGATCGGCGGAATCGGTGCGCTCGCCCCGAGCCGAAAGTCCGACCTTGCGCGCTTAGGCTTGAAAGCCGTCGCCGCCGGAACGATGGCCAACTTCATGTCAGCCTGCATCGCGGGCATGCTTTTATAGGGGCTCCTAATAAATATGACCCAGGAAGGCGCAGTCGCCTATATTCGCAGCGTGACGGTGCGCGAGCCGCATATCGCCGTCGTTCTGGGCAGCGGCCTCGGCGCGTTCGCCGACGAATTAACCGACCCCATCGCGATTCCCTACTCCGAAATTCCCGGCTGGCCCACCTCCACCGCCGCCGGACACTCAGGAAAATTGGTCTTCGGAAAGCTCGGTAAGCTCGACGTCGCCGTCATGGCCGGCCGCGCTCATTTGTACGAAGGCTATTCGCCTGCGCAAGTCACCATGGGAGTGCGTGTGCTCCACCGTTTAGGCGCCCGAAGCGTGGTGTTCACCAACGCCGCGGGCGGCATCAACCTGTCGTATAAACAAGGTGCATTAGTTCTGATTTCCGATCACATCAATCTACAAGGCTCGCATCCCTTGATTGGTCCAAACATGACCGGGCCCAATGGCGACCCCGAAGGGCCGCGCTTTCCCGACATGAGCGAAGCCTATTCGTCCCGCTACCGCGCCCTCGCCCGCGAAGCTGCTCATCAGCTCAAAATCCATTTGGACGAAGGCGTCTACGCCGCTCTCACCGGCCCGAGCTACGAAACGCCGGCCGAAATTCGCTATCTTCGAGCCATCGGCGCGGACCTGGTCGGCATGTCCACCGTGCCTGAAGTCATCGTGGCTAATTATCTCGGCATGCGCGTGCTCGCCATCTCGTGCGTCACCAACATGGCCGCCGGGATTCTGCCGCAAAAGCTCGATCATAAGGAAGTGCTGGAGGCGGGATACCAGGTGCGCGACACGCTGATCCGTCTCCTGAAAGCGCTCCTGCCAAAACTATGACGCTCCCTGACGCCGCCCTCGCCGCCCGCCACCACGCCCACGCGCCCTTCTCGCACTTCCTCGTCGGAGCCGCGCTCGAAGCCGCCGACGGCCGCGTATTCACCGGCTGCAACATCGAAAACGCCACCTATGGACTCACCGTCTGCGCCGAGCGCGTCGCTGTGTTCAAAGCCATCTCCGAAGGCGCGCACAAGTTCCAACGCATCGCCGTCGCGGCCGACACCGATGTTCTCACCCCTCCCTGCGGAGCCTGTCGCCAGATCCTGTGGGAATTTTGCGGCGACATCGAGCTCACTCTCACCAACCTCCAGGGCAAAACCGAAACGCTCCACTTAAAAGATCTGTTCCCGAGGCCCTTCGATGCTTCGTTTATTTAGCTGCTTTCTCCTTACCGCATTCTGGCTAACCGCCGAACCCGCCGACTGGATCTACTCCGCCCGCTACGTCGTCACCATGGACGCGCAGCGCCGCTTGATCGACAATGGCGCAATCGCCGTCCGCGCGGGACGCATCGTCGGCGTCGGCAAACGGGCCGACATCGAAAAGCAATTCCAAGCCCGCCAGCATGCCGACCGTCCGGACGACATCCTCATGCCCGGCCTCATCAACACCCACACCCACGCCGCCATGTCGCTCTTCCGCGGTATCGCCGACGACCTGAAACTCCAGGACTGGCTCAACAAATTCATCTTCCCGGCCGAAGCCAAAAACGTCACACCCGACTTCGTCCTCTGGGGCACCCGCCTCGCCTGTCTCGAAATGATGCTCTCCGGCACCACCACTTTCGTCGACATGTACTATTTCGAAGACAGCGCCGCCAAGGCCACCAAAGAAGCCGGAATGCGCGCGATCCTCGGTGAAACCATGATCCGATTTAAATCGCCCGACTCCGCCACGCCTAAGGACATGCTGCGCTACACCGAAAAGTTCATCCAGGATTACCACGGCGATCCGCTCGTCACCCCCGCCGTCGCCCCCCACGCCATCTATACCAATGACGACGTCGATCTCAAAGCCGCGCGCCAGCTCGCCAACAAGTACAAAGCTCCGCTCGTCATGCATGTCTCCGAAACCAAAACCG
>DATHMO010000204.1:0-5009 GCA_035486995.1 Bryobacteraceae bacterium
GATCGCCATGTTGCCGTCGCAACTTCCGCGCCTCAACGACATTCATGTCGATGCTCGCGTGCTGGCGTTTTCTCTCACGCTCTCCTTGCTCACCACCGTGCTCTTCGGACTGGTGCTGGCGTTCCAAGCCGGAAAGGTGGAACCATCGCTTTCCGGATTGCGCGAGCGCGGCAGTTCCGGATCGCGGCACGACAGCAGAGTTCGCCAGGTGCTTATTGGCGCGGAAGTCGCGTTGTCGTTGATGCTTTTGGTAGGCGCGGGGGTGTTGCTGCGGACGCTCTGGAATCTTCTGCAAGTGAATCCGGGGTTCAACTCGCAGCATTTGGTCGCGGGAAGCGTTTCGTTGCCGGTGCCCAATGATCCCAAGGCCGACATTTACGACAAGCTCGAAAAGCGCACCGCACTTGTTCGTGAGACGGTGCGGCGTCTTCGCGCCGTGCCGGGCGTGGAGAACGCGGCGTTGTCCAGCGTGGTTCCCCTGCAGGGCGCGCTGCGGCAAAACGGATTCCGCGTGGAAGGCGCTCCCGAGAGCGGCGACGCACCCACGGCGGTTGCCGTATCCGTGACGCCCGAATTCTTTCGGACCATCGGCTCGCCGCTAGTTCGGGGACGGGTGTTTCAGGATAGGGATGACACGCAATCACCCTTGGTCGTGCTGGTCGATGAGACCGCGGCGCGCCATTTCTGGGGCGCGCAGGATCCCGTTGGAAAGCGGATTCGTTCCGCGCGCACCACTCGCAAGGGCATCGTGCAACCGGATTGGTTTACGGTGGTGGGCGTGGTCGGCAACATGAAGTTGGCCAGCTTGGATGAAAAGAATGTTCCGCACATTTACACCAGCTTGTACCAGACGCCTGGGTACCAGACTCCTGGACGGAACCTTGGCGTGCTGGTTCGCGGCACGGCAGACCGCGCCCTGCTCAGCCGTGCCCTGCCGCGCGAAATTCAGTCGGTGGATCCTAACTTACCGGTATCGCCCATCGTCGAAATGACCGAACTGATACGCGACGGCGTCGGCGACCGCCGTTTCGCGGCGTCGTTGCTGGCCTGCTTCGCCGTGGTGGCGTTATTGCTGATGAGTATCGGAGTGTACGGCGTAGCGTCGTATGCGATTGTGCGCCGCGAAAAGGAAATCAGCATTCGATCCGCGCTGGGAGCGACGCGCGGCCAATTGGTGCAAATGGTATTGCGCGAAGGAATGGTTCCCATTCTGGCGGGGCTGGCGGTGGGAGCGGTCGGCGCCGCGCTTTCCGGCCATCTGCTGGCTGCGCTGCTGTTCGAAGTGCACTCCACCGACGCGAGCGTCTTCGCGGCGGCGGGAGTCACGCTGGTCGCGATCGGCGTTCTGGCCAACTATCTGCCGGCCCGTCGCGCAGGACGCGTGGACCCAATTACGGCCTTGCGCACCGAATAACGATGTGACAGCTCGGTCAGCTCGCTGATCATTTCACTTACGATCCCCGCAATCCGGTGCCAACGCATGGCGGTGCGAATCACTGGAGACACTTGCTAATTAAACTTCTCGATGGTTACTGATGTGGCAACCCGCAAACAAAGTTCGCCGCCTCGTCAGTACTCCCCGTGCCATTCCATTGCGCTTCCAGTGGGTATGGACACAGCGGCCGGGTCCGATTGACAACCCCGTTCGTTACATGCGAGGCGATCACTTTGTCCGGCGCGACGCCTTGGTCCGCCCACTTGTCCAATGGTTCGATCATGTCGAAAGCTGTTGCTCCCGGTCCGCCCTGACAGTGCTGCATCCCAGGCACCATGAAGAGGCGGTAGAACTCTACCGTGTTGTGTAATCCATGTACGTCGCCGCCCTGAGCCTTCACGACGCTCTCGTAATAGTTAATGCTGTTGAGCGGCGTAATGTCCGGATCGCTCCAGCCGTGGTAGTGAATCAGCTTCCCGCCGCGCGCTTTGAAGCCAGAGAGATCCGGATTGACGGCATTGAACAACGCCGCGAGCTTCGAATCCGTGTAGTCGATGTCGCTGTCGAAACCGTCCGTCGAGTTGAACTTGAACGTCTTGTAATCCCAATTCGGGTCGTCGAACACCATGAACTTGAAAAATGGAACACCGAGATTGGCATGACGCCCCTGGCCTGGCGCGTTGCCGGTGACATAGCCGGCCCAGCCTCCCGGACCGGCTTCGCCTCCGGGAACCAATCCGGGATAGATCACTTGACCTTCAGTGGTCCTTAGACCGGCCCAGATCTTCCTCACCGCTGCCACCTGCTCGCTTGTGAAGCACTCTGAGGTATCTGAACCCTTGCAGAGGAGAGTCTCGGGGTTGAAATTGCAGCGGCGAGGATCATTTAACACTCCGTCCTTGATCCCATCCAGCGCGTCGCATTGGTTATTCACGGCGTCTGCCAGGATATGCACCTTGTTCGCCGGGATGTACCCATCGCCATCCGTCGCCAGGGCCACCCAGAGATGGCCGCCAATATAATGATGCGTCCAGTTGTTTGCCGGGTCTCCCGCGATGATGCCGTCAAAATCGGCCGGATATCTCTGTGCTTCGATCATCGCTTCATGACCGCCCTGGGAGCATCCACTGAAATAGGAGTGCACTGGTTGCGCCCCGTAGAACGCTTTGAGAATCAATTTGTCGGCTTCCGCCATGAGATGGGTGCCGCGATCGGCAAAATTCACGATGCGTTCGTAGTTGCCCAGCGCCCATGCGCCGTCGGTCCCGTTACCCTGATGCCCAGTGTCGGTACTGCTGGTCGCATATCCTTGCTGTAAGGGCTTCACCATCGGCAGGTAGCTGATCGAGCCGGCCATACCGCCATTTCCCACACCCAGCAGCTTGTGATTCCATTGCTGCGGCATCCACAACTCAATGCGGACTTCCTTATTCACCGTCGCTATCACACGGCAGAATGCGGGTATCTGAACCGTTGCCGCGGACGCATTCCCTGGCAGTGTAAAGGAGCCAGCGGGAACGGATGCGGCGGAGTTAATCGTGAGGCCATGTATCGGCAAGGATCCAAGGCGTTCACAGGGTTGCTGAGCCCAGGCCGGACAGGCAGCGGAAAGTGCCACTAATACCAGAATCGTTTGACTTACGGTCATAGTCTGCCCCCGATATCGGCGTCGTTCGTGAGATTCCTCAGAATATCAAAACTGGGGACGAATGCAGGACCGAATCAGATGTCCTTTAGGTGCGCTTGCACCGCTATTGCACACGACATCCGATCGTTTTGCGGTCCGCTGTTCCGGCGTTGAATGAACCAGCGGGCCGGGCTCCTTGCACAAGCAACCCAGACGGCTACCGACAATGGTGGACATCAGGCATGAGCCGCGCTTGTGCTTCTTCGGTCGAGGGGAAGCGGCGGGCTCGCCGACCTGAAACGGAGCGGCCAAAGTGGATATGATGGCTTCGCCGCACTCTCTGGGAGAGGAAGGCACAGGATCTGATATCTATGAAGCTACAGATGAATCGGCTGCTGAATTTCGGCGTCATCGCCACCGCCGCGATGTTGACTTCAAGTTCGTTGCTTGCGCACCATTCCTTTGCGATGTTCGACCAGTCGAAATCGGTCGAACTACGAGGCACCGTCAAGAGTTTTCGATGGAGCAATCCCCACGTCTTCATCCAACTGGTGGTCACGAAAGAGGGCAGCGACGATGAAGAATGGAGCATTGAGATGACCAGCCCGGAGCATCTGGCGCGAGTCGGGTGGAAGCCCGGAACGCTGAAGCCGGGTGACAAGGTGACCTTGGTCATCCATCCCATGCGCGATGGCGTCAAGGGCGGCCAGTATCTCTCGGGAACAGGGCCGGGCGGACCCCTGATAAGCTCACCACAAGCGTCGCAGGGCGAAGGAAAATGATTCTCAGCAGACTCGCCACGCCGACCATGATCCTGCTGGGTTGCCTGGGGACTGCGGGCTCCACGCAGGCGGGATTGCCGGACTGGAGCGGCCAGTGGGAAAACGTTGGGGCGACACCGGACGCGACCGGCGGATTCAATCAGTCGCTCGATCAGGTTCTGAAGACGTTGCAGTGGGGACCGCCGAACAAACCCGAGGTGCAAGCGCGAGTCGACAGGATCGTCACGATGGAGCACAAGAGGCTGGAAGCGATCGCCCGCGGAGAAGATCCCGGCGGAGCCGCGCGCGCGTGCACATTCGGCTATCCGGCGATTATGCTCGATTCACCATTGATGTTCGAAGTTTTGCCGACGCCGAAGGAGACCACTCTAATCTTCTCGAGCCGTGAAATCCGGCACGTTTACACGGATGGACGGCAGCACACGCCGAAAGACGAGCTGTGGGCGACGCCCTGGGGTGATTCGATTGGCCACTGGGAGGGGCAGGCTCTCGTCATCGATACCATCGCGGTCAAATCTGCTTTTGGTTCTTCGGAGTCGGAAGGTGTCTCTGTCGTGGCGTTTGGAGATGTCGAGGGCGAACAGACAATCACCATGTTGAGTCCGCAGGCGCACTTCATCGAACGAATCCGCATGCCTGACAAGGACCATCTGGAGGATCAGATGACCGTCATCGATCCGGCCAATCTCACCGCGCCCTGGCACATGAAACGCACCTATCAACGAGTGGCGCACATACACCGCATGGTCTACGAGGACTGCGAAGGCGAGGAGCGCAATCCGATCGTCAACGGGCATTTCACGCTCGCCCCACCGCCGGGGCCGGCGAAACCCCGGCAGTAGGAATCTTTCCGGGAGCGGCCTGGAAATCGTGCGCTACAAAAACCGATTGAGACTTTCCTGCGTCGGAAGCGATGCAGGACATCAGCTCTGGTTGGGAACGAACAGCAACTTCACATAAGTGGACTTCTGGCGCGCGTCGGCTCCCGCCAATGTACGAGTCGGCCGTTTTACGTCCGACTGCCGCACAGCCGCGTCCTTTCTCGCGTGAGCCAAGTGGGTCACTCATCTCGACTGAGCCAACGCCAGCGCATCGGCACCCGCCGGGAATCGGAGTTGTCCTGTCGTGTCGTTGGCAGCTCGCCATATCGCCTCGGCCACGTCGG
>DATHMO010000205.1:0-9598 GCA_035486995.1 Bryobacteraceae bacterium
TGAAAGGTCATTGGAAAACTCAAAGTCAACGTGTTCCCGTTCAAAACCGCCGTAGCGGCCGACATGTTCAGCGAGCACTGGCTGTTAGCGAGGGTGCTGGCTGACCCTACGGTTGCCGATAGCGAAGACGTGCCCGCATTACTATCCAAGGACACCTGGTTGGTCGCCGGTTGATAGGACAACAGGCACGAGTTAACTACCGTGCCGAATGTCGTGGCGAACCACACATACACCACCTGCAAGCTGGACGCTCCAGCCGTGTCTGAGTACTGCAACGCGAACGTATGGCTCGCGCCCGATCCCGAACTCGGGCTGGCCGAAACCGCCGTGGGTACGCCTGCAAGATACGTCGTTCCGAGAACAAAAGCGTCGGGAGCCACGCTTAGCCCGCTTTGGATCGCAGACGCAATCGGAAAGTTGCTCGACGACGTCATGCCCGCAAGATATAGCTTGTTGAGCGGCCCCGCCGCGACTGCATAGACACGATCATCCGCCGACCCACCGAAATAGCTCGAAAAGACCAAGGTCGCGCCCACCGGATCTAACACCGTGCTAAAACCGTCGAAGGCACCCTGGAAGGCCGTTTGTATTGCGCCGGAAGTTGGGAAATTGGAGGACGACGTGTAACCTCCGATGATGGCCCGGCCCGCCGAATCGACTGCGATGGCTGTGCCAACGTCGGAACCCGAACCACCCACCAGCGTCGAGTACACCAGTGTGCTTCCTGCGGCCGAGAGCTTGGAGGCGAAAGCATTGTATTGACCATTTAATCCGGTCTGGAACACCCCCAACGTCGTCGGGAAATCGAATGAAGCTGTGTCGCCCGTCACATAAGCCGCGCCGGTCGAGTCCACGGCGATCGCAGTGGCGTTGTCAATGAGCGAGCCGCCGAGATAAGTCGAGTACACCAGAGCCGAACCGGTGGCATTGATCTTGGTTACGAAGGCGGTCGCCGTACCGAGCAGACCGCTCTGCAGTGCCGCAGCCACCGGAAAATTAGTGGAATATGTGGTTCCAGCAACATAGGCGTCGCCGGTGGCGTCCACGGCAATGCCGGCACATAGGTCAAGCGCACTTCCGCCTAGAAATGTGGAATAGGCCAGGGCACTCCCGGCCGGATTCAACTTGGATACAAAACAATCGGAAATGCCGCCCTGATACGACTTCTCAAACGCTCCTGTGCTCACCGGAAAGGATGGGGACTCGGTCTGGCCAGCAACGTACGCCGCACCTGTAGTGTCCACCGCGATGGCCAGTCCAAAGTCGGCAGTCCCTCCGCCGAGGTAGGTCGAATATTGCAAGACGAAGCCAGAGCTGAGCTTGGCAACAAAGGCCTCTTGAGATCCTGGGGCATGCGTCAAGAAGGCGCCGGTTGTGACTGGGAAATCGGAAGACTCGGTCACGCCTGTTATATAGATGTTTCCCGAGGGGTCCAAGGCGATACCTCTGCCGGAGTCATATGCGCTGCCGCCCAGGTATGCCGTGTAGAGCACTTGGGTGCCCGAGCCATTCAGCTTCGCAACGAAAGCAGTGCGGCTCGAGCGCGCCGCTACGGAGGGATTGGTGATGCTACCGGAACTGGTCTCTCCCGCAACGTACAGGTTGCCCTGAGCATCCGTGGCAGCACCGTAAATGGAATCAAACCCGGACCCTCCCAAATAAGTGCCGAAATTGAGGACCGGGTCGATGAACAAAGGCCTACTGCGGTCGTAAGCTCCCAAACGGAGAACGGCCTCGTGACCTCCCGTCAGACGATAGCCACAAGCCACAAGCCGCACGCCGCTTGACGTATCTTGGGAAGCCGTTGGCCGCGGCTGTGTGATGGTTGTATGCCCGGTGCGAAGGTAGAGGTCCCCTCCACGGTTGAGATGTCCAGTTGATTCGTCGTAGCGTATCCTGATTACGCCCGGATTGGCATAGGGGGCGATTTCGAAACTATATTCGAGGCGGTCACCGGAAGTGACGAACACAAGATCGATTCCCGGATAGATGCTGGGGTAGCGAACGCGCGCAAAATGTGCAGCGGTTCGCCAGGTCTCTGCGGCGCCGAGGTAATAGATCGTCATGCTGCTGGACGGAAGTTCGCCACGCGGTTCTGACTGGATGTTCGCGCCCGCTAGACGAATGCTCGCTTCGCTTCCGTAGCTCCATCGAACGGATAACGTTCCGCCCCGGCTCAGCGATACCACGGTCCCAGCACTCTGCCAGGAATATCCTGTCGAAGTGCCACTGCGGTCCTCCTCGAAGCTCGGCCTGGCCCGAAGCGCGTCTTGCAGAGCGTCACCATTGGCGTGTGGAGTAATCATATGAGCACCGACAATGGTGAGGAGGTAGTACTGGCGCATCCTCGGGAGGAATCTTGCGAAGCAAGCTCTCATTGCTAAAGATGTGGCTTTCATGCTGGAAAATCTCTGCCGGCCAGTTCCTGGGCCCATCTCGCCTGAACGGCGCGGTACTATTCTTTTAGTCTGGCAATTTCATCCATATCGACTGACGGATACCGCATTTTCCTCTCGCTCGGAAACGCAGACATTGCATCTGCGTGCCTGCATGCCAGAGAACTCCTGGCGAGAACGAGCCAGCGATTTGAACTTTTCTTGATTGGTCCGCAGACCACCGTGGATAGCCTTCGTGGCAAGGACTACGAACTCGGAAAATCCTTCCAGTCCATCGTTCTACCAGAGCCGGGAGGCCACGCTGCCGCCTTGGCCCATATTCTTGGGTGCTTCCAGGATCGGGACTTCCTATTTATCAAATCCGGAGTTGTTATTCCCGAGAATTGGGATATTCGGTTGGCGTGGACAGCCGAACGCTTTCCCGGTGTCGCCACAGTTTCTCCCATGTGCGATGATGATTTTCTCGCTGCTTGGCCTTCCGGCCACAGTCCGTTCCTGTCGTTAAATCCCGAGGCGCTCGACCGGCTGTGCTACCGGCACAGTCACTTCGGATTCAACGAGAGAAGTGGCTATCGCGAAGAATGCGTGTATATACGGAATGAAGCTGTTCGGGCCGCCCTTCCTGACGAGACTTTCCCGGCGGAGCGCATCCTGAAATTTGGCGCTTCCGTGAAAAAGCTGCGGTATTCGCATTTAGTGGCCGATCATGTCTTTGCAAGGGGCGCTGCACAAGCTTCCGGAGCTTTCTCTGAAGAGATCCCACCGGCACTCCGTGTCCTATCTCAGGAGATTAGCTCCGCGTTCAGTCCGGGCGCTGGCTACGCGGCGCCCGTCACGGAGTATATGCGGCCTCGAGTGCTGCACGTTACAGTCGGTTGGGGAGGCGGTCTGGAGCGTTGGGTGCGCGAATATTGCCAGGCGGACTGCTTCCACGACAACCTGATACTCAAATCCATCGGGTATTGGGGCACGTTCGGAATGCAGCTTGCTCTTCATCGCAATGGCGACGAGGCGCCCGTGGAGACCTGGCCACTTGATCCCATCGTCAAAAGCACGGCTTCCTCCCATGCTGGATACCGAGCTGTGCTGGCAAGAATTGTGGACGCCTACGGGATTGAAGCAATTCTGGTGTCTTCCCTCATTGGACACTCGCTCGACATATTCGACTTGGGCATACCCGTGACCATGGTCTGTCATGATTACTATCCGTTCTGTCCCGCATTGAACATTACGTTTAACCAGCTGTGCACGTCGTGTGACGCCGCACGGCTCACCTGCTGTACTGCTGAAAATCCGCTCCATCGATACTTCAGGAATACGCCTCCCCGCCAATGGATGGATCTCCGGTCCGCGTTTGTCCAACGCGTGGCGGATAAACGCCCGAGTCTCATCGCGCCTTCGCCATCCGTGCGAGACAACTATGCGCGGTTGGTTCCCGAGATCGCGGATCGTTTTCGCGTGATTGCGCACGGGACTCGCCCGTTTTCCTCCGGGCCTTTGCGGCTGAATGCCCGGCAAGAAAGTGAGGGACAAAGCCGCCTGCGTCTCCTTATTTTGGGAAGTCTGGCGCCCCATAAAGGCGCTGGAATTGTTAAAAGCATACAGCCGGAAATCCTCAAGTTCTGCGATCTCTTTCTGGTGGGCTGCGGAGATTTTGCACCAGACCCGCAATCCGACTCCAGCATCACGATCATCCGAGAGTATCGATGGGATTCCCTGCCAGAGCTGCTCGGTAAAATCGGACCGCATCTAGCTCTGCTGCCGTCCGTGGTCCCTGAGACGTTCAGTTTCACACTACAAGAACTTTTCGAACTTGCCATTCCCACGCTCGCAACAGATCTAGGCAGTTTTCATGATCGAATCCAAGACGGCGTGAACGGTTTTCTGTGCCGCCCCGAAGCGCTGCATGTTCTGGCTCGATTAAGGGAGCTGGATGCGGACCGGGAATCCTTGGCTCGCGTCCATCGGCACTTATCCGCCTCGAAGGTTCGCGCTATTGCCGACATGCTGGCTGACTATCGTACCGTACATGGCGCACCAGCCGCGTCTGGCAAGGCATATTTCTGCGCTGATTCACGGCATCCTTCTCCAACCGCCCCAGTGGGGCGATCCATGGTCCGCTGGCAGCCCTCCCAACGCAGCTTTATTTCGATGCCATTTCGTTTTGGCGCGGAGCTACAACGAGTGAAGTTAGATTGGCCGGCGCAGGATCGGACCGCTACCAACCTCGAGTTTCACCCCAGTGGCCACCCTGGCATCGTGATTTTTCATAGCTTGCAGCTTTACGACCGGCAAGGACAATTGCTGTGGACCTGGACGTCGGACTTTGAAGCGCTAACGCCGTGGGCTCCGCCGGCGCCATCCCAGAACGGTTCTGCGATCGTCCATCTTAAGGAAGGCGTGAACACTGTTTCTCTTGAGCTGCCAGTGCAGTTGATCGAAGAACTGCGGCGCGGCGGGAGCTTGGCGGCGGAGTTCGAAGTGCCTTCGCCGGGGCGAGCCGAAGCGATCATTCAATCTCTCGGGTTGGGCCTAGCCCCGTGCACAGAGCATGTCGAGCAACCGAATTCAGTGCCTGTCAGCCGCGATCCAATGCAGCAAAAAATGCTGGAGCTGGAGGTGGCGCAAGCCGTGATTCTGAACCTCCACCGGGAGCTGGATCATGCCCAAGCCGTCAATGTGGACCTCAGGAATTCCCTCTCTTGGAGAGCTACCCAGCCTCTTCGGATGTTTGGAGGACTCTGTCTTAAAGTTACTCATTTCTTAAAGCGATCACTTTGATTTTCGTCGAGCGGTAGCGTCAGATCAAAGCTGGTTCTGGGCGGATTGCATCATGATTCGCACTTGGTAAAGGAGGTTGCGAGACAACGGACCGAATCCTTGCAGAACACGGCTTGCTTTGAGGAAACGGCAGCGTCCCGTGCGGATCTCTACGTTCCGGCCCCTCTCGATGCAGCTGCCTAAATGGGCCTCATTTTTTCGACTCGAAGATGCCGCTGGACACCTTTGGTCTGGCCAGTTCCGTCGGGGTTCTTCTTACACTTCGGCACAAATGCCGGCCCCTCGTTCTGTCGGAAAACTCGCGATGATCTTGAACATCGACCGGTGGATAGGAAGGTTCGGGCTCGAAACTACTTTCCGTGGACCGCGTCGGACACTTTTGCCGCAAAAATTTCACTGCCACGTGGCTGCTGCGCACAGATGCAGAGGGATCGTGCATTTACAATTCCGACTACAGACGCTGAAACGTGAGATGAGGGGGACGGCTCTAACTATATGATTCTATTGGTCGGGGCGGGGCGATTTGAACGCCCGACCCCCTGCGCCCAAGGCAGGTGCGCTACCAGGCTGCGCTACGCCCCGACATGTCGTGCTTCCTTGATTTTAGACCACTTCCCGAATTTGCGATACCACTGGCCTGCCCAGACGAAACCTCGCTCTTCGCGCTAGGCCTGCTCAATTTGAGGCACCTTGCGCGAGTTGTCTTTTGTGCCAGGCAACGTATAGCATACAAGACGATGGTCCACCGGGCCATTGACGGCGGGTTGCCGATTTTCAAGCCCGCGCCCGTAACCGGCGAGGCTCGGCGAGCGTTTCCAACAAGAAGAGCAGCGATACAACGCGCCGTGATGTTCGGTCGACTGACCCAAAGTGTTCAAATTCAACCCGCAATAGGAGAACAACAAATGAATCTTCGACGACAATTTCTTTCGGCTATCGTTTTTCTGGCGCCGGCCGCGCTTCTGATGGGTCAACCCAAAGGACCAGGAGGTCCGCCTCCGCCGCGTCCCGTCCTGTCGGTAACCAGCAACGCTTGGGCTGACGGCGGCGAAGTGCCGATGAAATATTCCGGCCGTGGCGACAACAAATCTCCCGACTTCGAATTTCATTGGAACCTGGGCCCGCAATCGATCCCGATGCCCGACACCGTTCAAACCTACGCAGTGATCTTTCACGACGTAGAGAATTCCACCAACAAGACGACCGAGGACACGCTCCATTGGTCCGCATTCAACATCCCGGCCACTGCGAAGGGCTTGCCCGAAGGATTGGGCACAGGCGATCTGCCCGATGGCACTCGCAATGGTCCCGGCATCGCGGCGCGAAGAGGAACGCCCGGCTATTTCGGACCTGGCGCCGGACCTGGCCCGATCCATCACTACGTCTTCGAGTTTTATGCGTTGGATACCAAACTGGATTTGCCGGCTAGCACTACGCGCGAGGATTTGTTGAAGGCTATGGACGGCCATGTGATCGGCAAAGCCGCGTATTATGGCCGATTCCACATGTCTCCCCAGTAACGATCCCAGACCTCCGCCGCTCGTGATAGGCTGATGAACCATGACGACACCATATATCAACGGACACATGATCGAAGTCGAGCCGGCGGCCATGACGCCGGTGGTCAACCCGGCGAGCGGCAAGGCGTTTTCTAAAGTCTTCATGGCGCGCCCGGAACATATGACTCATGCCATCGACGCCGCTTACGCCGTCAAGGACGTGTGGGGAAACACGCTACCTTCCGAGCGTGAGTTGATTTTGATCCGAGCGGCGGACGTTCTCGAATCCATGCGCGCCGAGGTGGTCGACCTTCTCATCGATGAAGGCGGAGCCACCTTCGGCAAATCGCAGTTCGAGGTTTCATTCGTTGTTGGTCTCCTTCGATCCGCGGCCGGCGAGTGCCGTCGCATTATGGGACAGACCATACCCTGCGATATTCCTGGCCGCATTTCGATGGCGATTAGGAGGCCGCTGGGTGTCGTCGGAGGAATCGCGCCCTTCAATTTCCCCTTGATTCTGGCCACCAAGAAAGTCGCTCTGGCGCTGGCGGCCGGCAACACCTTCGTATTGAAGCCGTCGGAAGAAACTTCACTGGTTGGCTTGAAGATCGCCGAGATCTTCGACAAAGCAGGACTGCCGCCGGGAGTTCTGAACGTGGTGACCGGCGATGGCCCGACGTTGGGTGCAGCGCTTTACAGCGACCCGCGCGTCAAGGCGATTCTATTTACCGGCTCTACAGCCGTCGGCCGGCAGATTGGGGTGGAATGCGCACGCCGGGGCAAAAAGTTCGACTTGGAAATGGGCGGCAAGAGCCCGCTTCTGGTGATGAAGGACGCCAACCTGAAGTACGCTGTCGACACCGCGGCCTTCGGTCTGTTTATGCACCAGGGGCAAATCTGCATGGCGGGATCGCGCATCATTGTCGAGGAGCCGGTCTACGAAGAGTTTCTGAATCTGTTCGTAGCGAAAGTGAAAGCTCTTAAGGTCGGCGATCCGCGCGACCCGCACACGGTGATCGGTCCGCTCATTCGTGCTTCGCAGTGCCCCTTCATAGCGAGCCGGATCGAGACCTCGAAAGCTGAGGGCGCGCGCGTGCTTTGCGGCGGCACCTACGAAGGGCATTTCTTCCAGCCAACTGTGGTGGCGGACGTAACGGCCTCCATGCCGATCTTCCAAGAAGAACTTTTCGGACCGGTGGCCAGCGTGACTAAAGCCAAGAACGCCACCGATGCCATCCAACTGGCGAACAACACTCGCTACGGTCTCACGTCCGCCGTGATCACCAACGACTTGCAGCTTGCCATGCGCTGCGCCCTCGAACTTGAATCGGGTTCCGTGCACATCAATGGCTCCACGGTTCACGATGAACCGCATGGGCCGTTTAGCGGCGTTAAGGATTCAGGCATGGGGCGCGAGGGCGGCCAGTGGTCCATGGACGAACTCACCGTGCTCAAGTGGGTCACGATTCAGCAAGGCGAAGCGCACTATCCGTTCTAGGGAAAGAATGCGCCCCACGATGGATCGAACTCCAGCCAGCGCTGCCGGCTAGTCCAGATCGGCGGCCATTCGGGCACATAGAGCATTCCGTGCCCGCGCCGGCACATGAGTTCCGTGCCGTGCCACTCGAGAAGAATGTGCGACGATTCTCCGATGCGCACCGGGTTGGCCAGCAGCCGCAGACAGACCGGACAGCGCTTCCGTTGGTCGGCCAGCATCCAGCGCGCGGCGATCAGGCTGCCGATGAAAGCAAAATGGATGAAAATCGGTGAAATCGATTTGCCGAAGCTCCCCAGATCCAGCGAACCGAAAATGACGATCGGCAGAATCAACAAAGTTTTCGCCGCCAGGAACAAACCTCTGCGCGGTCCGATTCTCCGCGGATGGCCTCCTGGCGGATAGGACATCATGGCGCGGAGCATCACGCAAGCAAATGCGAAACACATCAGCACAGCCCAAGCCAATCCCCAAGAGCGGTCTCGGAGCCGCACAAAGCGATACTGGCTGTTCCGCAAAGTGTCATAACGCAATCGTCCTACGACGAAACCCAGGGTCTGCGCGGGCAGATGGATTCGCCGATCGACAGCCGGCTCGTAAAATGCGAGATCGGTAAACTGGCCGGCGTTATTCGTCTTCAGCGATTCGAATTGCTCGCGGGAGACCGTAGGGAAGGGATCAAAGAAACCATTGGTGACATCTGGCGCCAGTTGTCCGGCGGGAGTCAGCATCACCAGATTTCGCGGATACAACGCACCCACCAGCACCGGTCGCGCGGCCGGCAGAAGCAATGCGATTCCAAAGCAGATCGCGCCAAGCGCAGCGAGCAGCACGAGGCATCGGGTTGGCGATTCCGTGAGGAGGGAAGAGCGGTCAGGGCAGGGATCGTCGCGCCACAGCCAATACGCGTCCCGGAATGCGCCCATGCAGAACACCGTGACGTTTCGTCCATGGGAATCGCGCCCGGCGTACCAGAGTTCGCTTCGCCACTCGGCCAGCCAATCCGCGCGCTGCGTTTCCGGCACCAGCACAGCCGCGCTTCGGAGTATCGCAAGATGAAGCGCCGCCAGGTTCATGCCTTTTCACCTATGGGAGCAGGAATCAGTTTCGCGATCAAGGGGTAGCGTTTTTCCGCGGCTTCGAGCGTCACCCGGCCCGACGCTGTGAGCGTGTAGTATTTGCGCGCCGGACGAAGCTCCGCGTCGGCGATCGATTGTTTCTCCCAGCGCGAGCGGATCAGGCTGTCGCGTTCCAGGCGCCGCATCGCCGGATAAACCGTGCCGCTCGGCAGGCCCGTCACTTCCATCACCCCGAACCCGTAGACGTGTCCGGCGTCAATCGCCTTGAGGATCATCGCCGCCGTATGAGAAAGCTTCAGCTCCGCCGCCATGTCCGTAGCATACCTGTGTAGAATGCTACTTGACAAG
>DATHMO010000206.1:0-14164 GCA_035486995.1 Bryobacteraceae bacterium
GACAACCGCTGGATCGTCTCTGCGCACGGCACGTTCAACATAGCGAAGATCACAAGTGTAGCTGTGGCCAACGGCGGCACGGTGGTGCCTTATCAAGGCGTCAACGTCGTGACCACCCCAGCGGCGTCCGCGGCGCAATTGGCAACTGGCATCGCATTCTTGAATCCCTCCACCGCTTTGGTTGGCGACCTCACTTCCGTCCAGGCCGCCATCGGCCGCATGCAGAGCAACTCAGGGCCTGACGTGTCAATCCTGACCAAAGCCCAAACCGCCAGTTCCGGCAAGGATTTCTGGTTCGTCACGCTGGTCCCGCTGTCGAACTTTTCATCCGCCATTCCCAATGCGAATCTGGGCGGCGCCATGCAGGGCAATTTATTCGCGGCCATCAACCAGGCCAGCGGCGGCATCCGTTTTGGCGATACCGTCACCATTTCCGCCGAAGCCGTCACGCGCTCCGAAAAGGACGCCCAAGCACTGGTCGACGTGGTGAAGTTCTTCGCCTCGCTGGTTCAGTTGAACAAGCAGCAAAATCCAACCGCCGGGCAAGTAGCCACGCTACTCGATACCCTGCAGGCCACCGCATCCGGCAACATCACCAACATTTCGCTCGCCATCCCGGAACAACAGCTCGAGCAATTGATCAACAGCGCGCACGCCGCTCCCGCCAAAGCCGCCGCGCGCATCAATTAATCCGGCTAGTGCCGCTCGGAAATGGGAATCCGGCCCTAGAAATGAATTAAACTGTAGGCCGGTGAACCAATGAAAACCCTCAGGAATTTCTCGGCCGTCGTGGCCGCACTCGCATACGCGTCTTCAGCATTCGCCGATGCGCCGAAACCCGTTAAGACCCAGTCAGGCATGGTCCAGGGCACCATGGAAGACGGCGTTGCGGTCTACAAAGGCATTCCGTTCGCCGCGCCCCCTCTCGGCGATTTGCGTTGGCGCGCGCCCCAGCCGCCGACGGACTGGACCGGAGTACGCACCGCCGACAAATTTGCACCCGCCTGCGTGCAAGTTCCCATCGTGAACAAGGATCTTGGGATGGAATCCGTCGCGACGAATGAGGATTGCCTCTACCTCAACGTCTGGACGCCCGCGAAGTCGGCGAACGAAAAGCTGGCGGTGATGGTCTGGATTTATGGCGGAGGATTCACCATCGGCGGCACTTCCATGTCCCTCTATGACGGGATGAACCTCGCGAAGAAAGGCGTAATCTTGGTGAGCGTGGCGTACCGCCTGGGTGCGTTGGGCTTCATGGCACATCCCGAGCTCACGCGGGAACAAGGCGGCCATTCCGGCAATTACGGTCTGCTGGACCAGATCGCCGGATTGCAGTGGGTGAAGCGCAACATCGCCGCTTTCGGAGGCGACCCGAGCCGCGTCACGATTTTCGGTGAATCGGCCGGCGGAATTTCGGTGAGCATGCTGTCGGCATCGCCGCTCGCGAAGGGGTTGTTCCACGGCGCCATCTCGGAAAGCGGCGGAAACTTTGGTCCAGAGCGGCAGGCGGGCAACGAAGGCGGCGAGAATATGGATTCCCTTGCCGCGGCCGAGAAGAACGGCACGGCTTTTCTCACCAAACTGGGCGCCGCTTCCATTGCCGATGCGCGCAAGAAGTCCGCGGAACAGATCCTGAAGAACTCGCCTCCGGGTCTGGGAACCGCTTGGCCTATTTTCGACGGTTATGCGCTGCTGGGCGATCAGTACAAGCTATACGAAGCAAAGCGCTACAACGACACCGCCGTGCTGATCGGCACCAATTCCGACGAGGGCGCGCTTTTTGTGCCGTTCGCCAAGGCCGATGCCTATCAAAAGAACATCCACGCGGGCTATGGTGAGTATGCGGACAAGATTTTGGCCGCTTATCCCGGCGCAACGGACGCGGAAGCTCTCCGTTCCTCGCGCGACATGTTCCGTGACGCTACTTTTGCCTGGCCAACGTGGACCTGGGCTCGGCTGCAAGCGAAGACCGGCAAGGGCAAGGTGTTTGTATACTATTTCAGCCATCGGCCAAATTATCCTAATACGCCGGCGTTCAAGGATTGGGGCGCGGCCCACGCCGGCGAAATCGCGTACGTTTTTGGTAACTTCACGCCCGCCATGCCCGCGACGGCGTCCGATCACACGGTGGTGGACGAAATCTCTTCCTACTGGGTGAACTTCGCCAAAAAGGGCGATCCCAACGGAGTTGGGCTGCCGAACTGGCCGGCGTTTACCAACACGAGCGCGCAAGTGATGAACCTGGACGATCCGTCCAAAGCCATTGATGTTCCGAATCTTCAGAAGCTCGAAGTCTTGGACGGGTATTTTGCCTGGCGGCGCTCCCAGGCCCATTGATAGCGCAGCATCATACGCACCCAGCGAATCGCGCGCTCGATGCAATCCGTGGGGCGGACGCCCACGTCGGCCCTGTCAGTCTAGTGCTCAAATCGGAAAATCTCGAACACCGCACGCCCATTGCGATCCGGCACCGTCTTGATGAGCCGCTTCTCAAACCCCGCCGCGCGCGCCGCCTGAACCACTCGATCATTCACGCCGACGCGTTGCTCGTAATCGCGTGTGTGGCCGATCCAAACATCGTCCGTCCATCCCGCTCCCGCCGCAAACGGTTCGTTTACCAGCACCATTGACGCGCGTCCTCCGCGCAACACTGCCAGCCCATTCGCGATGCCCCAATCGTCAATCTCAAAGTGATCGGCCGGCATCGCGCTCACCTCATCAGACAGCTTGTAGATCGCGTCGCTCCAACTGCCCAGCGCCCCATAGCGCGTCAGCTGGTAGTAATATTCGTTCGTCAACAGCAGATTTTCGCCGATCAGAAAAACCATCGCAGCCGTCAGCGCCACCACCCCGATCCTCCTCCATCGAAGCGCCTTCCACCGCGACGCTTCTACCAGCGCCACCGCCAGAAACCACTGCGGGAACGGCCACAGCAGCACCACGTGATGTGCGCTCAACCCGGCATCTTTCGTGATCGCCATCTGAAACCAGGCCACCGCCATCGCGATCAGGCAGAACAACAACGGCCTGCGCGCCTGAGTAAACCAAAGCAGCGGCACCAGCGCCAGCGCCACCCAGAACGCAGGTTCCAGCTGATTGTGATAGCGAAATCCCCCAAGCGAATGCACAACGCCGGACATCCGTTCCAGCATCGTCCCAGGAACTCGCGGCGCGCCAGGCGACCACGGCGCGTGAACCATGTAGCCCCACAGGATCTCGCCATCCCAGGTGATCCGCAGCGCATGTACCCGGCTGGGAAGTTGGGCGACGTCGAACGACGAATTGCTGCGCAATGTCGCCAGATTCGAAGCAGCATTGTACGCAATTAGCGGAAGTGCGCCCAGACACAACCCTGCGGCAGCTAGTCCAAAGTTCTTCAGGGAGCAGCGCGCCCACAGCTCGCGCGGAAAGATCACAAGCGTGGCGACAACCAGTCCGCTGAATATCCACAGGAAGAGTGCCTTGTCCCACAGCGCGAGTCCGAAGCAGAAGAACCCGAGCAGCAGCGTCCATCGCCTCCCTTGCCGCGCGAACTCGATCATCATCGCGAGACCCGCCAGCGTGAGCAGATGCTGCAACGCGACCGGTCCCCAGTCGTAGCAAGTCGTGAACAGAAACATGGTGTCGGTGGCTAGCAGCAATCCGCCAACAAAGGCCACCACCCGCCCGTTGGTTCTTTCCAGTAACCAAATGAAGAGTGAGACCGTCAGGCTACCTATTATGAGAACTGGCAAACGAACCGCCAGCAAGGAGGGACGCGCGATCAGGAAGATTGAAAAGTACAGCCAAGTTTTTAGAGTCCCCAGATAGCTCAAAAGCATCAAAGGCAATTGCTTGTGGAAAACGTGGACGGAAAAGACGGCTGCCGCGGGCGAGTGCGCCGTCGTATGAATGAGAGGCGCCGCAAACAACGCTTCGTCGTCTTCGAGGCCTGCTTGCGGAAGCATCGCCCATCCCAAGCCGAAAAAGACGAGAGGAACTAATGATGCGGCCCACCTTGCACCATGTGACTTTGAAGCAGGTGACGCCCGCATGGTTGAGGTTAGCCGCTTGGGTGGCCGGTTTCAAGCAGTCAGAAATATCTACTGGCCGGAAGGTAATCAGTATACATCAGAGAACGAGTAGCTTTGGTGTCGCCTTTTTTCGAAGGCTGACCATAAACGTTTGCATGCTGAAGGTCGATATGACACAAATGTTAGGCGTGAGAGGACATCTAGGGTGGAAACCTGTAGCCCTCCCGAGCGCCGGCGGGACAAAACGCAACCTGGCACTTGAATTGCTCAGCGGATGTGGTATGATCTTGAGAGCCCGACTGCGAACCTCTCCGGCCGATGAGCGCTGCCATGGGCCGTTAAGCTCTAGAGTTCATCATAGTTCAGTAATTTGCTGTAACGTCTTGAACCTTTCGAGAGCTTTGCACGTCTAAACGAATTGACAGTTGAAGTGAAGTAACTAATAAGAAGAAGGAGAGTTAACCCAATGACGAAGACCGAACTAAACAAATTCAAAGAAGTCCTGGAAACTAAACAGGCTGAGTTGGCGCAGGTATTACGGAACCGTGACGGTATCGCAATCGAGAAGAGCCCGGACGCGTTGGATGAAGTCCAGAATGCCGCTGAACGGGAGCTTGCGATTCGCAATTTAGATCGCGAGTCCAACCTTTTACGGAATGTTCGCGCGGCGCTCCATCGCATCGACGAAGGCACATACGGTGTGTGTATGCATTGCGAAGAGGACATTAGTATCAAGCGCTTACACGCCGTGCCGTGGGCAGCCTACTGCATCCAGTGCCAGGAAATCGCGGACCGGAACCAGGAAGAAGGATCCGATTCGCTTGAAGACATCCTTGTACACGCCGCCTAACGCAGATATCTGGAAGAGGGCGCAATTCCTGTGCCCTCTTTTAAATCAGTAATTTACCTACTGCCGTTACCATCCTGCCTGCGTTTTCCTTATCCCTGCGGTACGATTCGAAAAGCCTCGCATCGCAGAAGGTACATAGCCCCGAAGTGCTGATTTGACTCGTAGTGACGCCATTTCGTCTCAGCTGCCGAGTGATCGTCTCCACCAAATCCACCCGCGCACGCGTCTCTAAGTCGTTTCGTTCTGGGAAGAAATCGCGGAATTGCACCGCCACTTCCGGTCCCACCTCGAAACAGCACGGACCAATCCCGGGACCGATCGCGATCTCAAGATCCTCCGGCCGGCTGCCAAATTCCAAACGCATCGCTTCCACTGCCTTCGGCGCGATCTGGGCAACGACGCCGCGCCACCCGGCGTGAACGGCAGCCACGGCCCGTGTTCGTGGGTCCACAATGACCACTGGCAGACAGTCGGCGGTTCGAATTGCGACAGTCACACCCGGCTCATCGGAAATAAGAGCGTCACCTGGGCCACAGTGACCAGGCTGCGTGGCCTTCAACACTTGATCTGAGTGAACTTGCTTCGCAGTGGCCAATCGCTCGGCGTCGGGCCATCCCGCGCTCAGCCGTGTGCCGAAGCCGTGGTGCATCCAGGAGAATTGCTCCAGCCGTTCGGCGCGGTAGACGTGGGAACTGTCAAGCCGGAACAAGTCTCATTGTAACCGACCTGGACATGGCATACGTCCTTCAGTAAGATAGCTTTAGAGAGAAGAAGGAGCAACGCAAATGCTTGAGAGTATCGGAATGCCGGAACTGCTGGTGATCCTGGTTCTGGCCGTTCTTTTGTTCGGTTCCAGCAAGATCCCGGAGCTTGCTAAAGGGCTCGGCGAAGGAATTCGCAACTTCAAACAATCGATGAAGGATTGAGCTTCCGCTCAGCTCACGATCGCTTCCTGCTCCAGGTATTTCTCCACCGCCTGCACCAGATCCCTGGTCCGCACCGGCTTGGCTAAGAAGTCCTGCATCCCGCAACTGGCGCATCGCGCGCGATTCTCGTCGGAACAGTTGGCCGTCACCGCGATAATCGGGGTTTCCCGATAATCCGCGAGTTGTCGAATGCGGGCGGCCGTCTCGAATCCGTCCCAACCAGGCATCTGCAGATCCATCAGGATGACATCGAAGTGCGACTTCGATGCCGCATCCAGCGCCTCCAAACCGTCGCCCGCGCACTGCACTTCGTACGATTGCCTTCGCAGCGCATGGCTCGCGATGGTTTGTGCCACGCTGTTGTCGTCGATCACAAGAACGCGCCCGCGGCTCTTGCGGGTCTCAACTGGGCGGGCTTCCGCACTCGACGGAACCCGCAGCGGTACATGGACCGTGAAAACGCTCCCCCGGCCGAGTTCGCTCACCACCAGAATCGTTCCGTCCAGCAACTCCACCAGCTTCTGAGTCACCGCCAGCCCCAGCCCCAACCCTCCGTGACTTCGCGACAGCCCCGTTTCGATCTGGCGGAAACTTTCGAAGATCCGGTTGAGCTGCTCGGGCAGAATTCCAATACCGGTGTCGCGTACTTCGATGGTCAGCATGGTCTGTCGCGCATCGGAAACAGCCGCCGAAGCCCGCACTTCTACCTGACCCTCCCTGGTGAACTTGACCGCGTTTCCCACCAAGTGCCACAGGATCTGGCGAAGCCGCAGGGGATCGCCCACCGCCACTTCCGGCAAACTCGCATCCCAGGCGCCGGTCATCCTCAGCCCCTTCACTTGTGCTTTGAGGCCGAATTCGTTCACCACGCCCTGCAGCGTGTCGCGCGCGGAAAACTCCACTTCCTCCAGACGAACCTGGTTCGCGGTGAGCGCCGAATACTCCAACGTGACGTTCAGGATTTCGAGCAGGCTCTCCGCGCAGACTCGGGTGGCGCCCGCGTATTCCCGCTGATCTTCTGTTAGCGAGGTCTCAAGCAGGAGGTCCGTCATGCCCAGGATGCCGCTGAGGGGTGTGCGCAGCTCATGGTTCAGGCTCGCCAGAAACTCGGCCTGCACGTCCCGAAGTGTATCCGTTTTCAATGCACTACCGCCTATCACAACTGATCGGCCAGCGCACCTCCGGCCTTTATGGCGTGGTGCTGATCGTGGTCAGCCTCCGAATCCCGTTTGGATCCAAAATGCTGTTGATCCCTCCGTAGGTAATGAAGACAAGCACGTCGCCCGGAGGCACGTCCGAGGGAACCCGGACGTTGATCTGCCATAATCCCGCAAACCCCGGCGCCAAGCCCGAGAACAGCACGTCTCCCGCAGGTACGTATTCCGAATTGATGAACACCTGCGGCGTCTCAGGCGTCTCAACCAAACCCTCCGCCGGCTGGCCATCCAGCGGCATTCCGGCGGCGAGACCCTGGCCGGTGGCATACAACGTCACCACGCTGCCGGCCGTGGCCGGATTCGCGCCATTATTGAGGGAACCATCCTGGTTCAGCGCCGCAATCTGCCCCGATCCACTGCCATCCACCGTGAACAACCCGGGCGACTCGGCATCGATGCGGAACAGCCAGCTCGCGAGAACTTGGCTGGTTGACACCTGGTCCACTTGAATCTCCTGGAGCACTCCCGTCGGCGTCGCTTCTGGAACCTGAAAGTTGATCTGGCCTGGCGAAACCAGCGTCATCGGAGCGGGCGTTCCGCCCACCGTCACCTGCACATCGCCGAGCGTTGTTGGAACCGGCGAGCTTGCAAACGAAGCCGTCTGCGACCCAAATGGCGCCTGCGGGAACGAGAAAATCGTCGCGAGCATTCCCGGAGCAAATCGCCCGAAGAAATTCGCCGCGTTACCCGACAATCGATCCGGCACGCCGCCCGCCGACGTTGTGTAGTCGATCGCCGGATAGTAAAACGACACGCGATTGGTCGCGCCCTCGGCGATGATCGGATTGCCGAATGGATCGAGCGCCAGCGAGACCGGTCCGAACACCCCGAGCGTGGCACTCGGCGCGCCGTTCGTAATGATGGCGGCGCTGCTTGCGAAACGCAGCAACTGGTTGCCGCCCGTGTTGGCCACCCAAATTTCCCCCGTTGCCTGATTCACGAACACGCCGTACGGATTCGTCAACTGCGGGACTGCAAAGAGCACCGGCGGATTGTTACCGGCCGTCGGTACGCTAGGCAGCGCCGCGATGCGATTGTTGCCCGTATCGGCGACATACAACTGATCGTTCGCATCCGTCGCGATCAGATGCGGCCCGTTCAGGACGGTGGCGAGCGATGACGCGAAATCCGGCTGTCCGAAAACGTTGCTCGCCGATTCGCCGGTCGCAAAATCGCCGCTGGCGGTCTTCTGAAAATAGAGAATTCGATTCGCGAGCGTATCGGAAACAACCAGGCCTCCCGCGGACGTGAACGCCAGGCCGTAAGCGCTCGTCAGATTCTGGATGCTGGTATCTTTGAGCGGCTGCCCAAACAAGCTGGCCTGCCCCAGCGCGAGATCGGCGCTCGGCATCACGCCCGCTGTTTGCGCGAACGGCGCGGGAAAGCGGACCACGCGTGCGTTGCAGGCATCGGCAACATACAGGTTCCCCTTCGCGTCCACCGCCAGCCCTTCCGGCGACCACAGCCCCTGCGCGTTCGCCTGCGTTGGACTGTTGCTCGGATAATTCACCAGCGCCGTCATCAAGTCGGGCTGCCCAATCACCAGATCGGCCAGTGCGTTTGCGTTCACCTTGCGGTAATCCCGGTATCCCAAGATCCGATTGTTCAGCGGATCGGCGATGTACAAGTGCGGAGGAGTGGCGGATGCGTCGATCACAGCGCTGCCTCCTAAGAAAAACGGAAGAGCGCCGCCAATGCTGCACGATCCCGTGTTGCCGCTGAACCCCACTTCGCGCCCATCGATCAGGTTGAGTGAGTTGTACTGAAAATCGAGTTGCCCGAGGACGCGCGTGGCAGCAGTGAACGCGCCACCCGACTCGGGAAACGCCAGCACTCGATTGTTCCCCGAATCCACGACGTATAGCTGCCCGGTTCCGTCGAATTCCGCACCCACCGGGCCTGCCAGGGTCGCCGCGTTCGGCCGCGCCAGGCCTTCGTTCGATTGCGAGGATTGAAAGCCAGTCTGACCGATCACGACATTGGCCGGTGGGGAAAACGCCGTGCTTTCCGCGGGCCACTGCGCGAACGGAGCGTACCCCAAAATACGCGCATTGCCCGTGTCGACGACATACGGATTGTCTCCGACAAAGAACACCGATTGTGCGGCGCCGAGCGTACTGGCACTCACGGGAGCAGCATTGGCCGTGGTCACCACGCCCATAATCCGCGCGATGGACTCGCCAATTGCGAACGGTGGCGTGTAGACCACCACCCGATTCGCACTGTCGGCGATGAAAAGCCGTCCGGCCGGATCGAAGGCCAGCCCCGCAGGCTGGAATAGATAATTCTTTCCGCTGCGTGTTGGATCGGGCGCGAGCGCGCTCGTTGAGAAATCGTTCTGCCCCAGAACCAAATCAGCCGGCGGCTGGTTGGAAGCACCTGCGCCCAGTTCGCTTACCGGAAATCGCAACCCGCGATTGTTCCCCGGATCGGACGCCCACAGATTCCCTTGTGCATCGAACGCGAGCCCCGCGCGAAAAACGCCTCCGCTGCTGCTCAACGCCAGCGTGCTTGCCGATGGAGCCGCGGCCCCTCCATTCACCGAACTGCTGCTCAGATCCGCCTGGCCGATGACCAGATCCACCGCCAGTAACGCGCCCGTCTGCGCGAAGGGCCGTGGAAATCGCAGCACGCGATTGTTGCGCGCATCGGCGACGTACAGATTTCCGGAGGAATCGACAGCCACCGCGACCGGTGACGAGAGCCCGGTGCTCAGGTCCGCGCTCGGCCCTTCCGGACCCGTCGATAATAGATCGCGCTGCCCGATTACTAGATCCGCGAAGTCGCCCTTAGTGAAAGCGGACGCATTCTTCCACGCCAGCACCCGGTTGTTGCCGAAATCGGCGACATAGAGAATCGGGGGATTGGCCGTCGTATCCAATGCAATCGCCTGCGGATTGTCGAATTCCCTGCCCTCGACGAGATTCGGCGCGATTGCAGTCAGCACTCCCTGCTGTTGCAAGACGGCCTGGCCGACGATACGCGAAGGAGCAGGATTAAAGATGGTTTGCGCTTCTAGCAACTGCACGGCCGCCAGCAGAAGCGCGCAAGGAACGGCGCGAATGGTCCTATCTTAGCTCTTTTAGATGCCGATACACCAGCGCCACCGGCAATCCAACCACATTAAAGTAGCAACCCTCGATCCGATCGATGAATTTCGCAGCCAGCCCCTGGATTGCGTAACCGCCGGCTTTGTCCATCGGCTCGCCGGTTGCCACGTAGGCTGCGATCTCTTTGGGCGTCAGTGGAACGAAGTGAACTCGAGTGGTTGCGGTGTCCACGATCGTGCGCGTAATGGAGTGCAAACAGATGCCCGTAATGACTTCGTGCTCCCGGCCCGACAGCAGGCCTAGCATTCTCGCGGCATCCGCTTCGCTCTTGGGCTTTTCGAGCACCTCGCCGTCGATCACAACCACGGTATCGGCGCCCAGTACGACTTCACTCGCGTACATCGGCACCGCTAGAGCTTTCTCTTCCGCCAGGCGGCGCACATAATCGATCGCTGACTCCCCGGGCTCGCGCTCTTCGTAAACATCGGCCGAACGTACACCGAACGGCAGTCCGGCGTCACGCAAGATCTGCTGACGCCGCGGCGACTTGGACGCAAGAACCAGCACACTCGCTTACATCGATTTTCGCGCCATCGCCGGCGCTCGCGCCGGACCCGAAGGCTGCGGACGGCCTGGACCTTGCCCCGGTGGGCGATCCGGTCCCGGTCCCGGTGGCCTTCCAGGACCTTGACCCGATGGTCTTCCCGGCCCTCCCCCAGACGGAGGCGAACCAGGGCCCGGCGGCGCTTCCACCGGCGGCGGAATTTTCTTGGGACGCGCGTCCAGTTTGGTGAGGATCATCTCCTCGCGCGCTTTCTGGTACTTCGGCGTTCCGGGCTTCACACCGGTCGCAACAACGTCGCGTTCGGTGACCTCCTGCGCGCTCGGCAAATACTTCTGCAAATAATTCTTGATGCGATCGTGCACCAGGCGCTCGGAAGAATGCGCCAGCAAGAACAAAATCTGATCGCCAGGAGCCTCCACCAAAGCCTGGTAAACTTTCGAAGGCTTCTGCAGCTTGGCCGACTTTAATTCCTTCTCCAGCTTCTTCCCCTTGGCCTCCAGCTTTTGCCACTGATCCACTTCCCGCCGGCTCAGCCCGATATTCTTGGTGAACGCCAGACGATCCTTGGCGGGCATTTTCTCGGTCAGAAAGTAGAGGAACAACCCCATGCTCTCCAGATGGATATCGATGCCGAACGGCACCAGTTGCCTGGCCTTCTGCAGCTTTTGCAGTCCCGGATGATTCAGCTTGGCGCCCGCCAGATCCGGCGAATAGAGATGCAGCAGCTTCTCTTCTTCCAGCACCTTGATGATGTCGGCGCAGTTGGGTTCGTTGGCGATGTGCCGCAGCTCTTCGAGCAAATCCGGCGGCGTGATGCGCGTTTCCAGTTGCGCCTCGCGAGCATTGTCGTACTGCATCTTGGTTCGCTCTTCGATAGTGAACCCGAGCCGCACCTTAAATCGCATCAGCCGCAACAAACGAATGGGATCGTCGTACAGCGTGTAATTGCTCACTGCCCGCAGTTCCTTGCGTTCCAGATCGCCGACTCCGTTGTTCGGATCGAGCAGCAGGCCCCGCGACGCCGGATTCAGCGAGAGAGCGATGGAATTGATGGTGAAGTCGCGCCCGCGCAGATCCTCGTGAATCGTGGCAGGACGCACCGACGGCTTGGTGCCGGGCTTGGAATATTTCTCCTGGCGCGCCATGCCAACCGTGGCGTGCACGCCGCTCGGAAACACCAGATGCGCCAGTTTCCGGTTATCGTCCTCGAATACAATCTTCGCGCCGCTCTTTTTCGCCACCGCCTGCGCCACCTTGAGAGCATTGCCCTCGATGGTGAAATCAATCTCGACGATCGGAAATCCGCCCAGCATGTCGCGCATCGCTCCGCCGGTCAGAAACACGTTCAGGTTCGCGTGCGTCGCAGCCGTTTGGATCTCGGTAACCGCCCGGCTCTGGTCAGCGCTCAGGTGGCTCTCGAGCATAAACATGTAATCGCTCATCGTTTCCCTCTCCTCAGGGAAGGCGCAGGACCGGGTTGGCCCCGCTTGTGACCGGCCGCAAAACCGTCGCGGCGGCCCCTGTGCTCTCGCGTTCGTCGAATCCGATCAAGCTCGCGGATGATGCTCGTCCACGGTCCTCCGCAACCGCGAACGCACCACATGGGTATAAATCTGTGTCGTGGATATATCGGCGTGCCCCAACATACTCTGCAGGCTTCGCAAATCGGCGCCGCCCTCCAGCAAATGCGTCGCGAACGTATGCCGTAACACATGGGGCGTCAGGTTGTGGAAAATCCCAGCCTTTTTGCCGTAGGCTCCAAGCAGAGTCCAAAAACATTGCCGCGTCATCGCCCCGCCGCGATTGGTCACAAACAGGTATGGACTCGCGCGCCCCTTCAGCATCTGCGGCCGGCCGTTGCCCAGGTACCGCTCCACTGCCGCGAGCGCCGACTTTCCGACAGGCACGATCCGGTGCTTGTTGCCTTTGCCAACCACTCGCACCACGCCCATGTTCATTTCCAGGTCCGATACCCGGACGCCGCATAATTCCGAGACCCGCAGCCCCGATGCATACAACAATTCGAGCATGGCCCGGTCGCGCAGCCCCTGGGGTTTGGAACCGTCGCAGGATGCCAGCAAATCATCGATCTGTTGCTTATTAAGATATTTAGGAAGACTCTGCCACTGTCGTGGCGCCGTCAGGTGAGCGGTTGGATCGGTATCCACCGCGCCTTTCTCGATGAGGTGGGCATAGAAATTGCGCAAGGTCGCGATGTGCCTGGCGATAGACCGGCTGGCCATTCGGGCCTGGTAAAGTGAATCGATATAGCCGCGCACGGCGTCGGCCGAGGCCAGTTGGCCGCCCGATTGCAAAGAAGCGGCAAACCGTTCTAAATCAGCGCGATACGCGGAAATCGTGGTTCTCGATAGCCCCTTCTCGATGCGGCAAAAATCGAGAAAAGAGGCGACGTGAGCCGAGATCGATTCAACGGATCGCATTCTGCCAATGATACAATATTCGCAAATTTGTTTGGAAGAAAAGTGGCTCAAGGAGTGATTTGGGGGTCTCAACCCACAAGAAGGTGCTGGTTTCGCGGTTCGATCGGGAGCCGCTTTCAGGTTTCGTCAATCCGAACGGCTATCAATTGGCCGACGGTTTGGAGCTGATGACCCAAGGCGGATCCGTCAGCGTCGTCCCGTATCCGGAGGTCAAGCTGGTCTGCTTCGTTCGAGATTTCCAGCAAGGCGAGCCGCGCAAAGAGCTGCGCCTGTTCACCACGCGTCCGAAAATGGAGGGCCTGTGGATACGCATGCATTTTCGCGACGGCGACGCGATGGATGGGATACTTTCGAACAATCTGCTGCAGCTCGAGCCGTACGGGTTTTCGGTGGTCCCGCCCGATCCCGGGTTTCAAAACCAGCGCATCTTCGTTCCCAAAGCGGCGCTCTCGCGGATTCAGGTTCTGGGCGTCGTGGGCAGCCCGCTACGGACGCCTCGCAAGCCGAAGGTCGCGCCCAAAGAGCAGATCGAGCTTTTCTAAGTCGCTAGAGCTTTCTGACTGCCTCTTCCACTTGCTTCGCCAACGCGCCGTAATCGCCGCCTTTTAATTCCATCGGCGCCCCGAACGCGATCTTCACCCGCCCCGGCCGCGCCATCTTCCACGATTTGTTGAGCACCCGCTCCAAGCCCCGAATGCGGATCGGAACCACTGGAATTCCGAGCTTCGACGCAATCATCCCTACGCCGGGTTGAAACGGCGCAATCTCGCCCGCGTCCGTCATGATGCCCTCGGGAAAGATCAGCAGGCACCATTTGTCGCTCGACAGCTCGCCGATGTAGCGCAGCGTTGCGAGCGCCCCAGGTTCGCGCTGCGGGATCGGGAAGCAGTTGAAGAACAGCGCGGACAAATAGTAATTCAGGCTGTTCGTGAAACTCCTTCCGTGAAAATGTTCTTCGAAGAATTCCTTGCGCATCGCCGGCGCCACCCGATACCGCCATCGCGCGGGAAGCGCGCTCATGATCGACGTCGCGTCCATGTAGCTTTGGTGATTGGAGGCGAAGATCACCGGGGGTTCGAGATTTTTCAAATTATCCAGGCCA
>DATHMO010000207.1:0-11524 GCA_035486995.1 Bryobacteraceae bacterium
CATCGCGCGTTTCGTAATGAAGCTGAAAAGCCTGGAAGACGGCGAGATTTTATCCAGCAAAAGCGACGAGCGATTTCTGATGCGCACGGCCATTCTCGAAACGCTCGGTGACGAGGCGTTGCGGTATGTCCCCCGATCTTAGTCCGCGAGATCCAAAAGCCGAAGATCCCGGCAGTTTGCGCCGCGGCAACATTACTTACTTCCCGGTAATTCCCGGGCGCCTGGAATTTGCGCTCGAGGTCCGGCGTGCGATCTTGAGCGCTCAGCCGAAGATTGTCGCCGTGGAACTCCCTGGCGCACTCGAAGATGTCTACTTGCAGGCTCTGGCCCGGCTGCCGGAAATGTCGGTGATTCTCTATCCCGATCCGCAGGACGAAGAGCGCGGCATCTATGTCCCGGTGGAACCCAGCGATCCGTTTACGGAAGCCGTGCGCACGGCGCTAGAAATCGACGCCGAGGTGATTTTCATCGAGCCTGATTTGGGCGACCGGCCGCACTTACCCGATTCTTATCCCGACCCATATTCGATCCACTACATCGGTCTTGGCAAATATATCGAGGCTTACCGCGTCTATCCTCAATCGCGAGGTGATGAGATCGCCACGCACGCCGCCGCGATGGCGTGGAAGCTGCAAGGCGCCGATCCACTGGCGTCGGTGCTCGCTGTCGTGTCGTTGAATCTGCTCGACCCGTTGCTGGACGCGATGGAAGTCCCGCAAGACGAGCCCAAACGCGCGAAGCTGCCCGAGATCCGGCTGCTGAATCCGCATCCCGATTGCCTGGCCGAGATTACGATCGAATATCCATACCTGCAGGATCGTTACGAGACCTTCCGGGCGCAGATGGAGTCGACGGATTTGGTGGATCGGCCCAAGGTCCAGTTCGATCTGTTGCGCGAGGCCGAGAAGGAATACGTCAAAAATACCGGCGAGAAGGTGGAGTATTGGCAGCGCCGTATGATGGCGCGCTTCACTCGCAACCTGGCGTCCATCAACGGCGATTTGTTGGCCGGCGTGTTCGATCTCGCGGTGGCGGCGCGGTCTGTAGTTGACGACAACTACGCCTACGAAGTGTGGCAGACCGCCAATCGCTATCCCGCGCAAAAGCCTTCGAGCGATTTGATCGAGACGGTGAATCTTTCGAGCGACGAGATCTGGTACAACACGAAGAAATTGCGATTGCGGCGCCGCCTTCCGCGTCCCAAACAGCGCTTGATGCCGAAGGGACTGAAGCCGCGCAAGAAGGAAAAGTTCGAGGGCGAGTGGGCGCGGCAAACTGATGGAACAGCCATTTGTTCGTATCCTCCCGAGGACCTGATGATCGAGGATTACGGCCGCTTCCTGAAGCGCAAAGCCAAGAGCATGCTGTCGGAGGAGCGCTCACGCACTGAGCCGTTTACAACTTCGATTCTGGACGGCATCGACCTGCGCGAGACCATTCGCAAT
The DNA here is from genome assembly GCA_035486995.1 of Bryobacteraceae bacterium. Taxonomy (GTDB): domain Bacteria; phylum Acidobacteriota; class Terriglobia; order Bryobacterales; family Bryobacteraceae; genus Palsa-89. The sequence goes on from DATHMO010000207.1 coordinate 1,446, forward strand.
TGGCACGAGGCCAAGATCTACGTGCGGCAGCTGGATCGCATCGCCGGCGAAGTGGGCGCGACTGTCGTGATTTTCGACGAAGACTCCGACGATCGCTATCAGTACCTGACCACTTGGCTCGGCGAACACCAGAACGAATCCGACATGGCGTTTTATTCCACCTATCCGTTCCAGCATTTAGTGGGGCCGGGAATCGGGCGCGCCGAGTATGGCGGATTCCTGATGGCGCTGCCGCCGCGCCGCATGGTGGATGTGTGGTCCGATCCCGATTACGATTTCGCGCAAAGCAAACCGGAGCGTTTGTTGCTAGCCGCGCTCGATTATTCCAAGCAGCGATTCGTAGTCTACGTCGCAGCCAAGCCGCCGCGCAGTATTTTCCGCTCCATTGCCGCGCACCTGAATCGGCGCATCATTTATATTCCGATCGGCGCTCTCAATCCCGCGCGCTTGAAAAAGCTCCGCGTCGTGCACGTGCTCGATAGCTACGAACGCCGCGACGACGCGAAGGATTACATCTGGTGATTCTCGCTGTCGCCTCGGATTACGATGGAACACTGGCTCACGATGGCGTCGTAGATGACGCGACGATTCAAGGGATCGAACGCCTCATACGATCGGGCCGCAGCCTGATTCTGGTAACAGGGCGCGAGCTTCCGGATTTGCAGATTATCTTTCCCCGCTTGGATCTATGTCAGCGAGTGGTGGCCGAGAATGGTGCAGTGCTCTATAACCCCGCGACCGGCGAAAAGCGGATGCTTGCCGAACGCCTGCCGCAAAGCTTGGTCGACAATCTCCTCGGCCGCGGCGTCCCAGGTATAAGCGCCGGCGAGGTTATTGTCTCGGGGTTGCGCTCCCATGAGACTCAAATAACGGAGGCGATTTCGGAGTGCGGCTTGCAGCTTCAGGTCATCTTGAATAAAGAGTCGGTGATGATTCTGCCACACGGCATCGATAAAATGACTGGACTCGATGCGGCGCTCGGTGAGCTTCAACTCTCCCCACACAACTTAGTCGGCGTTGGCGACGCGGAAAACGATCATGTTTTTATGGAAAGCTGCGAGTATTCGGTCGCGGTGGCAAATGCGATTCCCGCGCTCAAGGAAATGGCCGACTTCGTCACCCAAGGAAATCGTGGCGCCGGAGTTGTAGAGCTGATCGACAAACTGATCGCAGGAGATCTTTCAGAGCTCTAGCTGGCTAGATCGATCGCGTTGTGTGCATCATGCAGGGCGTTTTCCCTGGCAAGTTCCATCGTCGAAAACCCTTGATCCCCGTGATGAATCGTTTCGGTTCGCTCGGGGTGCCTGATGAGTGTGTAATCGCACCGCCAGCCTCCATGTTCCAGTTCATGCATCTCCATCTCGATTTCAATGCCTTTGTAGCTGCCTTGAATCACGGGGCCCTCCTCAGTTAACCGGGAGCTTATGGGAGTATCCCGGATTCAGCTTTGCCGCGTCTGTTCAAAATTGCTCACGTCGGGTTGCTGCGGCGGAACCTTATCGAATCTCCTGACCGAACGCTGCCATAGGGTGCAAAAATGGTTCGGATTTGACCCACTGTTGCAGCTTTTCGAGATCGGCTAGAGAAGATCAGCCTGGATGCCACGTTCCGCCAGGGACACCAACGCACGACTTATCGTGAGCTTCCGCTCTTTCGCCACGCGGCGCACCTCCGCGACCAAGGGAGCCGGTATCGTCACGCTTTGGCGCACGGGCTTTGCTTTGGAGCGATGAGCCTTGTTTGATTGGACTGGGATACATCCATTGTTGCACCAGCGTGGTGCAGTGTGGATCGCAGATGATCTGCGCTGGGCACGCGGACTGGGTCCTCTTGCATGCAGCTCCCCTCGCATCGCATACAATAGTCCAAGGCCGACCAACGCCGCCGCCCGCGTCCCCGGCCAGGAGATCCTATGTTGCGTTTTGTAACCGCCGCCTGGCTAGTCGCAGGAGCCGCCTGCACCGCCTTCGCTGCCACCACCACCGGCGCGTCGAACGTCACTTTCGATAAGGACGTTCTGCCCATCCTTCAGAAAAACTGCCAGACCTGCCATCGCCCCGGTGAAATCGGCCCCATGGCGTTTCTGAACTACGAAGGCACGCGCCCCTGGGCCAAGTCCATCAAGCAAGCGGTCCTCACCAAGCAGATGCCACCCTGGTTCGCCGATCCCCGCTACGGCCACTTCGCTAACGAACGCAAGCTGAGCGACGCCGATATCAAGACCATCGCCACTTGGGTGGACACCGGCGCGCCCGAGGGCAACGCCAAAGACATGCCGCCGCCCATCGTTTGGAGCGAAGGCTGGAACATCAAACCGGACCTCACGTTCCAATTGCCGAAACCCTACACCGTCCCCAAAACCGGCACCATCCAATACACCTATTTCATCGTGCCGAGTGGACTCACCAAGGACACCTGGGTCACCGACGCCGAAGTTCGCGCCGGCAATCGCAGCGTGGTGCATCACGCCAGTGTCTACGTTCGCCCGCCCGGTTCCGCGTGGCTCAAGGATGCGCCGATCGGCGAGGCTTACGTTCCGCCCTCGCGCGGCCCGCTGGGCACCCATCCGCCGTCTGAAATCGCCAGCCGTCAAGTGAAGATGGATAACGAATGGTTTGTCGGCTACGTGCCCGGAATCCAGCCGCAGCGCTATTTTGCGCCTGAAACCGGGGCTGCCAAGCTGATCCCCGCCGGCTCCGATATCGTGTTCGAAATGCACTACACCGCCAACGGCAAAGAAGAGGGCATCGATCAGACCAAAGTCGGATTCGTGCTCGCCAAGGAGCCCCCGAAGTACCGCCTTCTCACCATCGGTGTCGCCAATGCCGACTTCGCCATCCCGCCCGGCGATCCCAACTACGAAGGTCACGCCAGCGCCACGTTCAACGAGCCGGTTACCGTCATCTACCTTCAGCCTCACATGCACACGCGGGGCAAGGACATGGAGATTCGCTTCGAATATCCCACCGGCGAATCGCAAACCATGCTGAATGTGCCGCATTACAGCTATCTCTGGCAGACGATTTACTACGAGCAGCACCCGCTCGAAGTGCCCAAGGGAACCAAAGTGGACGTGATCGCGCATTGGGACAACTCGGCGAACAACCCGCTCAATCCCGATCCGACCAAGACCGTCCGCTGGGGCGATCAGAGTTGGGATGAGATGCTGGTGCCGTTCGTGGGCGTGCTGGTTCCGCCAGACGCAGATCCTGCGACAGTGACTTCGCATCCGCGTCCCGGCCCGGTCGCCGCACCATAGGCATCGCTTGCCGGAAACCAAAGCACTCGCCTCGTGGGTGGTGAAGAGCCGCCTGGAAGATGTTCCTGACGACGTCCGACGCGAAGCGTTGCGCGCGCTTCTCAACTATACGGGCTGCGCTCTCGGGGGCAGTCCCGATCCGGCGGTGAACATCGCGATGCACGCGTTCGCACCGTTTTTCGGCGCACCTACGGCAGGTATTCTTGGGCGCCGGGAGCGTGTCGATCCGTTGCACGCATCGCTCATGAACGGCATCAGCTCGCACGTCTATGATTACGACGACACCACGCCGAAGAATTATATCCACCCGAGTTCGCCAGTGGCGTCGGCTCTGTTTGCTTATGCCAGCGCGAATCATCTCACCGGCCGCGATTTCGTACACGCGTTCATTCTGGGATTTGAAGCCGAATCGCGGATCGGCAACTCGGTTTATCCCGCGCATTATGATGTCGGCTGGCACATCACGGGCACGGCTGGCGTGTTCGGCGCGGCGGTCGCCATCGGAAAATTGATCGGCCTCGACGAACAGCAAATGATCTGGGCCATCGGTCTCGCAGCCACCCAAGCCGCGGGGTTGCGCGAGATGTTCGGGTCCATGGCGAAGTCGCTGCATCCGGGCCGCGCCGCGCAGAATGGCTATTCGTCGGCCTTGCTCGCGCAAGCCGGATTCACGTCGGGCGTGCACGGTCTGGAAGGACCCCGAGGCTTCGCAGCGGTGCAAGCTGCGAAATTCGATCTATCCAAGATCACGGCCGGACTCGGCGTCGATTTCGATTTGCGCGCCAACACCTATAAACCATATCCATGCGGAATTGTGAATCACCCCGCGATATTCGGCGCGATCCTGATTCGCGAAGAGCACAAGCTGTTGCCCGAATCCATCGGCTCCGTGCGCCTGCGAGTGGCGCCGCTCGTCATGGACCTCTGCAACCAGCAGAACATCACACGGGGTCTACAGGGCAAATTTTCCGTCTATCATGGCGCGGCCGTTGGGCTCGTTCGCGGCAAGGCCGGCATCCAGGAATACACCGACGAAGCTGTCAACGACCCCGTAGTGAAGCGCGTGCGCGAGAGGACCACGGCGGTGGGCGATGCATCGATCACCGAAGATCAGGCCAGTATCGAAGTGGAACTGGTGACAGGCAAGGTCCTCACTGGTTTTGTGAAGAAATCGCTCGGCAATATTCATTTGCCGCTCACCAACCAACAACTCGAAGAGAAATTCCGCGATCAGGCGGTCCTGGCGTTGCCGGCCGAACGAGTGGAGCATATCATCGAGTTGTGCTGGCGGATCGATCAACTCCCCGATGTTGGCGAATTGGTCGAACAGGCATGCGGAAACTGACGTTCCTCGCGTGCCTCGGGGCGCTGCTGTCCGCGAACGTTCGAGCGGAAGTCAGCGAAGTCCGCTTTCCACTAGGCGCCGGCGGCGTCGGGTTTCTTCCCTTGCTCATGATGCAGAAATACGGCCTCATCGAGCAATATGCGAAGCAAGCCGGGATCAACGTCCACGTACGCTGGATCAACATCGGCGGGCCTGCGGTGATGAACGATGCTTTGCTCTCGGGCTCGGCGGATTTCATCGCGGCCGGTCCGCCCGCGTTCCTCACGCTATGGGACCGCACCATCACATCGGCCAAAGTGAAGGGCGTTGCCGCAATGACGTCGCTCCCCATGTATCTCAACACCCGCTCCGATCGCATCAGGAAGCTCGACGACATCACCGATCATGACCGCATCGCAGTAACGTCGATCAAGGTCTCCATCCCGTCCCTCGCCATGCAGATGTATGCGAAACAGAAGTACGGCGCCGCGCAAATCTATCGTTTCGACAAAGACACTGTGACGATGACGCATGCCGATGGCGTGATCGCGCTGCTATCGGGCTCCGGTGCGATCGACGCTCACTTCACCTCGCCTCCGTTCGCGCAACGTGAGCTCAAGGACCCGCACATTCACACCGTTTTGACCACGGACGACGTCATGGGAGGCTCCACAACGTTCACGATGGTTTCCACTACGGCCAAGTTTCGCGAGCAAAACCCGAAGGTGTTCTCTGCGGTCCTCCAGGCCCTAGAAGAAGCGAATCGCAGGATCGTCGCAGACAAGAAGACGGCCGCCGAGATCCTGCTCGCCTCTACCGGTGGGGAAAGGGGATTCTCGGTAAGTGAGATCGTCGAGGTGCTCAACGATCCTCATGTCAAGTTCACCACCACGCCTGAGAACGTGATGAAATACGCCAGCTTCATGCACGACATCGGCTCCATCAAAAGCCAGCCCGCCTCATGGAAGGATCTGTTCTTCCCGGAGATTCAAGGAGCGCCCGGAACCTGATGCTCGTGGTTCGCGGAGTAACTCTTCAGTACGGCGCCAAGAACCACTTAGTAACTGCCACTTATCGAGTAACTTTCAACGTGCAGGAATCGGACCGGTATGTTGTCCTCGGTCCGTCCGGTTGTGGTAAGTCGACGCTCCTCAAAGCCGTCGGTGGTTACATACGGCCAGTGGAGGGTGAAATTTCCCTGGATGGCGCCCCTATTAAGGCTCCCGCGCCCGATCGCGTCTTCGTATTCCAAGAGTTCGATCAACTCCTTCCATGGAAAACGGTCAAGGAAAATATCGTCTTCGCCCTCACTGCGAGCGGCAAGGCCAAGCGCCCGGAAGCTGAAGAGCGTGCGATGCATAATATTCAAAAGGTGAAGCTGACCGAGTTCGCCGCCAGCTATCCGCATACGTTGTCTGGCGGCATGAAACAGCGGGCCGCAATCGCGCGCGCCTTGGCGATGGAGCCACGCATGCTCCTGATGGACGAGCCATTCGCCGCGCTGGACGCACTGACGCGAGTCCAGATGCAAGAAGAGCTGCTTCAACTGTGCGAAGAGACCAAATTCACGGTGCTATTTGTCACCCACTCTATATCGGAGGCAATTCGAATCGGTACTCGTGTCCTGGTGCTCAGCGCGCATCCCGGCCAGGTAAGAGCCGAATTGAATGCCGGCGATTGCGACGAAGCGCGTCTTCAGGAGTTGCTCTTTAGTGCCTAGCGCTCTCCGTAAGGCTATCGTGCTGCTGGCCCTGGCGGCCATCTGGGAGATCTATGCGCGCTGGCTGAACAATCCGCTGCTCTTTCCAACGTTCGTCGACACGGTGAGGGCATTCTTTGCCGCGATCGTTTCTGGGGAATTACCGAAAGCCGCCACTTACACCATCCAGTTACTGCTGAAAGGGTATGTCGCCGGCCTCGCGATTGCGGCCTTACTAACTGCGTTTGCCAGCGCCACTCAAATCGGTGCCGACTTACTCGAAACGCTGACTGCCATGTTCAACCCGCTGCCCTCCATCGCGTTGCTTCCGCTCGCGCTCATCTGGTTCGGATTGGGCGACGGCAGCATCATCTTTGTACTCATTCATGCTGTCCTTTGGGCCGTGGCTTTGAACACTTACTCTGGTTTTCGCGCGGTAAGCCCGACTCTCCGCATGGTGGGGCAAAACTACGGATTGTCGAAGATCGGCTATGTAACTCGCATCTTGATTCCCGGCGCGTTTCCCAGCATCCTCACCGGCCTCAAAGTGGGATGGGCGTTCGCCTGGCGCACACTGATCGCGGCCGAACTAGTCTTCGGCGTCAGCTCCGGCTCCGGCGGCCTGGGCTGGTACATCTTCGAACAGAAGAACCAGCTGCTGATCCCCAACGTCTTTGCCGGACTACTCACCGTGATCTTGTTCGGGCTCATCGTCGAAAATCTGATCTTCCGTACCATCGAGAATCGCACCGTCCGCCGCTGGGGTATGCAGGTGTGAGATAGACTAATAGCCAATGAAAACCACCCTGTTTGCAGTTTCATTCGCGGTGCTCGCCACCACCGTCTATGCGCAAGCTCCGCAACCCGATTTCAGCAAAGTGGAAATCAAGACCACCAAGGTCAGCGACAATTTTTACACGCTCGAGGGCCAGGGCGGCACCATCGGCGTGCTGGTTGGGCCCGATGGAATCTTCATGGTGGACTCGCAGTTCGCGCCGCTGTCGCAGAAGATCGCCGCCGCCATCCACCAGATTTCCGACAAACCGATTCGCTTCATGGTCAACACACACGTCCACGGCGACCACACCGGAGGCAATGAAAACTTCGCCAAAATGGGCGTTACCATTTTTTCGCGCGATGAACTGCGTTACCGCTTAGCTCATCCTTCGCCTGGTGCAAACGGCGCTCCTGGGGTTGCCGCGCCCGCGGTTGCGCTTCCTGTCGTGACTTACGAAGGTCCCGTCACCATCCACATGGATGGCGAAGATGTGCACCTGATTCCGATTCAGCGCGCCCACACTGACGGCGACACATTGGTTTATTTCCCAATCAACGACGTGCTTATGACCGGCGACTATTTCCGCTCCATCCAATACCCGAACATCGACCGCGTGAATGGCGGCTCGTTGAACGGAATGATCGAAGGCCTCGGCATCACGATCGGCATGGCTGGTCCCAATACCAAAATTATTCCCGGGCACGGCGCTACGGTGAATCGAGCGGCGGTGATCGCCCATCGCGACATGATCCTCGTCGTTCGCGACAAAGTGGCGGCGCTGGTCGCGCAAGGCAAAACGGTTGACGAGGTCTTGGCCGCCAAGCCGACATCCGACTACGACGCCATCGTCCCGAATTCCTCGATGACGTCGGAGCGCTTCATCCGTCAATTGTACGCGGAGCTGAAAACCAACTAAACTTAAGGGATAATGCTCCGAGTGTTTCTGGTGGGCGCGATTGTTTGCGTCGCGGCGTTCGCCGTGGGTCGGCATCCAGAATTCGCTTTACGCGACACTCGCGGGGTGGTTCACTCTTCTGACGAATGGAACGGAAAGAAGGCGATCGTCGTATTCTTTACGACGACGGATTGCCCTTTGAGTAACAATGACGTTCCGGAAATGAATCGGACGCGCCAGGATTATGAAGCTCGCGGTGTCGCCTTCTACGCGGTGCAAGCGGACACGACGATCGCCGACGCCGACGTATTGCAGCACACCAAAGACTACCAGTTTTCGTTTCCTGTGCTTTTCGATCCTCATCAGACCCTGGTCAAGATGACTGGCGCATCCACGATTCCGTCAGCCGCCGTGCTCACGCCCGACGGGACCCTGCTGTATTTAGGACGCATCGACAATCGCGTGGAGGATTTCAATGTTCGGCGCCAGGAGCCGACCAGGTTCGATTTACGCGAGGCGCTGGATGCGGTGCTCGCTGGCAAGCCCGTCGTGCATCCCCGCACCAAAGCGTTCGGATGCGCCATCAATCCGGTGAAATAGGAGTTCGAGCACGATGAAACATTTTGCTGCCATCTTGTTGTTAGCGCTGCCGATCGTAGCCAACGCCGCGCCGCCGACTGCCGCTCCCGCACCCACGTTTAACAAAGACATCGCACCCATCCTCTACAACAATTGCGCAAGCTGCCATCGCCCCGGCGAAGTGGCGCCGTTTCCTTTGCTCACCTACCAGGACGCCGCGAAGCGAGCCTCTTTGATCGCCGGCGCGGTGGGTGGACGCTTTATGCCTCCCTGGAAAGCCGAGCCCGGATTCGGCGATTTCGCGGGCGAGCGCCGCCTTACCGAAACGCAAATCGCGCTCATCAAGGACTGGGCCAAAGCAGGCGCTCCCGAAGGCGATCCTAGTGCGAAGCCGCAGCCTCCCAAATTCACCGACGGATGGCAGGGCGGGCAGCCCGATCAAGTGCTCACCATTCCGGTGAAGTATTCGCTGCCGGCCGATGGTGCCGACCAATATCGCTGCTTCGTTCTACCTACCGGCCTCGATCACGATGTCTACATCGACGGCATCGAATTTCGCCCGGAAAATCGGCGCATCGTGCATCATGCCCTGGTATTTCTGGATGCCAGCGGTCAAGCGAAAAAGATGGCCGCCGCGAGCCCAGATGGAAGCTATCCATGTTTCGGCGGTCCCGGATTTCCGGCCGCGGGACTCATTGGCGGTTGGGCGCCTGGTTTGACCCCGCAGCCTCGCAACCCATCGCTTTCGCAGCCGATTCGCGCCGGCATGGACGTGGTGATTCAGATTCACTACCATCCTTCTGGAAAAGCTGAGGTCGATCAATCGTCGTTGGGCCTGGCATTCTCGGGTCCGCCAACGAAAGGCCGCACCTCGATTCTATTGTTCGATCACCATCTCGATATCGCACCCGGAGATGCGAACTACGTCGCGAAGGCGTCGCTCACTTTACCGCGCGATGTTCAACTGGCCGGCGTTACGCCGCACGCGCATTATCTGTGCAAAGACATGAAAGTGACGGCGACCTTGCCCGATGGATCCACCAAACCGCTGATCTGGATCAAGGATTGGGATTTTAACTGGCAGAACGCTTATCGATACAAGACTCCGCTGGACCTGCCGAAGGGGACGCGGATCGATCTGGAATACACGTACGACAACTCGGAGAACAATCCGCACAATCCAGTGCATCCGCCGGTGCGCATTCATTGGGGCGAAGAGACCAAGGACGAAATGGCTTTGGTATTCCTGACGGTGGTGCTGCCGACCCGCGACGACATTCGCGACCTGCAGCGCGACGTGAGCCGGCAATACGTGGATCAGTTTCTGAGCCAGGTGCATACCCTCCAGGATTTGCCGTACGAAATGCTGTCGCCCGACGCCGTAGGGAAACTAACGGCGGTGTTCAAAATGTTCGACAAGAACGGCGATGGCCAGCTCGACGACGCCGAGCGATCGGCGATGATGACGTTCGTGCACAACGTCCAAGATCGCCGGCAGGAAAAACAAGACAAGTAGTACGTTACGGACCGCTAATTCCAGCCGGT
>DATHMO010000208.1:0-53197 GCA_035486995.1 Bryobacteraceae bacterium
GCATCCAGAAACCGGCTATTCATTGAGGCCATTCGCATCGTGTACCTGAAGTGATTTCGTGTTTGAACATGTGTAAGTAACGTGAGGGCGTAAAACGGCCCAAATTATAGTAGCGCTTGGACCAAGCCCTACTGTCAATAGTTTGAGCGGAATTTGTGAGGCCGCCGGAACATTGGGCAAGCCAGATGTTTTAGATTCAGCTACTTAGGCGGATGGCCGGTCTATTCGCGGGGACGGCCCTTTTTGATGCGTTTGAGCAGGTTGTCCATACGTCCGCCGAGCTCGGTGGCAACGTCGGGCTCGAAATGCAGCTCCGGTATACGAAAAAGCTGCAGCCGGACGGCTAGTTGGTGGCGCAGGAATGGGCTGGCGTGTTCGAGAGCGGCGAGAGCTTGTTGCACATCCGATCCGTCGGCGACACCGATCCGGATCAGCGCATGGCGCTTGTCGGGCGACACTTCGATGCCGGTGACGGTGGCTGAGCTGATGCGTGGATCGGAGAGTTCATAGCCGATCAGCTCGGTCAGTTCTTCGCGGAGCGCTTCGGAAATCCGCTCGGTACGATGTTGCATGAGATTCTATTCAATCCACTCTACGCTGGATCCCACCAGTGCGCCTCCCAGGATGGACGACGCCTCGCGCTCGACACGTTGCAAAACTTCTTCCGCGTAGGCATGATCGCCGGAGACGGTGACGGCGGAGACCAATGAGCGTTGCCAAAGATCCTGATAGCCGATTTCGGCCACGGCGACATTGAACTTGGATCGCAACCGGTCCTTCAAGCTTTTGACAGTATGCCGCTTGTCCTTGAGAGAGAGCGCACCCTCGATGTGAAGCTCCAGGGTCAGTACGCCAATGCTTGGCACGTCAACCTTGGGCAATCGGCGTTTACGCCATCGCCTCCACGGCGACTCGCTCGGTGACGAAGGCTTCGATCACATCGCGCGGCTTGATATCGGCGAAATTGCGCACCGTGACGCCGCACTCGAAACCGGTCTTCACTTCGCTGGCGTCGTTCTTGAAGCGCTTCAGCGATTCCATCTTGCCGGTGAACACCACCACGTTGTCGCGCAGCACGCGCACTTCGCTATCGCGCTTGATGAATCCATCGATCACCATGCAGCCGGCCACGTTGCCGACCTTGCTGATGCGGAATACCTCGCGCACTTCGGCGCGGCCTTGGTACACCTCTTTGAACACCGGCGCCAGCATGCCGGTCATCGCGCGCTTCAGCTCATCGGTGAGCTCGTAAATAATGGTGTGCAGGCGGATGTCCACCTTCTCCTGCTCGGCGAGCGCGGTGGCGTTTCGTTCGGGCCGGACGTTGAATCCGATGACGATGGCACTGGAAGTGGAAGCCAGCAGCACATCGCTCTCGTTGATGGCGCCCACGGCGCTGCGTAGCACGCGAATGCGGACTTTGTCGTTGGAAAGCTTCTGCATCATGTCGGAAAGCACTTCAGCAGTTCCGCTGACGTCGGTCTTGAGGATAATATTGAGCTCCTTGACCTCGCCTTCCTTCAATTGTTCGTGGAACTGTTCGAGCGTCATGCGGCCGCTCTTGGACATGGCGACGTCACGCGCCTTGGCTTCGCGATAAATGACGATCTGCTTGGCCTTGGCGGTGTCGGTCACCACCTGGAACATGTCGCCGACTTCGGGCAATGAGTCCAGACCCAGCACTTCGACTGGCATAGAGGGCTCGGCTTCGCGTAATGGTCCTCCACGATCGTCGAACATCGCGCGGACTTTGCCAAACACGGAGCCGCAGATGAAATAGTCGCCAACGCGCAGCGTGCCGTTGCGAACCAGCACGGTGGCCACGGGTCCGCGCCCGCGATCGAGATTGGCTTCCAAAACATTGCCGACGGCCGGACGGTCGGGATTGGCCTTGAGATCCAGCATGTCGGCCACCAGCAGGATCATTTCGAGCAGGAGATCGAGATTGGTTTTGGCCTTGGCGGAAACCGGCACCATGACGACGTCGCCGCCCCAGTCCTCAGCCAGCAAGCCGCGATCGGCGAGCTGCTGCTTGACGCGCTCGGGCTGGGCATCGGGCTTGTCGATCTTGTTGATGGCGACGATAATAGGCGCCCCGGCTGCTTTAGCGTGATCGATGGCTTCGATAGTCTGCGGCATCACGCCGTCGTCGGCGGAAACCACCAGGATGACAATATCGGTAACCTTGGCGCCACGGGCCCGCATGCGGGTGAACGCTTCGTGGCCGGGTGTGTCGATGAACACGATCTTGCGGCCATTTTTCTCCACATAGTAAGCACCAATGTGCTGCGTGATACCGCCGGCTTCGCGGTCGGCAACGTGCGCGGAGCGAATAGAATCGAGCAGCGAAGTCTTGCCATGATCCACGTGGCCCATGATGGTGACGACGGGCGCGCGGCGCACTTTATCGGTGGTAACTTCGGCTTCTGAGATCTCCTGCGTGCTCTCTTCTTCGTAGCTTATCTTATTGGTGGAAGCTCCGAATTCGCGCGCCAGATCTTCCGCCATCTTGACGTCGAGGTTCTGGTTGATGGTGGCGAAGATTTTCTTCTCCACCAGCTTCTTGATCACCAGATTGGCTTTGATACCGAGCTTTTCGGAAAGCTCCTTGACCGTGACGCCTTCTGAAATCGTGATCTCGCGATCGATAGGCGGCGGCGCTGCAGCTTGCTCGCCACGGCGCGACGGCATCCGCAGCCGACCCTCTTCCTGCTCCTGATCGCGGTGCCGGTCGCGGCTGACGGGCTTGCCTTGATGGCGGCGCTGCTGTTCGGTTGGGATCGGAGTCGCGGGTTCGGCGCGCAACGGCGAGGTCGGGTGCAGCGTGCGTGGCCGTCGAAACGCTCCGGGGGGTCCACCACCACCGGGTCCGGGCGGACCGCCGCCCACACCCGGGCCGCGCATAACGGGCTGGCCGGGGCGAATGGGACCACGATAGATCGGCTGGCCTGGCACGGGCGTCGCGCTGCGGGCCGGCAAACCGGGCCGTGGGGGTTGTTGTACTTGACCGGGGGCTGGACGCGTCTGCTGGAGCCTGGCCACCATGTCGGGGCGCGGCGGCACTACGGGACGAGCGGCGGGCTGTCCAGCCAAATTCGGGCGCGGCTGCGGCCGCAAAGGCGTCCCAGGCATAGGCATCGCGCCGGGCGCCGGCATGGACGGCGATGCCGATTCGGTTGTAGCAGGGCTACTGGGCGCCGCGGGAGCTGCACGTGCCACCGGAGGAGCTGGAATAGTGATGGACGCAGGGGGCATCGGCGAGGCGGGAGCCGCCGGCGGTATGGGCTGTCGCGGTCCTGACAAGATCTGTCCGGGGCGCGGCGCAGGAACTGGACGAGCCGGTATGGGCCCCGTTCGCAACGGGGGATGCAAAGGCGCGGCGCCACCCGCGGCCAAGGGCGGCCTCAAGGGCGCAGGCTTGCTGCGAAGCGGTTCTTCAACTGTGGAAACGGTGGCCTCCTGGGCGGGTGCTGTGTGAGAACTGTTGGCTGGCGGTTCACCGCCCAACGGCGCGGGCTTGGCTGGGACCGGAGAGTGCTCCGCCACGGGCTCGGGCCGCGCGGGATGCTCCTCGGTTTCAATCTCGGCAACGGCTACCGAGCCGCCGGATTCCTGGCGTGCCGCCGCGCCTGCCGCGCCCTGCAGTCGCTCCCGGATGACCTTCTCGACGCTTTCGTCAATCGAGCTGGAGTGAGTTTTCTTTTCGGAGACACCGAGCTCGGGCAACATCTCGATGATGAGATGCGATGGAACTTCGAGTTGCCGTGCCAGCTCGTTGATACGGATTTTCGTCATAGATGACTGCGACACCGCCATACGCGGCGCTTTAGCTGACCCCCTCCGAGTTCTTTATAGTATCAAATTCCTTTTTCTCGTCCGACGATTTTCCGACCCCAACAGAAGCGGCTTCCGCGGTTTCGGACTCTTCGGGCGCCACGGCCGATTCAGCCTCGAGCACCGTCTCCTCGGACAGTTCAGCGATCGCCTCCACACTTGCTTCCCCGTCTTCAAGGACTTCTTCCTCTAAGACTGCCGTGGCTTCGCCGCCTGATTCAAACTGCGCGTAGTAGGCGTTCACGGCGACCAGAATCTTCTCCACCGTGGTGGGACCGATGCCCGGGATCACTTCGAGCTCTTCCGGCGTCATGGAGCCGAGTTTTTCCACTGTGCCTACGCTTGATTCAATGAGTTTTTCGACGATTTTTTCGGCCAGGCCCAGATCGATGAGCACCGACACGGGCGCGCCCGCGGGAACCAGAGCGGCCATGGCCGATTCCACTTCCTGGCGCTTCTCTTCCTCGCTCTTGATATCGATTTTCCAGCCCAGCAGCTTAGCCGCGAGCCGCACGTTCTGCCCCTTCTTGCCGATCGCGAGCGAAAGCTGCGTGTCATCGACAATCACTTCCATGTGCTTTTCCACCGGATCGATGATGGAAACTCGCGAAATTTTCGCCGGACTCAGCGCGTGCGTCGCGAACACCACTGGATCCTCGGAGAATTCGATAATGTCGATCTTTTCGCCGCGCAGTTCGCGGATGATGGACTGCACGCGCATGCCCTTCATGCCCACGCAGGCGCCGACGCTATCCACATCACGATCCCGGCTCATCACTGCGATCTTGGTACGCTCGCCGGCTTCCCGGGCGCAGCCCTTGATCACCACCGTGTTGTCGTAAATCTCGGGCACTTCCTGCTCGAACAGGCGCATCACCAGCTCCGGCGCTGCGCGCGACACGATCACCCCTGCGTTCTTGCCGGCTTTCTCCACGCTGCGGATCACGCAACGGGCACGGTCGCCCACGCTGAAGTTCTCGAGCTTACTTTGTTCCTTCTTGAGCAGGCGGGCTTCAGTCTTGCCGAGGTCGACCACCAGGTCCTGCCCCTCGATGCGCTTCACCATGCAATTGACCAGCTCGCCCACACGTCCCGAATATTCGGAAAAAATGGTCTCCCGCTCGGCTTCGCGGACCTTCTGCAGAATCACCTGTTTGGCGGTCTGCGCGGAAATGCGGCCGAGCGCATCGGTAGGTTTGGGAAATCGGACTTCAGATTCCAATTGAGCCCCGGGATCCATCCGCTGCGCGTCGTCGAGCGAAATCTCCTTCACCGGATCCTGGACGGTTTCCACAACCTTCTTCACGCCATAGATTTCGAGCGCGCCGGTGGCGTCGTTGAACGACGCGACCAGATCTTCGGTAGTGCGGAAGTGCTTACGGGCCGCCACCAGCATGGCGTCCTTGACCGCGTCAATGACGATCTGCGGGTCGATGCCTTTCTCCTTGCTCAAAATCTCAATGGACTGATAGATGCTAGCCACTGTTTCCTCTTCTCAAATGTCTGGGAGTGAATTACCAGTCAAACTTCAGGTTGGCTTTTTCGATCTGCGCGAGCGGGAAGCGAATAACCCTTTCGGCGCTTGGTCCGAGCGCCGCGACTTCCAAAGCGACTAGGCCGTCGGAAATGCCGGCGAGCTTGCCTTCCCAGCGACGCTGGTTCTCCACCGGTTCCCGCAGCACGACTTTTGCTTTGTGACCCACGAATCTCTCGAAGTCCTTCTCTTTGGACAACTTACGCTCCAAGCCAGGCGAACTGACTTCCAGCGTGTAGCTATCCCCAGGTATGACGTCTTCCATGTCCAAAATAGTTCCTACCTGGTGCGAAATAAACTCGCAATCGGCGTGCGAGACGCCATGCGGCCGCTCGGGTGTGGACTCGCCAACAGCCGGCCGGTCAATGAAAATGCGCAAGAGTCTCCCCCGGCCAGCGCCCAGGAGCTGAACCTCGACAATCTCGATTCCTTCCGGGTCGGCCACTCGCTCGGCGATTTCCACGATCTTTGCGACAATCTCTTCCTTGGCAATGACAGGCATCGGACTTTTTGATCTAATGCAATAAAAAAGTGGGCTTTCGCCCACTGGACACTTCCGACAATTTCATTATACACGCATAAGCATGAAGTATCGAGGTAAGCGGTGAGACCGAGCCGCGACCGTAAGGAAGCCGGAACTACGGAAGCAGCTCAGCGGTGAGCACCGCGCCGCCCATCTCGGGCATTACAGTGGATATCTTCACCGGCGTGCGCGTGTCCTTGGCGATCCAGACGGTGGATTTTTCCGGGCCGCCGTCGGCTGAAGAAATCTCCACTTTGAACGCATCGAACGTGCCCGCGGGCACCATGACGCTTTCCGATCCCGCCACTTGAAGCTGCATCAGCTTGACCTGCTGTTTTTGTAAATCGAAATTGCGGAACGCGGTGGTGTAGCTGTCTGCCAGCGGAAGACAGCCGATCACGAAATTCGCGCCGGCGCCATCGGCGAAGGTTGTGCCGTCCAGATCGGCGGAGACCGGTTGCTCACCACCAGCCTCCACGACGCGCTTTTTCAAGGTAAGGCTGCTCTTGTCGAGAGTCGTCGTATCGAGCATCGCGCCCATGGGCGTGTCGATGTTCTCCACCACGGTCCAAACTCCACCGCCATCCTGGATCGTGGTGGAAAGCTTGAGCGCCATCTGCTGGCCGCCGATGGCGAGCGTAGCCGCGTAGTTGTAGGCGCCGGCGCGCAACTCGGACGCGACTTTGGGAACACCGACGGTGGAGGGATCCAGCTTTTTCGAAATCACAACCGTTTTCGGATCGACAGTGATCTCTTTTAAGCGCGCTGCCACTTCGGGCGATCCACCCTCCTGATAGCGCCCGTTGAGGTGCTTCGCGAGGAACTTCTCCACCGCCATGAACATCGCTAGATTGTTCACCGGCCGCGCGAATCCGTGGCCTTCGTCGGGCGCGCACACGTATTCGACCGGAAATCCGCGATCGCGGAGAGCAATCACGATCTGCTCGGCCTCGCGGCGATGCACGCGCGGGTCGTTAGCGCCCTGCACCACCATCAGCGGCGTCTGGATTTTGGCTGCGGAATGGAGGGGCGATCGCTCCTCCAACCACTGCTGGCCGGCGGGCGTGTCGGGATTGGCCATGCGCGCATACATGATTTTGCGGCCG
Organism: Bryobacteraceae bacterium; assembly: GCA_035486995.1. Classification (GTDB taxonomy): domain Bacteria; phylum Acidobacteriota; class Terriglobia; order Bryobacterales; family Bryobacteraceae; genus Palsa-89. The sequence continues at coordinate 6,998 of DATHMO010000208.1, forward strand.
GCCTCCCAATAGGGCGGAATCGCCTGGAGCAGCGTGATCAAATTCGACGGGCCGACGATATCCACGGCGGCGCGGTATAGATCGGGCGTGAAGGCGACACCGGCCAGGGTCGCGTAGCCGCCATAGGAGCCGCCCAGAATCCCGATGCGCTTGGGATCGGCTATGCCCTGCGCAGTGAGATATTTCACGCCCCAGGTGAGATCGTCCTGCATTTTGGCGCCCCACTCGCCGTTGCCCGCGTTCAAAAATTTCTTCCCGTAGCCCGTGGAACCACGAAAATTGGGCATGAGAACGGCGTAGCCGCGATTAGCGAAGAACTGCGCCAGGGGATTGTAGCCCCAGCCGTCGCGCGCCCAGGGTCCGCCGTGCACGACCAGCAGCAAGGGCAGGCCCTTCGCTTCGAGACCTTTCGGCAGCGTCAAATAGGCGGGGATTTCCAGGCCATCGGACGATGGGTAGTGCGCCGCTTGCATGGGCGAGAGCGACTCGCGGGGCAGTTTCTCGCGGACTTTGTACTGAAACGCCAGCGTGCGTCCGTCGCGGTTGTACAAATACGTCTCACCCGGCTCCACGTCGCCGTTCGCGATGATCAGCCAATGCCGGTCATCGAAGCTGCTGGAGAGCACCGAAATTTCGCGGCCTGGAAACTTGTTCTCGAGCCAGCGATAATCGGCCTCGAACGCTTTGTCCTTGAAATAGTAACGGTCGCGATCATCCGAGTACAGCGTCGCCACCAGCTCGTCGGTGGATTCGGAGAACCATGCCGATCCCAGGTCGACGCGCTTCAGCGGATCGGATTCCACCGTGTCCAATTGGCCGGTCGCGGGGTCGAGCAGAGCGAGCGTTGTGAGATCCAGGTCGCCCTTGTTGGTTTGAATGTAGACGCGTTGGGCGTCGCGATGAAACTGGATCGGATCGCAACTCTCGAACACGCTGCAGCTGTAGATGGGGGTGAAGCCGCCGGCGTCCACGCGCAGAATTTCCTGATCTCCCGAATCCTGAACACGCTGGGCCAGCCGCAGGTTGCCTTTGAGATCGAAGATCCATGAGGCGATGTGATCGGTGTTCTGCCGCAGCAGCGTGCGCTCGCCGGTGGAGAGCTTCAGCTTGTAAAGATCGTGCCAGGATGGGTCGCGATCATTGAGGCCGATGTAAATCACGTCTGGATCGCTCTTGGGCGCGCTGAACAGGTTCACGCGCACGCCCTTGAGATTGGTGAGATCGCGCGAAGGAGGCGCCTCCGTTCCTGGAGCTGTAGTGGCGCTCGGATCGACTGCATAGGCGTTGAAGTTCTCGTCGCCGGCGTTGTCCTTCACGTAGACGATGTACTTGCTGTCGCGGGTCCACAGGTAGCCGCCCACGGGCCGCGCTGTCTCGGTGGTCATCAGGCGCGCTGAACTGAAGGGTTCGTCAGTCTGCTTCACCCAGACGTTGCGTGTTTTGTTCCAGGGCTTCAGAAATGCGATGAATCTGCCGTCGGGTGAGAGCTGCGCGCTTGAAATTTCGGGATCGCCGAAGAGCAGTTCGCGGTCGATGATTGGTGGAAGGCCTGTCATATGAGCGGATTTAGCCGGTGCTTCCATTCTGTACCATTCGCATTGCGTAGTCTGTCATGCGATGCCTTGACACTCGTGATCGCGCTGACTACACTCAGTCTCATTGAGGAGGCAGGCTGCATGCGTTCGATTTTGATCGTGATTTGTTTGGTCCTGTTTTCTACCGCGGCGGCTCCCCAAGAGACCAAGGGCGGGATTTTCGGACTCGTCTCCGATCAAGCCGCGCGCCTGGTGGCGAGTGCTCCTATAGAAGCCAAGAACGTGGATACCGGAGCAAAGTTCGAAGCCAACAGCGGCGAGACCGGCCTCTATAAACTAAACGGGCTTCCACCAGGAACCTACGAACTCTCCATCAGTGTGACCGGGGTGGCGGGCAGTTTCGTGCAACAACGTATTCGAGTAACGAATACGAAGCCGGTTCGTTTCGACATCATCCTTCCGCTGGGATGAGGTCACGATAGCTGGTGAGCTCTACTCCAGATTGCTCGACGGCTGCCCGCACCTCGTCGCTCGTCAGCGCATCCAGTTCCCGCTGGCGGCTCTCCTTCAGCCGCGTTGGCGCCGCTCGCAATTCTTCGGTGCAGAAGCCTGGATGGCACATGAATTCGGTGACGCCATCGGGCAGCTCGCGAATCAGCCGTGCGAGTTCGGCCGCGCCATAATGCCCGGTGATTTGGAATCCCGCGAAATGATCGGTGGTGCGGCAGCCATGGCGCTGAAGCACGCGATGAAACCGCGCGCGTGCGAACCCGAGGCCTCGGCTGACCATCCGCCTGCGCCACGGCACGCTCCCGACGTTGAGCGGATAATCGAACGGGCGGCGCACCCATGGGATCTGAAACTCGGAAGCGATGCGCGCCACGGCATCCAAGACGGGCGGCAGCAGGTGCGTATGCTTGTGCGTATCCAGATGGCTCGGCTGTAGGCCTGCGGCCAGCACTTTACGGACCTGCGCGGACAACTCGTCATAAATCAGGATCCGGCCGCGCGCGATCTCGGCCATCAGGCTCGCTACGCTGGGAGGAAGCCCGGGACCGCCCACCAGCACGAGATGGACGCCGACGTCTAATCCCGGATTTTCGCGCGCCAGCGCAACCGCATGATCGAATGCCGCGCCATTGGCCATGAGCGTAGTCGCGGTGAGAATGCCCTGCCGGTGCGCGTGAACGATTCCTGCATTGACATCACGTGTGTAGCCGAAGTCGTCGGCGTTCGGAATCAGGTATTTCAAAAGATGGCGAGCTTAATGCGTAAAAACTTCTTCGGATTGGCCCGGAAATCCTTCATCAGAAGATGCATCTCGCGCGTGGCGCCGTTGAGATTGTCGTACATCTGCTGATTCACCAGCAACTGGCCGATGGTGCCCTGGCCGGAGTTCACTTTATCGAGAATCGAATCCAGGGTGGTCAAGGTGCCCTTCAGTTGATTGCTCAGATCGTCGCTCTTGAGGAGCTGACCGGCGGTGCCTTTACCGGCGTTCAGGTCGTCCACCAGCTTATGAACACCCGCGATGGTCTCCCTGGTTTCGTTGTACACCGCGTCATCCTTGAGTAACTTGCCCGCGGTTCCTTGCCCATTCTGCAGATCCTGCAGCATAGTATCGACGCGGCCCAGAGTCGCGCGGAAATTGTCGTACAGCTCGCGATTGTTCAGCAGCGCCCCAATCGTTCCCTTGTCGCTGTTCAGCGTATCCGCCAATCCTCTTACTTGTGCCAGGATTTGCAACAGGTTGTTGTAGAGCGTTTCATCCACCAGCAACTTCCCGATGCTGCCTTTCCCGGATTCCACCAAACCCACGATTCTGTCGACGCGCTGCACCGTATCCTGCAGTGAGGTCAGGACGCTAAACCCCTGCTGTACCAGATCCTGAAATTCACCACTATTCAAGCTGGGGAGTTCCTGCCCGGGGCCGATGGGCGTAGTGCCCTTGCCGGTTTTGAGATTGATGTATTTCGTGCCCAGAACGTTCGCGGCGCTGATGGAGGCCAGGGAGTCGCTCGGGATGTTCTTCAATTGGCCCTCGGGAATCTCCATCTCAATGCGAACCAGGCGCATGGGATCTTTCGCTCCCGATAATCGGATCGCCTTCACCTTACCGATGGGGATGCCGTCCAGGTTCACCGGTGCTCCGTCGGTCAGAGCGGCGGCGTCGGCCATGTAAGTGTAGATCGTGGCCTGCGACTCGAAGATGTTCGTATTGCCCGTGATGAGGAAAATCAGCAGGGCCAAAATCGCCATCGCGAACAGCGCGAGAACTCCCACCTTGAGGCGTGCCCAAGAAGCCTTTGTCTGAACCGGCATAATTTATGAGTGTTTCGGCACAAACTTCTGGACGTACGCGTCGTGGGACGCCTCCAGTTCGTGCTGGGCGCCCTCAAAGACGACCCGCCCATCCTTCATGACCATAAAGACGGTGCGCGCCGGATTGGAACCTTCTCCTCCCGCTCCGTTCCCGGAAACCGGCTCCAAATGTCCGCTGCTGCGATTGTATCGAAAGTTGGCCATCAATTGTCCGTCCTGGTAGCGCTGAGTGACGATGAGGTTGGCGGTGTGCCTGGAATCCCGCTCTTTGGCGATCAAGGCCATGATCGTGTTGGCGGTGATCGGATCGAGGCCGGCCGTGGGTGAATCATACAACACCAGCGGCGGCTCGCTGACCACGGCGCGCGCAATTCCCGCGCGGCGCCGCATGCCCCCCGACAACTCGCTCGGAAATTGTTCCATGGTGTGTTCCAGTTCGACAAATCGCAGCGCGTCGCGCACCTTCGTCTCCACTTCGTCCAGGGGCAGATGGTCTGTGCGGCGATTGAGCAAGGGATAGGCTACGTTCTCCGCGATCGTAATGGAGTCGAACAGCCCACCTTCCTGGAACAAAACTCCCACCTTGCTTCGAATATCGAACAGCCGGTTTTCTTTCAGCCCCGTGATCTCCTGGTCGAACAAATAGACCCGGCCGGAATCCGGCTGGATCAAACCGAGCGCGGTCTTGAGCAGCGTAGTCTTGCCGCTGCCGGCCGCGCCCAGGATTACTCGCGTTTCGCCGACGCACATATCAAACGACACGGAGTCTAACGCCACGGTCTCGTCGAACTTCAAATTGACAGCCTCAAACCGGAGCACGCTAACGGCTGCGGAGGTGCTGGATGCGGCGTTCGTCACTACATCAATTGATTGTTCCATCAATGCAGATTGACGAAGATGCGCGTCAGCATGGACGTAACCACGAACACCCAGACCGACGACACCACGACGGCTTTGGTAGTGGCTAATCCCACGCCCTGCGTTCCGCCCGAAGTGCGCAGCCCATAAAAACAGCCCACCAACGAAATGATGAACGCGAAGACAAACGGCTTGAGCAGCCCCTGCACGACGTCGTTATACTGCAGCGCCTGGTACGCATTGGTCCAATATTGCGAAGCGGGAAGGCCGATGGAAAAATAGGCAATCACGAACCCGCCGAGGAGGCCGACAAAATCGGCCACGATCACGAGCATCGGCAACATGACGGCGGTGGCGATCATGCGCGGCGTGACCAGCTTCTGAATCGGATCGGTACCCAGGGCACGCATGGCGTCGATCTGCTCGGTCACCTTCATGGAACCGAGTTCACTCGCAATTCCAGAGGCGTTGCGTCCGGCCACCAGCAGCGCTGTGAGCACCGGCCCCAGTTCGCGAACCAGCGTGATGGCCACGATCTGGCCGACTTGGCCGGTGGCGCCGTACTGATCGAGCGCGCGCGCCATCTGCATCGTGATGACGACGCCGCTAAAGAATCCGGTCAGGATGACAATGGGAAGGCTGCCGACGCCGATCGCGTCCATTTGAAGCGCGATGTCGTCGACGTAATGCGGTCCGCGAAAAAGATTGAGAAACGCGCGGCCCGAGAGCACGTAGAAATCCTGGAGCGCAGCCACGGGCGACTTCAGGAAATCGAGCAAGCCGGCTCCTCCATCCCCAGATGCTAACACGAGGGCCCCAGATGCTACCACGCCCGACGTGCTGGAATCCTTTACAACCGCACTACTTTCGGAGATGGATGATTCTTGAGCGCATTGCGCGTATCAACCACCAGCTTGGCGCGTTCGAGAATTGCCGGATAGTTGAAACTCGCGTGATCGGTCACGATGACCACGCAATCAGCCTCCTCGGATAACGCCTCTGCATCTTGCGCCGCTAGTGAATGCCCATCTAACTGTAATTGCGGAACGTAGGGATCGCTATAAGTGATGCGCGCGCCCCGGCGTTCGAGGAGAAGAATAATATCCAACGCAGGTGACTCGCGCACGTCGTCGATATTGCGCTTGTAAGCCACGCCCAGGATGTGCACGTGCGAGCCTCGCAGCGGCTTGGAATAATCGTTCAGCGCGTTCTGAATTTTATCCACCACGAAATGCGGCATCTGGCCATTGATATATCCCGCCAGTTCGATAAAACGCGCCTCAATGCCGGCCTGCTTGGTCTTCCATGAAAGGTAAAACGGATCGATCGGGATGCAATGGCCGCCCAACCCCGGGCCCGGATAAAACGGCATGAAGCCGAATGGCTTGGTGGCCGCGGCATCGATTACTTCCCAAACATTGATGCCCATGCGGTCGCACATCAGCGCCATTTCGTTCACTAGGCCGATGTTGATCATGCGGAACGTGTTTTCGAGCAGCTTTACCATCTCGGCAACGCTCGTGGAGCTCACCGGCACAACTGTTTCCAGAGCCTGGGAGTAAAACAAAGCGCCTAACCGAGTGCACGCCGGCGTGATGCCCCCCACCACTTTCGGAATGTTGGCGGTCTGAAACCGCGGATTACCGGGGTCCACGCGCTCTGGCGAAAAACAAAGGAAGAATTGTTCGCCTACCTTTAAGCCGGGACGTTCCAGCATCGGAAGCACTAACTCGTCGGTCGTGCCGGGATAGGTGGTCGATTCCAGGATCACTAACTTACCCGGACCGAAATATTTCGCGATGGCCTGGCACGCGGACACGATGTAGCTCATGTCCGGATCTTTGGTCTTGCGTAGCGGCGTGGGGACCGCGATATTGATGGTGTCAAGCTCCGAGATCACCGAAAAATCGGTGGTCGCGTGAAATTTTCGAGCGTCGACAAAGGGTCCCAGAACATCCGACCCGACATCCTGCACATACGAATCGCCGCGATTCAGCCGCGCGACTTTCGATTGTTCGATATCGATTCCGGTTACCGGAAACCCCGCCCTGGCGAATTCCATCGCCAGTGGCAAACCTACATAACCCAGACCAATGATGCCGACGCGAGCGGTGCGGCTTTTAATCTTCTCTTCCAGAGTCTGTGCTGCGGAAGCTGCGGTAGACTGCATTGTTTTGCTTCTACTGTAACCCGTGCCGTCGCCGGGCGCACGATTCCGCGGGCGGCACCCTTCACCGAGTGCCATACTGAGGCTGAGGATTTCGTTGAAAACCGAGAATCCAACTCACATTGCCGTACTCGGACTTGGTTACGTCGGGTGCGTGACGGCTGCCTGCTTAGCGAGCCTGGGACATCGCGTTTTTGGGGTCGACCGTGACGAACACAAGGTTCGTGAAATTCGCAACGGCCGCGCGCCCTTTTACGAACCGGGGCTGGAAGAACTGGTTCGAGAAAACACCGCCGCGGGGAGGCTGTCAGCTTCCACCTCGGCTGATGAGATCGGGAAAGCTGACGTCGTGCTGGTTTGCGTCGGAACGCCGTCGGAAAAGAATGGCAACTTGGGGTTGCATCAACTGCAGCGGGCCATCAAAGAGATTGCCGGGCAGGTTGCGGGCCGCATAGAGCCTTTGATTGTCGGCATCCGGAGCACCGTTTTTCCAGGCACCTGCGAGGAAGTGGTGGAGTCTGTGTTCGCCGCTGGCACGGCGGTCACAGTTGTATCGCATCCGGAATTTCTACGCGAGGGCTCGGCCGTACGGGATTTCTTCGAACCGTCGCTATTGGTGATCGGCGGCGCGAACCGCGCCGCAATCGAACGCGTGGCTGATCTATACCGGCCACTCGGAGTCAAAGCGAGCCTGGTGTCGCTGCGAACCGCGGAGATGATCAAGTACGCTTCCAACTCCTTCCACGCTGTTAAGATTTCCTTCGCTAACGAGATCGGGGCTTTATGCGAGCAAGTGGGCGTGGACGGCCATGAAGTGATGGCGACGCTCTGCGAAGATGTGAAGCTCAATATTTCCCCGGCCTATCTCAAGCCGGGTTTCGCGTTCGGCGGCTCATGCCTGCCGAAGGACCTGCGCGCCTTGGTGTATCGCGCCGCGCGCCTGGATTTAAGCTTGCCTCTGCTGGAATCGGCGATGCCGAGCAATGAACGGCACCTGAAGCGCGCAATTGATGCGGTTCTCGATCTCCCCGCGCAGCGCATCGGCGTCATCGGGCTGGCATTTAAAGAAGACACGGACGACTTGCGCGAAAGCCCGGCCGTCATGTTGCTCGAACAACTCATTGGCAAGGGCCGCGATGTGAAGGTGTTCGACCCCCGCATCCAGTTGGACGCCATCTACGGATCCAATCGCAACTTCATCGTCGAGACCATTCCACATATTGGCCGGCTGCTCACCGACGGCCTGGATCGGATCCTGGAGTGGGCGGACCACCTGGTCCTGGTCCAAAAACAAACCGGCGAAGCCATGCAGCAAATTCAGGCCAGCGGGCTTCCCGTGCTGGGCTTGGTGAACGGATCGTTCCGAGTTCGTCCGGCGCGATCCGAGCCATCCGGGCCGGTTGTCCTGCGGGCAGGAAACTAAACCTCGACCGATCTTTGTGTTTCGGCGCATGATTTCGGGCCGCGTCGCCGCACTGCTGGCCTCGGAATTCCTCCTGATCTATCTGTGCTACGTCGCCGCGACGTTTGCCTTCCTGCGCCTCGACGCCCAGGTATTTCTTGTCGACGACAACGGCTGGCTGCGCATCGTCTTTGTCACGTTCTGTCTCATTGTGGGAATCTACTTCCACGATCTTTACAGCAACTTTCGAGTCCGCCTCAGAGATCTGATTCAATATTCGATCGTGGTGGCTGGCGCGGCATTCCTGGCCGAAGCGCTTCTTAGCTATCTGAAGCTGCCGCAATGGGTGCTTCCGGCGCGTCCGATGATCGCGGGAAGCGCTTTGACAATCGCCGTTCTGCTGGTGTGGCGCGTTCTCTTCATCGGCGTGCTCCTCAAGGTGATGCCGTCCGAGCGCGTGATCTTCCTCGGAAATTCGCCGATCGTGCAGGAGATCGTTGCTCAGCTCGAAAAACATCCCGAGAAAGGGCTGACGCCTGTCGGATTCCTGGACGATTCCTCTTCATACTGCGGGCAGCGGCTGGGCGCGCGTTCGGACCTTCGCGAAGTGGTCGACCGGCTCCGTCCGGATCGCATCGTCGTGGCCCTCACCGAACGGCGTTCCAACCTGCCGGTGGCGCGGTTACTCGAAATGCGGCTCTCCGGCATCCGCGTCGAGGACGTCCTCAGCACCTATGAAGTGGCGTTCGAACGGATTTCGACTCGCGTGCTTCGTCCGTCGCAATTGATTTTTTCGTCCACCGAGTTAGGCCCGAATCCCAAAAGAGTCGCACTGCAGTCAATCTATTCGATGGCGGCCGCCGTGATCGCGACCTTGATCGCCTCGCCCGTGATGCTATGTGTGGCTGTCCTGATCAAGCTGACTTCGCGCGGCCCAGCGCTGTTCCGCCAGCAACGCGTCGGCAAGAACGACCGCCTTTTTACGCTCTACAAATTCCGCTCCATGGTGAAGGACGCCGAAGCGCACAGCGGAGCCGTTTGGGCCAAGCGCGACGACCCGCGCATCACGCCCGTCGGCCGCTGGCTGCGCAAGCTGAGGCTTGACGAATTACCCCAGTTGTTTAACGTTCTGCGAGGCGAAATGTCGATCGTCGGCCCGCGGCCCGAGCGACCGGAGTTCGTCACGGAACTCGAAAAGCGCATCCCGTATTACCGGCATCGGCACTGCATCAAACCGGGCATCACTGGATGGGCGCAGATCAACCACAAATACGGCGACACCATGGAAGACACGGTCGTGAAGCTTGAATATGATCTGTACTACATCAAGAATCTCGCGCCGGCGCTCGATGCCGTCATCATGCTTCGCACGGCGAAGGTGATGCTGCTGTCCCGGGGAGCGCAATAAAACATATGAAAACTGAGCTACTCAGAATCACCACCCATCCGGCCGGGTTCGCTCGTGTTTCCGCCGGAACCATCGAACGCCGCATCCATCTTATTCAAGGACACAGGGTCATGCTCGATTCCGACCTTGCGAAGCTATACCACGTAACAACGAAGGCCTTCAATCAAGCGGTGAAGCGTAATCAAGACCGCTTTCCCAAGGACTTCATGTTCCAACTCACGCTCGAAGAAGCTAGGGCTTTAAGGTCACAGACTGTGACCTTAGACAACGGCGATGCAGGGCGTGGACGTCACCGCAAATACGCACCCTATGTTTTCACTGAGCACGGCATCGCGATGCTGTCTTCGGTTTTAAGGAGTAAGCGCGCCATACAGATGAACATCCTGATCGTCCGCGCATTCATTCGCATGCGCGAAATACTGGCGGATAATAAAGACCTCGCAGTGCGAGTGGACAAACTGGAGGCCGCTCAGAAGCGCCATGTTTCGGTGATCCAACTGCTTGCCAACGAGATTGGCCAGATGAAGAATCCGCCCGCATCGGCCAAACGGCGTATCGGCTTTCGGACAGAAACCTGAGACTAATCATCGAGCACTGGCAGCAGGTCCGGAACACCCGCGCCCTGGCTGCTATCCAGATCCAGATAGCGCGTGTCGAGCAGCCGCTCCGGCTCCAGGTTGCCCATGGCCGAGAGCAGCGTCTCCTTCAGGTGCGGATAGTCCTTTTCGATCTCACTGAACAGGCCGCGGATGGATTTGCGCACCGTGCCGGTTCTGAGCGAGCAACCGCATGGGGTGATGGGCGCGCCCAACGATTCAGCATACTGCCTGGTGATGTCCTCGGTTACGAAAACCAGCGGACGGATCAGCCGGAAATCCTTCTGGCGGGAATACGTGATGGCCGGCAGCGAGCTCACCCGGCCCGTGAACATGGCGTTGCGCAGGAACGATTCGCAAAAATCGTCCGCCGTGTGCCCGAAAGCGATCACGTTCGCACCGAGGCCGCGAGCGATTTGGTAAACGGCCCGGCGGCGGAACCGGCTGCAGAGGTCGCAGCCGTGGTGGGGCTGCTCTTCGAGCAATCGCAGCGACGGATTATCGGTGTGGTATGTCCAATCCACGCCGCGCGATTTCAAGTATTCGCCCAGCGGTTCAATAGGCCGCAGAAACTTGCCCTGCTCAACGGTGAACGCACAAACCGAGAATTGGATGGGCGCGCGCTTGGCCAGCAGCATCATCGTTTCCAGCAGCGTGAGGGAATCCTTGCCGCCCGAGAGCGCCACGGCAACGCGATCGCCATCGCGGATCATCTTGAACCGGCCGACCGCCTCGCCGACCTTCCGGAGTAGAACTTTTTCGAGATCCATCAGGCCGCACCGAGATTGAAATTCTCTCCGAGATAGACGCGGCGCACTTCGGGATCGCGGCCCAACGCATCCGGCGTTCCCGCACGAAAGATCTTGCCGTTGTTGATGATGTAGGCGCGATCGGTAACGGCCAAAGTCTCGCGGACGTTATGATCGGTCATCAGGATGCCGATGCCGAGGTTTTTCAGATCGAAAATGATCCGCTGCAGCTCCAGCACTTGAATAGGATCGATGCCCGAAAAAGGCTCGTCCAGCAGCAGAAAACTCGGTTCGATCACCAGTGACCGCGCGATCTCCACGCGCCGCCGCTCGCCGCCCGAAAGCGCGTAACCCTTGTTATGGCGTACCGTCTCGAGCCCCAACTGTTCGATCAGCCGGTTCATTCGTTCGCGACGCTCCCGCCCGCTCATGCGGAGCGTTTGCAGAATGGCCATCAGGTTTTCTTCCACCGTGAGCTTGCGAAAAACCGAAGCTTCTTGCGGCAGATAGCTGATGCCGCGGCGCGCACGCTGGTACATCGGCATCCGCGTGATGTCTTCGGAGCCCTCGCCGTTACTAACCAGCACGCCGCCTGAATCCGGACTGATCAGCCCCACGATCACGTAGAACGACGTAGTCTTACCCGCGCCATTCGGACCTAGCAATCCGACCACTTCGCCCTGTTTCACCCATAGCGACACGTTGTCGACGACCTTCCGGCCGCGGTAGCTCTTTGAGATTTCAGCAGTCTGCAGGGTGCGCATGGGAGGAGCTACTGGTTGGGTTTGGCCTTACGATGCAACACGCTCTTTACTTGCTCCTGCGGCACGCCATTCACGAGCAGCCGGTCATCGGAGGAATACCAAGTCAACTTTTCACCTCGGGTGGTTCCGCGCGTGCTATCCACGAATCGCGGCTGCCCTCCCTCCAGGATAACTTTGTCTTCGTCCACATAGTATTCGGCGTGTTCTGACGTAGCGTCGCGCGTTCGGTCCGGCGCTCTTTGGTGGACCTCCACTTTGCCGTCCGCGAGCGCATGATCGAGCGACGAATCGTCGCTGTCGTTACGCAAATAGGCGTTAATATCCGCCGCTTTTACGGTCATATCGGGCCGTTCCAGCGTGGCCCCGCCGCTATAATGCGCCAGCCGCGTGTCGTCGTTATAATCCAAATCCGGCGCCCTCACGATAGTAAACACGCGCAGGGACGGCTTGGTTGCGGTTTTTGGCGCCGGCGCGGCCTTCTTGCCGTCCTGGTCCTTACCATTCTTATCCGAGTCTTCATCCTTCGTCTTATCCAGCAACTGGCTGAGAACATGCCCGTGGGCTTTGACATTGTTGTTGTCGCGGTCAATCTCCACCATTTCGCCTTCCAGCCGGTCCCCGCCCTGCCAGAGCACCGCATCGCCTTCATAGCGGATCAATAAATGATTGTCCTGAGATATCATTTTCCTGGCTCGTGCATGTAAAGGCTCGTCCTCCGACAGCATCCCCCCGCCAGTATCGTCATCTTTCTTTTTGTCGGGCATGCGCGTTGAGGTCACGTTGCCTTCCGCCGTAAAATCCCCCGACATCTGATTCATCACGATCTTGTCGGCATCCGCGGTACCAGTGGAATCCGACATGTGCGCTCCGCCGACCAAAGTGATAATGTTGCTCGATTGATCCAGCAACGCGCGCTCTGCTTTGGCGTGGCGATCCCCCGCTTCGTACCGGAAATCGCCCGATTGGTCGAGATTCGCAAGCTGCGACGAGTTCGGTTTGAACTTGGCTAGCAGGTTCTTGCTCCAGGTCAGTTCCGGCGCCGGCGCAGTCTTCGCGTCTTTTTCCTTCGGCTTCTCGGTGCGCGTCGTAACGGCCACCGATCGGAAAGTGTCAATCGTGTTCCTCGGCCCGTACGCGATCCAGATCCGATCGCCGTTCATCCAGCGATGGGACTGTTCGGGCCGGTTGGGAATAAACTCCAGCGCCCCGGGCCCTGAAGTCTCCACCGACTCTATCTCCTGGCCGCCCGCTCGCATCTTGGTCCAGATGGTGTCGCTCTTCAGCACCCGCGTCTCCGATGGATCCACGCCCGGCTTAATCACCGGCTTCGATTCCATCACGCCGTGTCCCTGCGCCACCGCCGCCTGGAGAATGCTGTCCGTACTGGTGGTATCGAAATCCATCAACACGCGATCGGCGGTGATGGTGGTCAACGATGTGTCACCCGCCGAAACTACATGCGCCTGATCCACGCCCGTGATCCGCTTGATCTGGTTATTGTCATTGAACTCCAGCCTAAGCTGGTTTGCAGCGTAATCCAGATTGCGCCCCGGGCGCTTGTCCGTCCCCTTGGCCTGTGTGGTCTCCACCAGCTGAATCAGGCCGCGGTGGTCTACCGTGACAATGGCGGGGCCGGCGTTCATCGCGAGCGTGTCGCGGGTCATCTTGGACCATGGCGACAGAAACACCTTCCCGTCTTTCTCTTTGTAATTGAGCTGATCCGTCTCGATCTTCATCGGGATGGTACCGGGATCGGTTCCGCGCCAAGTCATGGACGCCTGGCTATGCAGATTCAGCTCGCCCGTGGTGGGGTCGTAATCGGCGCCCATCGCTTGACCGTCGCCCCGGTCAAACTTGAACTTGACCAGACGATCGGTATTCGCTTTCCCCGTCTTGCTCTCCACATGGACTCCGGAAGACTTGATCGTCATCAGCTTGCCGGTCGGTTCCTGGCCCATGGGAACGTTTAACGTGATTGTCACCTCGCCGTCGGAGTACAGCATCCCCGAGCCCACGTCGAATTCGGCCTTGGCGCTCGTCACGTGATTGAATTTCTGACCGTCTTTGTTATAAACGTCCAGTGTCACGCCGGCGAGCTCGTCCTTACCATCCAATTCCTGAAAATCGTCAGCGTGCAACGTGATGACGGTCTTTTGGCTGGAGGTGTGGCTGTAGGTCCAACCGTGAAAGGTCGCCGAAAGCCCAGGCGCGAGCTTCTTGGGCTTGGCGGGCGCACTGGCGGCCTGCTGTTTCAGGCGCGCGTAGTAGGTATATCCGACGCCCCACACGATCGCGACGAACCCCAACAAAATCAGTGGCGCGAAACGACGCATGGATACTCATCTAGCATATCGAGACGGGCCGGGAAACTCAATCCTGAGCCGCTGCTACAGATCTAACTCAAGACCGGCTGGGACGTAATGGTACTCCGTCCGAGGTGTTCGCGAGTAATGAATGAATGCGTCGGTTACTCGGAGGATGCGTCCGCTTAGGGCTTGCCCATCGGTCAACGTAAGTCGCGCCGTTCCTAGACGCGGCTTCCTCAGAAGGGTCCGAGCGTCGTCGGATAGGTTAGCATTCTGCGCCTGAAGAATTGCTGGCAGCAAGACAAGGAGGGGAAACCTCTTCGGCATGGTCCAGGGCCTTACGCTAATGATACTGATTTGTTCGGAGCTTGATGATCTCCCATACGACCCCATCTAAATCAAGGCCGCCACGGAATTGGCGTTATCCTGATTCTGGATGCCTCCTGCCACCGCCCCCAAGGGCGCCAAGCATCGTCCCCGGCTATTTTTGATCGATAGCTACGGGTTTATCTTTCGCGCCTACCATGCCCGCGCGCGCAGCGGAGCGCCGCCCATGCGGACTACCACCGGAATTCCCACCGAGGCTGTTCTCATCTTCCACAATATGGTGCGGAAGTTGCGGGACGCCTACCAGCCCGAATATATCGCGGCAATTTTCGAATCCGGCAAAACGTTCCGTGAAGAACAATACGCCGAGTACAAGGCCAATCGGACCGAGATGCCGCCCGACTTGGGCGAGCAGATCCCGTTCATCCGGCGATTACTTGAAGCGATGCGCATTCCAGTCCTGCAGTACGCGGGATTCGAAGCGGATGACGTGATCGGTGCGATGGCACGGCGGGCAAGCGAAAAGTTCGACGTGGTGATCGTCTCTTCCGACAAAGACATGCTGCAGCTTGTCGACGAGCGTGTCCACATGTTCAATCCGGTGAAGGAAGATGTCTGGTACGATCCGGCCACCACCGAGGAATTCATGGGAGTGAAGCCCGCGCAGGTGGCCGACCTGCTGGCGCTCAAGGGCGATTCCATCGACAACATCCCCGGAGCTCCGGGCATCGGCGACAAAGGCGCACGCGATTTGATCGTGCGTTTCGGATCGGTGGAAGGCGCGCTCGAGCACGCCGCCGAAGTAGAGCGCAAGATGTATCGCGAGAGCTTGCAGAACAATCGCGAGCAGATTTTATTGAGTAAGCGCCTGGCGACCATCGACACCACGGTGCCTGTGGAATTCGAGATGGCGGAACTGGCCACGCAGGAGCCCGACGTCGCCGAGCTAAAGAAGGTCTACAAGGAACTGGAGTTTTACAGCCTGCTCAAAGAAGTTGGGCCGACAGAGGATGCCCATACACGGGATTATGCGAGCCTGCTGACACGTGAAGAGGCGGCCGATTATGGCGCTAGCCTGGCGAAGCTCGATCCCGCGAAACCGATCGCATTTGCGATTGAGTCGACCATGGATGGGGGGCTGCCGCTGACCATGATCGGCGTAGCGCATCAGCCTGGAGTGGCGCGCGCGCTGTCCATCGATTTCATTGACGCGGTAAAGGCCATCTTGGAAGATCCCGCGCGGACGAAAATCGCTCATGACGTGAAGGCTGTAACCCTGGAGTTGGCCAAGCGCGGCGTGGAGGCGCGAGGATTCAAGCACGACGTGATGCTCTATGCGTTTTTGCTGTGCGCCGATCCGGCCGGTTGCTCGACATCGGTGCTGGCCGAGCGCTATCTCGATCGCAAGCTGGGCGCGGCCGCGGAGCAGCATGCGGATTTGGCCATCACACTATCAGAGCGTCTGGCGCCCGAGATCGATGAGCAAGGTTTCCGTGAAATCTATGAGACCATCGATCTGCCGCTGGCTGCCGTGCTGGCGCGGATGGAGCAACTGGGCGTCCGTGTGGACCCGGCGCAGCTTCGTGTTTTGTCGGGGCAGCTAGACACCGATATTCAGCGGCTATCGGGAGAGATCTACGAACTAGCAGGAAGACCTTTCAATATTAACTCGCCGGTGCAGCTCGGCAAGGTTCTTTTTGAAGAGTTGAATCTGCCTGCGCCGGTGAAATACGGCAAGGGCAAAAGCATTTCGACTGCGGCCGATGTCCTGGAGGGGCTCGCATCCGAGCACGAAATCGCGCGCAAAGTGCTCGACTATCGACAGCTCACCAAGCTCAAGGGCACCTATATCGACGCGCTGCCCGATTTGATCGATCCGAAAACCGGCCGCATTCACACCACGTTCAATCAAGCAGGCGCGGCCACCGGGCGGCTGTCGTCGTCGAATCCCAACTTGCAAAACATCCCGATTCGGACCGAGCTCGGCCGCGAGATTCGCGCTGCGTTTGTTCCCCGCGAAGGGTGGAAGCTGGTGGTCGCCGATTATTCGCAGATCGAGCTGCGATTGCTCGCCCATATGTCGCACGATCCCGTTTTGGTGGACGCGTTCAGCCGCGGCGAGGATATTCACACCCGCACCGCCGCGGAAGTTTTTCGCGTGCCGCCTCTGATGGTGACTTCAGACATGCGCCGCAATGCCAAGGCGGTGAACTTTGGGATCGTCTATGGGCAGACGCCGTTCGGTCTGGCGCAGTCGCTCGGTATCGATCGCAAGGAAGCGGAGCTGTACATTCAGACCTATTTCGAATTGCACGCGGGCGTGAAGAAATTCATCCAAAAGACCATCGCGGAAGTGCGCGAAAGCGGTTTCGCGCCTACGCTTTTCGGCCGCAAGCGCCCCATTCCGGACATGCACAGCCGCAATCCGAACGCGCGGTCGTTTGCCGAACGTACGGCCGTGAATACGCCATTGCAAGGCACCGCGGCAGACCTGATCAAGCTCGCGATGATCCACATCGACGAGATCCTGCTGCGCGAGAAGCTGGAAACCAGGATGCTGCTCCAGGTGCATGATGAATTGGTGTTCGAGGCGCCGCCAGCCGAAGCCGAGCGCGTGTCCAAAATGGTGAAGCGCGAAATGGAGAACGTTCGTAAGTTGGATGTGCCGCTGATCGTGGACGTGGGGATCGGCGAGAACTGGCGCGACGCAAAGTGAAAACCCGGGTATTCCTCGCCTTCCTTGTATTCCTGCTCCTCCCGGCCTGTTCGCGAACGCCGCAAGCTCCACCGAATTTTCGCGTGGTATTCACCACGTCCAAAGGTCCATTCACTCTAGAAATTCATCGCGATTGGGCCCCGAAAGGTGTGGATCGATTCTATGACCTGGTCGAGAAACACTTCTACGATCAGAACCGGTTCTTTCGCTACGTGCCCAATTTCGTCGTGCAGTGGGGCATCCAAGGCGATCCTCAGGTTCAGTTGAAATGGCGCGACAACAACATCACCGACGATCCGGTGCGCCAGACGAACCGGCGCGGGACCATCGCGTATGCGACGGGCGGTCCGAACACTCGCACGACGCAGCTTTTCATCAACCTCAAAGATAATCCGCAACTTGACAAGCGCGGCTTCTCACCTTTCGGAAAAGTGATCAGCGGGATGGATGTGGTGGACGGCCTATATCCGGGCTACGGCCAAACGCCCGATCAGGACCAAATTCAACTCCACGGAAACGCGTACTTGAAGAGCCAATTCCCGAAGCTCGATTACATCGAATCAGCGCACGTCGATCCCTAAATCTACTTTGGCTCCGCCAGCCGCGCGGGCAAAAATTCATCGCCGGCGTGCCAGGTCGGCATCTGCGAATCGTTCGCCACCGTCATTCCGATCAGGAAGCCAAACTTCGCCGCCTCCTCCATCCCCGCGAAATCCCAATCGTCGTGATATTCATCCGACGGCTGATGGTAATGCTTGTCGTTGTACTCTTCGAAAATCTTGTCGCCGTATCCAGCGGGCTTGCCGTAATACTCCGTGCCCAGGTCGATTGAAAACGCGGGCACTCCGGCATGCGCGAGCGAGAAATGATCGGATCGGTAGAAGTGCCCCTGTTCGGGCTGCGCGTCCGGTTTGATGGCGAGTTCCATGCGATGCGCGGCCTCTTGCACCACGGAAAACACGGTGGTTCTCTCGGCGCCGGTCACCGAAACGTCTTTCGTCCGACCGAACGGATAGAACGCGTCGAAATTCAGATCGAGCGCCGTCTTCGCAAGCGGAACCACTGGATGCGCCGCGTAATATTCGGTCCCGCGCAACCCGGCTTCCTCCGCCGTCACGGCCATGAATATCGCCGACCGCTTGGGCTTGTGCTCCAGCGCGGCCCACGCGCGCGCCATTTCGATGATGATCGCGCAGCCCGTGGCATTATCCACCGCGCCGTTGTAAATGGAATCGCCATTTACGGCCGGACCAATTCCCAAATGGTCCCAATGCGCGGTGAAGATCACGGCCTCGGATTTGAGCTGCGGATCACTGCCTTCGACTTTCGCGATCACGTTGTTGGATTGAATCTGCCGGATCTCGGTGGGGATGTTGGCGCGAATGTGGATGCCGAGCGGGATCGGCTTAAAGTCCCGTGAATTTGCGGCGGCCAGCATTTCGTCCACGGTTTTTCCAGCCAAGCCGAGCAGTTTCGCGCCGGCGTCTCCAGTCACCCAGCCCGCGAAAGCGAGCGCCGGTTGCCCAGCCGGCAACTTTAACTGCGGATCTTCCTTGCCCCAGGAACTGCGCACAACATCATAGCTGTAACCGGCGGTCGGCGTGGTGTGGATGATGATCACGCCCTTCGCGCCCACGCGAGCAGCCTCTTCGTATTTATAGGTCCAGCGGCCATAGTAAGTAAGTGCGCGGCCGCCGAAGAATTTCGGATCTTCAGAAGGCGGCTCATTGGTAAACAGCACCAGAACCTTGCCTTTCACGTCGACACCCTTGAAATCGTCCCAATGAAACTCGGGCGCGACAATGCCGTGCCCCACGAAAACGGCTTCGGCGTCGAACTGGTCTTCTGGCAGCTGCAGTTCGCTGACGCCGACGAAATCGTCCAGCCATTTGAAGGAAACGGTCTGGTTCGCGCCAACCGCGGCGAGGGTCGCGTTGGGCGAAGTGGTCACACCCACCATCGGGACGCGCTGGAAATATGTGCCATTTTCGCCGGCCGGCTTCGCGCCGACGACCGCGAATTGCGACGCGATGTACTCAGTGGCCAGATCTCCGCCGCGAGTTCCCACGCCGCGTCCCTCCAACAAATCGCTGGCCAAAAACTTCACGTGCGCTCGCATGCGTTCGCCCGAAATGTCGGTTTGCGCCGAGGCCATGACCACAACCAGCAGTACCAATCCGAGTCTCTTCATGACCCCAGTGTTGATTTTTTCCTCTAATGGTGTCAAAACCAATGTGTATGGCAATTGCAACCACCAACCCCGCCACCGGCGAACTGATCCGCGTTTTCGATCCGCACTCGAGCGCGGAAGTGGACGCCAAGATCCAAAAGGCTCATGAGGCGTATCGTGCGCACCGCCGCACCTCGTTCGCCGATCGCGCGGCCAAAATGCGGAAGGCGGGGGATATTCTCGAGTCGGAAAAGGACCGCTGGGCAAAGCTGATGACGCTCGAAATGGGCAAAACGTTGAAGTCAGCGGGTGACGAGGCATTGAAATGCGCGTGGGCTTGTCGTTACTACGCCGACAACGCCGAGAAATTTCTCGCCGACGAACAGGTCGCAACCAACGCGGGCAAAAGCTTTATCGCGTACCAGCCCCTGGGCGTCGTGTTGGCCGTGATGCCGTGGAATTTTCCGTTCTGGCAGGTGTTCCGATTTGCCGCGCCGGCGTTGATGGCGGGCAATGGAGGACTCTTGAAGCATGCCTCCAACGTTCCGCAATCCGCGCTCGCAATCGAAGAAATCCTATGCCGCGCTGGCTTCTCGAATGGCGAGTTCATTACCCTGCTGATCGAATCGTCGCAAGTGGCGCGTGTGATCGACGATCCCCGCGTAGCAGCAGCCACGCTCACCGGCAGCGAGCCCGCCGGACGCCAAGTGGCTAGCCAATGCGGCAAGCAGATCAAGCGAACGGTGCTAGAACTCGGGGGCAGCGATCCGTTTATCGTGATGCCCAGCGCGAATCTGGATGAAGCAGCGGCGACCGCCGTGAAGGCGCGCTGCATCAACAATGGACAATCCTGCATCGCGGCGAAGCGGTTCATCGTGCACGATTCCATCTACAACGAATTCGAGCGGCGATTCGTGGAAGGCATGAAGGCGCTGAAGGTCGGCGATCCGATGGCTGCCACCAGCGATGTCGGTCCTCTTGCGACGGCGCAGATCGTGGGCGAACTCGACGATCAGGTGAAGCGGGCGGTAGGCGGCGGCGGCCGGTTGCTGGCGGGAGGAAAGCGGGCGAGCGGTCCGGGCAATTTCTACGAGCCGACTGTGCTGGCCGGTGTTCCTAAGACTTGCCCGGTGTACTACGAGGAGATTTTCGGCCCGGTCGCGATGCTGTTCAGTGTGAGCGACATTGACGAAGCGATTGAGGTGGCCAACGATTCCGATTTTGGCCTGGCGTCCAGCGTCTGGACCAACGATAGCGCCGAGACCTCGCGATTCGTCGGCGAGATCGAAGCCGGGGCCGTTTTCGTGAACGGCATGGTCGCGTCCGATCCGCGGCTGCCGTTTGGGGGCGTCAAGAATTCGGGCTACGGGCGCGAGCTGAGTGAGTTCGGCATCCGCGAATTCTGCAACATCAAGACCGTTTGGATGAAGTAGCTACTTGGGGGCCATTCGGATGGCTCCGTCCAGCCGGATCACTTCGCCGTTGAGCATCGGGTTTTCGATGATGTCGCGCGCCAGTTGCGCATATTCAGACGGACGTCCCAGGCGTTTCGGAAACGGAACCATTGCGCCGAGCGACGCGCGCACGTCGTCGGGCATCCCCGCGAGCATCGGCGTATCGAAGATCCCCGGCGCAATCGCCATTACGCGAATACCTACGCTTGAAAGATCGCGCGCCAGCGGCAGCGTCATGGCCGCGATACCGCCCTTCGACGCGGAATAAGCCGCTTGTCCGATCTGGCCATCGAACGCCGCTACCGACGCGGTATTGATGATCACGCCGCGTTCGCCTTCCTCGTTGGGCGCATTGGGCGCCATCAGCCAGGCCGCTAACCGCGCGACGTTGAACGTGCCGATCAAGTTCACACGAATCGTTTTCGAAAACCGCGCAAGATCCGCCGGACCAGTCTTACCAATCACGCGTTGTGCATCGGCGATGCCCGCGCACTGAACGGAGATGTGCAGCGCGCCGAACGCGTCCATGGCCGTCTCGACGGCGGCTTGGGCTTCGGCTGGATCGCTGACGTCGGCGTGAACGAAGCGTGCGTGAGTGCCCAACTCCTTCGCCAGCGCTTGGCCGGCTTGATCGTTTAAGTCGACAATGACGACGTGGCCGCCTTCCTCCACGATCATTTTCGCCGTCGCTGCGCCTAGGCCGGACGCTCCACCCGTGACTACCGCGACTTTTCCCGAAATTTCCATCGCCTACCTCCGCTCTTCGAAGAACTTCTTCATCAGTTCCACGCACTCGGCCGCGAGCACGCCTTCCACGATCTCGACGCGATGATTCAAGAGTTCGGAATCGGCGATGCGGAATTTACTGCGCACGCCGCCAAATCGCAAATCGCGCGCGCCAAACACCAGCCGTTCGATTCGGGCAGCCACCAGCGCTCCCGCGCACATCACGCAAGGCTCTAGCGTAGCGTATAGCGTGGCCCGTTCCAATCGATAGTTGCGCGCCTCGGCGCCTGCTGCGCGCAGAGCGAGAATCTCTGCGTGCGCGGTTGGATCGGACTTCGCGATCGGTGAATTGAATCCGCGCCCGATGATCGTGCCATCCGCTACCACAACCGCGCCCACGGGGACTTCGCCGCGTGCTTCCGCCTCACGGGCTAGCGCGAATGCTTCTTGCATAAACCGCGCGTCGTCAGGGTCGCGCATCAGCCGTTAACCTGATATCCATCTCCACCGTCTTGCCCACCTTCAGCAAAAAATTGCTGGGGTCCTTCATTCCCCACTGCACATAGGGGATCTCGAAATGCGTGGATGCGGTGTACTGATCGCCGCTACGCTCCACCTGGAAATGTAGCGTCAGTTCGTGATCGGCGCCATGAATTTTGAAGACGCCATGGACATCCGTATTGCCATCCACATGATCGGGCGTGAACGTTGCCTCGGGATAGCGCTGGCTCTCGAGAATTTCCTTGTGCATGCGACGATCGCGCGCGTCGCTGCCACTTGCGCCGCTGGTGACGTCGACGATGATCTCGCCTGATGCTTGGCCAGAATCGGGATCCCAATGGACTGATCCCTTCTTGAGCTTGAAGGTCCCATGCACGGTGTGCAAGACGTCGTGCAATGTGAATTGGACATCGGTCTTCGCCGGATCGAGGTCCAGGGACATGGAACTCGCCGCAGGCAGCCAAAGCAACAGGAGCGCGAAGCTTCTAAGCGCCGACATGCACCGCCAACAGGCGCTCGAAAATCACTGGCTTCGCGGCAAACGTTTGCAACACGCGCGGGCGCAGACGCGGAAAACGGTCGAGTGTGAGCATGAGTTGAGCCATGAACGCGGGCCGGCGCGCCAGGCGTCGATGCGCGGTTTGATAATCGTCCAGATTGTCCGCGACCAAAGCATCGGCAAGCGCCAGTGCCTGTCGAAAAGCCAGCCCCATGCCTTCACCAGTGATTGCATCCACCGATCCCGAAGCGTCGCCGATCAGCGCGACGCGCCCGCGATAAACCCGTCGCAGGTATCGCGTGGCGGTAACCGCGCCACGATCGGAGCCAACGATGTCAGCGCCCTCGAGCCGGCGCGCCAATTCAGGAAAGCGCGGCATAGCGTCGTTCAAACGCACGTGCGGATCGCGAGTGATCAGCGCTACACAAACTTCATCGCCGCCGACTGGCGAAACATACATTTGGCATCCGTTGGCCCAGTAAATCTCCATGAAGTCGGTCCAGGGCGCGACGCGATAGTGGCGGCGAAAACCGAAGCGGTACGATTCGCGACGCGTCGCCTGCAGGCCGGCCCACTGCCGCACACGCGAATTCTCACCATCGGCGCCCATGATCCAGCGCGCCTGAACGTCCGAAAGGTCTCGCACATGAGTACGCCAACGGAGCTGGACACCGAGTTCCTGCGCGCGATCGATCAAATGCTGGTGCAGCCGGACGCGCCGCACGGCAATGCCAGCACCACGTGGAAAGTCCGCCGCCACGCTTCCACCCGCGCCGATAAATCGAATCCCGCGAAACGCGAAGGATTGCTCGGGATCAATCGTGACACCCAACTGGTTGAGCGCCTCGAGCGAATCCGGCATCAGCCCTTCGCCGCAGGCCTTGTCGATGGGCGGTTCGGCGGAATCGGCAACCACGACGTCGAAGCCTTTGAGACGCGCAGCGATCGCCGCAGCCAGTCCGGCGGGACCGCCTCCGGTCACGAATATGTCCGTTTGATTTAGCACGGCGTTCGCTTGATTACCACTTAAGTAAAACCAGTTCGGAGCAAAACCCTGGGCCCATGGCCGCCAGGATGCTGTACGTTCCCGGCGCCGGCCGCCGCTTCATCATGACTTCTTCGAGCACCACCAGCACGGATGCAGACGACAGATTGCCCGTCCTGCGGAGGCAATCCCACGATGCCGAGAGCGCGCCTTCGGGCAACCCGAGCGCCGTTTGCGTGGCTTCTAGCACGCGCGGGCCGCCAGTGTGCAACACCCAGGCCCCAATGTCCGATCGCGACAAGCCCTGTTCTTCGAGAAACGCGTCCACATCCGACGCCAGATGCTGCTCCACCACTTCCGGCACCTCGCGCGAGAGCACGATCCGAAAGCCTTTTTCCGAAATATCCCAGCCCATCACATGCTCGGAATTCGGATAGAAGACGGACCGTGTCGCCAAAATCTCCGGGCCATCGGCAGTGCGCTCGGCACCCGATACCAATACCGCCGCCGCGCCATCGCCGAACAATCCCGACGAAATAATATTGGCGATCGAAATGTCTTCCTGCTGCAGCGTGAGCGAGCAAAGTTCCACCGAAAGCACCGCTGCCACCTGCTTGGGATATGCGAGAACGTAATCCGCCGCGCGCGAGATCCCCGCCGCTCCCGCCACGCAGCCCAATCCGAAAATGGGCACGCGCTTGATGTTCACCGGCAGGTTCATCCGGTTCACCAGACGCGCGTCGATGGACGGGCTCGATATGCCGGTCACGGAAACGAAAAACAGCGCGCCGAGATCCTCGGTGGAAAATCCCGACCGGGCGAGCGCACAGCACAGCGCCTTTTGCCCCAGATCCTGCGCGACTTCGATCCAAGCATTATTTGCCGCGCCCCACCGCGTCAGCCCATAATATTGCTCCAAGGGCAGCGCCAGGTGCCGCGTCTCCACACCCACGCGAGCCTGCAAACGCTCCAGGAACACCGGATTATCCACCTTCGGTCCCCAATGTTTCTGTAGCG
The DNA here is from genome assembly GCA_035486995.1 of Bryobacteraceae bacterium. GTDB lineage: Bacteria > Acidobacteriota > Terriglobia > Bryobacterales > Bryobacteraceae > Palsa-89. The sequence goes on from DATHMO010000208.1 coordinate 31,500, forward strand.
CTTGGAGTAGCACGCGCTGATCGTACTTATGCTGCGGCAAAGCGCTGGCAACTCCGGCGATCTTCATAGGGGGTTCCGGCTCCTTGGGCTATTCTACCTTGAGCGTTTTACTGGAGCTGAGCCAGCTCCTGCGCGTAGAGCCGGTTGTGAGGAAACTCGCGCGCGAGCGCAGCCAGCAGATTGCGGGCTTGCGGAAGGTCTTTGTTGCGGAGCGCAGCCACGGCCAACAGCAGCCGCGCGTAAGGATTAAGATAACGTCCCTTCTCGGCTGTCATGCGGAGATCTTCCACGCCGCGATCGCGATCCGTCTGCGCGCCTCCCGCCTGCAAAATCCAGCGCACGGGCGCGGGCTTCAGACTGAACAGATAATTCTCCACACCGATCGCCAGATAAGCGTCGTAATAATTCGGCTGGATCATGAGCAGCTTTTCCGCCGTGGCGCGGCTGTTCTTGATCACTTTCAAGGAGTCCATATAGCGGCGCTCGATGAGCGCTTGATAATCGGCGCGCAGGCCCAGCGTCAGGATCTTCGCGAAAAGCGCGTCGGGGTCTTCCGGCATTTGCGCCAGGATTTTTTCTGAAAGCCCCGCGGACTTGTCCAATTCCTGATCGAAAGCCTGCCGCACCACGGGATCGGGCGTAACCTTGGGCGGGCGATGAAAGAAGCTGTTGTCGGTAAAAAACTCGGAGTGCAGAATGTTCAACCGGTCGAATTCAGCGAATAGATAAGCCGCAGCATTGGAAACCGGGCCGATCGGATCGGCAGGGTGGTCGCGCTCCCACTCCGCGAACGTCTTATGCGCTTCGTCGAAGTTGAGATCGTACATCTGACGATAGCCGCGATCGATCACTGGATTTGCTACCAAAGCCGTGAGATTGGGAGCAGCCATGGCCATCGCTCCGGCGAGAATCGCGAGAATCGATATTCGAGTAATCATTTCAGAATCGCGCGCTGCGCAAGCCCCATGGCTTCGCTCCAGAATGTTCCCGACGAATGCATCATCTCTACCACTTCGCCGACCGCGTGCACGAATGCATCGGCCTCGCGCTCGTTCACGATCAATGGCGGCGACACCTTCAGGACCATGAAGTTATTGCCGCACATTTGTGTCAAGAACCCCTGCCGGAACAGCCGCATCACCACTACCTGGCCGAACATCCCCGGATGAATCTTGGCAAACGCTTCGAATGGAACCCGTAGCGCGAACTTGTGCGGCGTCTGAAACTCAATGCCGCTCAGAAGGCCCAATCCGCGAACCTCCTTCACCATTTCATACCCTGAAAGCGCGTCGCGCAAGCGCGTACGGAGAAAGTCGCCGGCAGCCAGGGCGCGATCTCCCAGGTGTTCCCGCTCCAGGGCTTCAATGGCAGCTAGCCCCGCGCGCATCGCGAGCGAATTCTCACTGTACGTGGACGTATGCACGATCGCCCGAGCCAATGACCCATAAACCGACCCGTACACTTCTTCCGACATCAGCAACGCGCCGCTCGGTATCAGACCGCCGCTCAGCGCCTTCGCCAGAATTACCATGTCCGGCTCGACGTTGAAGTGATGCGAAGCCAGGAACCGCCCGGTGCGGTACAAGCCCGTCTGCACTTCATCCACGACGAACAACGTTCCGTAGCGCCGGCACAGACCCTGCGCCATTTCGAGATACGCCGGAGGCGGCACACGCACGCCGCCCTCGCCCTGCACCGGTTCCACGATGAAGGCCGCAAATCGCCGGGTAGACAGCTTCCGTTCCAGCGCTTCCAGATTCGCAAACGGAACCGCTTCGGTCTCGGGCAGCATTGGACCAAACGACTCGCGCCAAAACGGATCGCCCATCAGCGACAGCGCCCCGCACGTCAGGCCGTGAAACGCGCCTTCCGCATATACGACGCCGTTGCGATGCGTATGGGCGCGCGAGAATTTAATGGCGGCTTCCACGCCTTCGCTGCCTGAGCTGCAGAAAAATGCTTTGCTGACTCGGCCGCCCGCGCGCCAACAGAGCTTATCCGCCAATTCACCCGCCAAGCCAGGGACATGACTCTGCAGCATCGCCGGGCCGTGCCGATCCAGTTCGTCCTTGATCGCCTCTACGACCGCGGGATGATTGTGCCCCAGGTTATGGACGCAATATCCCGAGAGAAAATCCAGGACCCGCCGTCCGTCTTCCGTGAAAAGCTCGGTTCCCTCACAGCGCGTATAGCGCGCATTCATCTGCAGAACGTCCAGCAGACGGACCCATTGCGGATTCACGCGATCCTGATACAGAACGTCCTTGCCGGCGGGGGTGCCGATCTTGGTGGCCGTGGTAGCTAACACTTCTGAGGGACGGCCCATAATTCTAAGCGGTTCCCGAAACCTCACCCGGCGGCAGGAACTTCTATTTCGCTCGTCACCTGCACATCGGGAATCTCAATTCCGGTGCGCGTTCCTTCGCCCGGTTTGCTATCGATCCACATGCGGTAATCCGGTCCGTAAAGGACTTTCATCCTCTCGTTTACGTTACTCACCCCGATGCCCTGCTCGAATAGAGTCGCGAGACGAGTCTCGGGAATGCCCACGCCATCGTCTTCCACCACCAGGTGCAGCCGTCCATCGGCCAGATAGCTCCGAACGCGGATCATGCCGCCGTCCACTTTCGTCGCAAGCCCGTGGCGGATGCTGTTCTCGATCAGCGGCTGCAGAAGCATGCTGGGCACCATCCGGTCCAGCGTCTCTGGATCGATTTCTTTGATGAACCGCAGCTTTTCGCCGAAGCGCACCATCTCGATGGTCATGTAATTGTCGATAAACGCCAGCTCCTCGCGCAGCGGCGTTAGATTATCCGTTTTACGCAGCAGCCGGCGCAAAATGCTTGACAAACGATACACCACGCCACGCGCCTGCTCGGGATTGGTGCGGATCAGCGACGACACCGAATTGAGCGTATTAAACAAAAAGTGCGGATTGATCTGGCTCGTCAGCGCCGCGAGCCGCGCCTCATTCAGCCGCAATTGCTGCGCTTCCAGCTTCTTTTCGTTGCGTGTGTTGTTCCAGATTTTGAGCGGCAGCATCACGGCGAACACCGAGCTAACATAGGCTGCGAGCACCGGCGCCCAACGGGTTTCGGTCCATATGGGCGAGAGAAATACACCGTCTTTGAGCGGCAGGAACGACACTTCCACGCGCAGCAATCCACTGAAAAGGATGCTGAACAGGCAGCCCAATTGGAACAGAAGGCGAAGCTGATAGGTTCTTTGGAGAAGCCAGCGTGGATTCAGGCTGAAGATCGGCGAAAAGCGCCAGACGTCTTCCTTTTCGGGCGCCAGGTCGCGCAGCAAGCCGCCCAACACGCCAACACCGGCGAACAGCAGCATGGTCATTACTTCGCCATGGAAGACGGCCGGCAGCGAAATTAGGATGCCGGAAAGCAGCCCGGTGACGTAGCCGCCCACCATGCCCGAGAGCAGGCTCCCCTCGAGGCCCAAATCCACGGCGTCATACTTCACCGGATTCAACACACGGAAAAGCACGCTGCCGCCATAAGCCACCCAGAACATCAGCGCCAATTTCGCGCGCTGCACCAAAGTGCGGTCTTCGCGCATCAACATCCTTTGGAAGGTTCCGAAGCGCGAGAGGATGCTCGCGAGCGACGCCGCAACCGCCACCCGCAGCAGCAGGGTTAACAGTTGTTGGGGTTCCATGGGGGCGCCTGGGGACCATTATAATGAATGCAATTCCGTTCTCTGATCACTAGACCCATGCTGAGCAAAGTCGCCGAAGCCAATTTCCCCAGCCGATTCGGCCATTTCCGCATATATGGCTTCGAAGGGGCGTACGAAAACGGTGTCGAAGAGTGTGTCGTTTTGCGGATGGGCGACGTGTCCGCCGGCGAGCCGCCCCTGGTGCGTATCCATTCCCAGTGCCTGACGGGCGACGTGTTGCACAGCCTGCGGTGCGATTGCCGGTCGCAACTCGAGCTATCGCTCAACCTCATCTCGGAAGAAGGCCGCGGGCTGCTGATTTACGAGCATCAGGAAGGGCGCGGCATCGGCCTGCTGAACAAACTACGCGCCTACGAACTGCAGGATGGCGGCGCAGACACGGTGGAAGCGAACGAGCGCCTCGGTTTTGAAGCCGACTTGCGCGATTACCGCATGCCCGCCGAGATTCTGCAATACTTCAAGATCAAAAGCGTGCGGCTGCTGTCGAATAATCCCGACAAAATCGCCGCGCTCGAAAACGCGGGAATTCGGGTGGCCGAGCGGATTCCGTGCATTGTGGCGCCACACGAATCGACGGAAGGGTATCTCAGGACGAAGAAGCAAAAGATGGGGCATTTGCTGGACTGATGCCGTCCATGGACTGAGCAAGCAATTATTCTCAATTGCGGTTGCTCCAGCTGCAGGTATCGCCGCGCCTGCGCGGGGGCGGGGGTGGACTCGGAAGCCACGGGTACGGTGGGGTTCTCCAATGATGCCACGCTACACAAGCCTGATTCGACCACTGCTGTTCGGATTTCAGGTCCCGTTTGTAGGCGGTGCGGTCACCGCATTGAAGCTCCGCCCTCTCCAAAAAGAACGAAGCCATGTACAGTTGCGGTTCGTCATAGCTTATGAGCTGCAGTGTTCTCGTTAACAGAGCCATACCCTCCTCAATGTCCGGCATGGCTTTGGTGCGAATCCCAGGGCAGGTAGGCAATCCAATCAGCGGCGCTTTCTGTCCACGATGGAAGCGGAGTCTTTCTTCGCGCAGCGCTCTATAGACGCGAATCCCGTCGAAGACTGCGATCGCGTAAAGCGCCTCCGCATCGTTCACATCTAGTTTGGCTGCTCTCCGGTAAAGGCCTTCCGCCTCATCCATGCGCTCGATTCTCTGAAGTCTGTAAAGGACAGATGCCATGCGCTTTAGAGCTTCTTTGTGGGAGGGGTCCAGCTCCACAACCCGAGCGTATTGCTGAACCGCCAGTTCCGACCAATGCGAATCGCATTCTGAACCAAGGCACATTGCCTCATACGAAGACGCCAAGTAGAAGTGCCCAACCGTCGATTGCGGATCGAGAGTTACGACGTGTTCCAGGTGATGGATGGCTTCCTCAATGGCGCCCGCGTCATGAGCCGCTATGCCAGAACGTAGCTCGGATGCCAGATCCAGGGTTTGTGAGTGCAGCGACGGGATCAGGGAGCACGAGGTCAGGATTAGGAGACGGACCGTTGGGCCGTTCCCATGCGATCCGTCCATACTTGAGTTGGACACCGGAACCGACAAGGCGGTTCCCCCCTCCTAGGTTTGGCTGAGAAATCCAGCGCGCACAAAATTCCGCATATCATTGCGTCAGGCGGGAAAAGGGTTCCGAACTGACGTTGTATACCCCGTTGAACGGATTGTCCAGGTCGGTCATCACAATATTGGCGAGGATCAATACAGCAGCCACTAGAACGAAACACGCAGCTCCCGCAAATGGATCGTGGAATGGGTAGACGAAAACCAGCACGAGCAACGCTGTCGACAGCGCGTTCACAAACCCCATGAGCGTGGGAGGAATCCTGGTCAGGCTTTTCGTAATCCGTTCATCCCGGTGTTCCCCGGCCTCCCGGGCAATATCAATTAAGCGCGATTGAATCGTCGCTTCCTCTGCGTTGGTGGGAGCCGTTCGGATCACTATTGTCATGAGCGTCATAAAACAGTTCTCCGTTCCCTGATCTTTCTCTCGTTTGCCCAGTGACTCCCACTCGGACTCGAGAACGGCCCGTGAATACTCGCCTAGCGAGCGGCGAATGGCGCGATTGGAGTCGGCGTCCACATAGTGGCTGAAACGCAGCAACTCGTCGAGGGAATAACATTCACGCATCACGAACTTCTCTACGTCCGTAAATTGGCCCCAGATCACGTAGATGACAAACGCATACATCACGGCGTAAATGCTGCCCAGCAGCAGGATCAGTGTGTTCAGGCCTTCGGCGTCGCGGGCAGTAATCTGGGCGAAAGGGGTTCCGCGCAACAACCAGTAACAAACAACGGCGACCGCAAGCATCGCGCCGCGCCCTAGTAACTGGCCCGAGATGGCTCTCCAGTTCATGCCCGTCCGAATTCCCGCGCGAACAAGGCTTCCAGTGCTTTATCGCCCCGCTCCCGAATGATCCCCTCCACCCGCGTACGTACCGCTTCATCGCGGGCGTAGAATGCCAATCCCGCCAGCGCATCCCCCGCCACCGGACTGCTTTCGCCGGCTAATCGTTCCAGCAGGAATTCGAGCGCGCGTTCGCTTCTGAGCATCGCGATCGCAACCAGCAACGTACGCCGCTGTTCCGCTGCGCCGCCGCGTTCCCAAGCCCCGCGCAACACATCGAAGGCTGCATCCAATCGCGATTCACCTAACGCCAGTGCGGCCTGTTCCCCGAGTCCTCCCGAGCGGGACGGTAAGAACTGCCCGACGAATTCTACCGACGACACAGGGTCCAGCCGCAGCAGAGCGCCAAAACATTCGGCGACGATTTCGTCCTCCTTGTCGCCCACCAGCGCTTTCAACCGCAACAGCAGCACGCCCTCCGGACGCCCCGCTTCAGCGACCGCGCGAATGGCCCCAGCCCTCGCCGGAGTCTCGCGATCCGCCAGCAGCGTCACGCATTCGAGCAGCGCATTGGGATGCCCCATCCGCGCCAAGCCACGCGCGCATAGCCCACGGAGCGGAGCGCCGACGTCCACGGGAGGCCCGAAACTGCCCTCCATCTGAATGTGCCGGATGCCGGCGAAATAGACTTTCGCGGCGGGGTCGTCGATTTGAATCAGTGCCTGCGCGATCGCGATCAAAGCTTTGCAACCAGCGTCAAGCTTGGCCGGGTCGCGCATGAGACGTTCGAACGCCTCTACAAGATCTGGCGCAAGACCGCTGACTTCCAGGCGCTCCGCCGTGGCAGCCGCAGCAGCCACCACGTGATTGCTCTTGTGCCGCAGGAATGGCGCTAGATCGCCCTTCAAATCGAAACGTTCCGGCGCCTGGCGGATCGCATGAATCGCCGCCAGTGCGTCTTCCGTGGTTGGGCGCTTGGCCATCGAACCAATATAGAATTGTCTTAGGCGTTATGTCCGCAGCCCTTCAAAATCCGCCAGGCAAACGTTGGACTCGCGCCGAATGCGAGCGCCTGGAAGCGGCCGGCGTCTTCGACCAGCAGCGTGTCGAGTTGATCGAAGGCGAACTGATCGTCAAGATGAGCAAGAACCGCCCGCATGTGAATACGGCGGCGCTGTTAACCGCTTGGCTGATTCAGATCTTTGGAGCTCTCCGTGTCAACGCCGAGGCTCCGATCGACGTCGCACCCGAAGACAATCCGACGAATGAGCCAGTGCCAGACCTCATTGTGCTGACTCGCGAATATACAGCCTCTGGATTCCAGTCGGTCTCGCCGCAGCCGGGCGACCTCGACCTCGTCGTTGAAATCGCCGACACCTCCCTCGGGTTCGACCTCACCGTCAAAGCCGCCCTTTACACCCGAGCCGGCATCGCCGACTACTGGGTGCTCGACATCCCCGGCCGCCGCCTGATCGTCCATCGCGACCCGCAAGGCGATCGCTATGCATCAGTCAACACTTACAACGAACAAGACGCGGTCGCACCCCTAGCCGCTCCCGATTCCCTCTTCCAGATTCGTAACGTCTTCCCGAAATAGTTCAACGAAATCAATCACTTACAAACCTATACACATCCCACCGCCTTTTCGCGTCAACACTAGTGTGACCCGTCTGCTGCTATGGGTGTCCCTTGCCTGCCTTCCGGCATTTGCCGCTGATCCAGACCTCAACACCCTACTCAAGGGCATTGAACACCGCTACAACAGCGCCAAAACGTTGCAAGTCCATTTCGTTGAGTCCTATAGCGTTGAAGGGCGGGCACGGAAAAGCGAGTCTGGCGAGCTCACACTGCGCAAGCCCGGCCGCATGCGCTGGAATTATTCGGAACCGTCGGGCAAGCTTTTCGTGTCCGATGGCAAGGACGTTTACCTCTACACCCCGGATGCCCGCCGCGTGGAAAAAGCCAAGCTCAAGGCCAGCGACGACATGCGCGCCCCCTTGGCATTCCTGCTCGGAAAGCTCGATTTCGCTAAGGACTTTCGGGAATTTGAGCTGAAAGCCGACGGCAGCAATTACCTGATCACCGCCAAAGCCAAGAACGAAAAGCTGCCCTACGAAAAGGTGCAGATGTTGATTACGCCCGACGACGCGATCCAGCGACTGGTGATCAACGGGCAGGATTTGTCGATCCTCACCTTCCAGTTCGACGGCGAAAAGCTGAACCCACCCGTCGACGACGCGTTGTTCAAGTTCCAAATGCCCGCCGGAGCCACCCTGGTGGACGCCGAGGGAAGCGAATAATGGCCGAGTTCGTTCTCAAATACGCCGATCCCCGCGGTGAAATGCACCAGCAAGTGGCCGAAGCTGCCTCCGAAAAGGATCTGCGGGACCGTTTTTCCCAGCAGGGCTTCCTGATCTACTCGGTCAAGCCGAGGGGCACGATCGCAGGCATGGCCGTCGGCGGTGGCCGCAAGCGGAAGATCAATCTCGAGAAATTCCTGATCTTCAACCAGCAGTTCGTCACCCTGATTCGCGCCGGGCTGCCGATTTTGAAGGCTCTGGATTTGCTTTCCGAGCGCCTTACCGATGAAAAACTCGCCCCGCACATCAAGGCGGTCCGAGAAGAAGTGCGGAACGGGTCGCTGCTATCGGACGCATTCGCACGGCAAGCCGTGTTCCCGCCCATGTACGTCACCTCCGTGCTGGCCGGTGAGAAGAGCGGCTCGTTGGGCGAAGTCCTGGACCGCTACATCACCTATCAGAAGCTCGCTTTGGCAGTGCGGAAGAAGCTGGTGCTTTCGCTGGTGTACCCCTGCCTGCTAACCGTGCTCGTGATCTGCCTGATGGTGTTTCTGGTGACCTTCGTGGTGCCTAAGTTCGCCGAACTGTATCAAAGCATGTCGGCGCAGCTGCCCGCCGCCACCCGGTTCCTGATTGCGCTGGGAACAACGGCGCGCAATTACATCCTGTTCGGATTCGCCGGCTTGGTGGTGGCTGTCATCGCCTTCCGCTTCTGGTCCAAAACCGAATCGGGCGAGATTCGCGTGGATCGCTGGCGCATGCGCCTGCCCCTGGTCGGCGAGATCTGGATCAAATACCAGGTCGCGCAGTTCGCCCGCGTCTTGGGCACGCTGCTCGTCGGCGGCATCCCGCTATTGCAGGCGCTCGATACGGCGTCCAGCTCGCTTGGGACGCGCCTGCTCAAAAACACCCTCGCCGAGGCCGGCCAAATGGTGAAAGAAGGCCAGGCACTTTCCGCCTCGCTCAAGCAAACCGGCATATTTCCAGGACTTTCCATCGACATGATCGAGGTGGGCGAATCCACCGGCGCGCTGCCCCAAATGCTATCGAGCGTGGCCGAATTCTATGAGGACGACGTCAATACGCGGATGTCGGCCAGCCTGTCGCTGATCGAGCCCGCCATCATGATTTTTATGGGCGCTTTCGTCACCTTCGTATTGGTGGCGCTCTATCTGCCGATCTTCTCCTTGGCGGACACGTTGCGATGATTCATACCAAGGTGATGAAAACAAGGAAGACGAGGGATACCCGGTATGGCCGCTAGAGACGTCCTCAAAATTGTCCAACCGGCTGACGAGATCGCTCAGGCGAAAACCTTAGCCACGCGCTACCGCTGCGATTTCGTTGACCTGCGCGAAGTCCGCATCGATCACGACCTGTTTCATTCGGTCCCCGTCGACTTGATGTTCCGCTACAACTTCGTGCCCATCAACTCGCAAAATGGGCACCTGGACATCGCGCTCGCCGATCCGCGCAATCTGAACCTGATCGACGAGTTGGCCGTCCTGCTGCAGAAGAAGCTGCACGTCAAGGTCGCGACGCTGTCGCAAATCTCGGATCTGCTGAAGAAAACCGAGCAGTCGCAGCGCGTTCTTGAAGAGGTCACCGAAGGCTTCGCCCTGGATCTGATCGGCGAGGAAGAGAACCAGGACGAAACGCTCTCCATCGACAAGCTGACCGCCGATAGCGACATCGCGCCGGTGATCAAGCTGGTGGACACGACAATCTTCAACGCGCTCGAACGGCGCGCCAGTGACATCCACATCGAAACGCGCGATCAGGAAGTGGCCATCAAGTACCGAATTGATGGTGTCTTGCACTATGCGATGCCGCCCATCTCCAAGGACTGGCACTCCACCATTATTTCGCGCATCAAGGTGATGAGCGAATTGGATATCGCCGAGCGCCGCACGCCGCAAGATGGCCGTTTTCGCGTCCGCTACAAAGGCCGTTTGATCGACTTCCGCGTCTCCATCATGCCCACCATTCATGGCGAAGATGCCGTGCTGCGCGTGTTGGACAAAGAATCGATGAGCGAAAAATTCGCCAAGCTTTCGCTCGACGTGGTCGGATTCTCGGAATCGGATCTGATCAAGTTCCGCCGCTACATCAAGGAGCCTTACGGGATGGTGCTGGTCACCGGTCCCACTGGCTCCGGCAAAACCACCACGCTCTATGCGGGCGTCAGCGAAATCAAGAACGACGAAGACAAAATCATCACCATCGAAGATCCGGTCGAATACCAGATCAAAGGCATCACCCAGATTCCGGTGAACGAAAAGAAGGGCCTCACCTTCGCGCGCGGTCTGCGTTCCATCTTGCGCCACGATCCCGACAAGATCATGGTGGGCGAAATTCGCGACCAGGAAACCGCGCAGATCGCGATCAACGCCGCGCTCACGGGCCACCTGGTGTTCACCACCGTTCACGCCAACAACGTTTTGGACGTGCTCGGCCGCTTCTTGAACATGGGCGTCGAGCCTTACAACTTCGTCTCGGCGCTGAATTGCATTCTGGCCCAGCGGCTGGTCCGTGTGATCTGTGTCTACTGCAAAGCGCCCGTAAAATACCCCGATTCGTATCTGGTCGAAAGCGGCCTCAACCCCGAGGAGTGGCGTAACGTCACGCTCTATGAAGGCCCCGGCTGCTTCGAGTGCGGCGGTACTGGATTCCGCGGACGAACGGCGATTCATGAATTGCTGGATCTCAGCGAACGCATCCGCGAAATGATTCTCGACAAACGCCCGGCGTCGGAAATTAAGCGCGCCGCGCGAGACGAAGGCATGACCTTCCTGCGCGATTCCGCCATCGACAAAGCGCGCGAAGGTGTCACCACATTGAAGGAGATCAACAAGGTTACCTTCATCGAAGGTTAGCCAGGCCGCCCCTTCCGGGATAAGAATCGGATGAACTCGCTCGCCAACCTCCTCAAAGATCCGCCGCCCACCCACGCCTTCGAGCTTTCCGAAGAAGGTATCTCATTCGCGCCGGTATCAGGTTCCGCACTAGTGGAATTCGCGCGTTTCGAGCCGGGAGTTGTGCTGGTGTCACCAATCCACGAGAATATCCAGCAGCCGCATGTATTGCTCGATCATATCGGCAAACTGGCCCCCGCCAACGGCCATCGCAAGCGCCGCGCCGCCCTGATTCTGCCCGACTACTGCGCGCGCATCGCGGTGCTCGACTTCGACACGTTCCCCTCCGATCCCGAGGAGCAACAGGCGCTCGTGCGCTTCCGTCTGAAGAAGAGCGTTCCGTTCGAGGTGGACACCGCCATGGTCAGCTACGTGGAGCAGCCACGCTCGGCGGCAACCGGTCCCAAAGTGGAGATCCTCGCGGCCGTGATGTCTTCTGAGATCGTGCAGCAATACGAAGCCCCGTTTCGCACGGCGGGCTTTCAACCCGGCCTGGTTACCACGTCTTCCATCGCCGCTCTGAATCTTCTGGAATCGGATGGCATCACGCTGTTGGTCAAACTCAGCGGGCGGATTCTCACGGTGCTGGTGCTCTCCGGCAGCGCGGTGAAGCTCGCGCGTTGCGTCGAAATGGATGAAGCTGGCGTCTCGGACATCGAATCGGTTCTGCACCCCACCATCGCCTACATCGAAGACGAGCTGAAGTCGCGTCCGCAGATGGTTTGGCTGGCCGGGTTCGGCGCCGAGGCTGACGAGTTTGCTCCGCGCTGGGAAAGCGAATGGGGGGTCGCGGTTCAGCCGATCCGCTCGCGCCTCGGAGCGCCCAATCGCAATAACAGCGGACTGCTGGGATACTTGGAGTCGGTGGCATAAACATGGCGTTGCGCGTTCCTATCAATCTGGCGACCGAGCCTTTCCGCCGCGATCGGCCCATGCTGGTGGGCTCGGCCGCGATCGCGATTGTTCTGTGCGCGCTGCTGATTTTCCAGGTGGTCAGCATCGTTTCCGGCCATCGCCAGGCCGCTGATATCCGGGTCGCAATCGATCGCGAGAATGCGCAGATCCGCTCCCTCACAGCCCAGCAAGCCAAACTCAACACCACGCTGCGCAAGCCCGAGAACGCGGAGGTGCTGGAACGCAGCCTGTTCCTCAACACGCTCATCGACCGCAAGGCTATCAGTTGGACCAAGATCTTCGCCGATCTCGAAAAGGTGATGCCCTACAACGTACGGCTGGTCTCGGTGCGGCTTCCGGCGGTGGATTCGAACAACCAGGTTTTGCTCGACATGGTGGTGGGCGCAAAAGACGTCGCGCCGATTCTGGAGCTGCTGAAGCATCTTGAAGGCTCGCCCCAGTTTGGGCCCTATAGCGTGCAGACTTCCACGCCGCCTTCGCAAACCGATCCGTTTTACCGCTATCACGTCACGGTGAGCTATGCTCAGAGGCTCTAAATGAGGAGAAACTTTAACGTCTGGCCTCCCAACAATCCGCGCGCGTTGATCCGCATCGGCCTCGGTGTGCTGGTGGCGGCGAATCTGGTGGCGGCGTATTTCATGGTGCGGCCCCCGGGCGGATCGGCCGAAGAGCTATCGCAGCAAGCGCTTGAGATGCACGCGCAAATCCGGCAGCAACAAAGCGTGCTCGACCGTACGAAGATTCTCGTCAGCAAGATCGAAAGTGGACGCGGCGAGGGTGACAAATTCATGAGCGGCTATTTTCTGCCGCGCCGTCCCGCCTATTCCACCATCATGTCGGAGCTGAACGATCTCGCCGGCCAATCCAAGATCACGCCTCGCGACAGCGCCTGGGGGCTGGAACCGGTGGAAGGCAGCGACACGCTCGACATGCTGCAGATCTCGGCTAATTTTGAAGGCACGTATCCCGATCTGGTGCACTTCATGAATCTGCTCGACAAATCGGACCGGCTGCTGATTATCGAGAGCTTGAATGCCACGCCGCAGCAATCCGGCGGCCGCCTCAACGTGATGCTGAAGCTCGACACGTTCGTTCAGGAGGACGGTTCGGCGCAATGAACGGAATTTCGCAATGAATTGGATGCCAGCCAACCTCGGAGCGGAACCGAAGAAGGTCGCCGTCCTGGCCGTCATCGTGGTGGCGGGTGTTGCCGTCTTCTTTTACAACCGCAACTCGAGCGAAGGTCCCGCATCGGCGCCGGTGATCGCAAGCCGCGCACCGGTGACTTCGTCCTATGGAACCGGTGCTGTGCGTCCGGAGCGCGGAGCTTTACGCGCGGCGCAAAGTGCGGCCGCCAGTGCCACACGCGAATTCCGGCCGTCGCTCAAGATCAAAAACGTAGAACCATCCAGTATCGATCCGACACTGCATCTGGATCTGCTGGCCAAACTCAAGACCGTTCCCGCGGATGCGGGCACGCGATCGCTGTTTGAGATCGGCGCCGCGCCGCCTGCGGAAATCGCCGCCGTGAAAGAGCCGGCCAAAATCGCGATTGTGCGGCCCTTCGTCGGGCCCCAACTGCCCCCGCCGGTAGTCGTTCCGCCGGAGCCCAAAGCCCCGCCGATACCGCTGAAGTTCTACGGCTTCGTCAACAAATCAAAGGTGGGCGACAAGCGCGCGTTCTTCTTGGATGGCGAAGACATCGTGATCGCGGCCGAAGGCGACATGATCAAGAAGCGCTACAAAATCGTGCGCATCGGCGTCAACTCGGCCGTCGTGGAAGACACGCAGTTCAAGAGCAACAACGAGCAGACGTTGCCCCTGGAAGCGGAGCTGGCCGGATGAAAAGCCGCGGAGCTGGCCGGATGAAAAGCCGCGGAGCTGGCCGGATGACGGCCGTTGTCACAAGAAGCCGCCCGGAGTCCGGCTTCGCCATGCTACTGGTCTTTGTGATGGCCGCCGCCATCGCCATCACGCTTTACATCGAGGTCCCTCGCATCGCTTTCGAATCGCAGCGCTCGCGCGAGCAGATGACCATCGATCGCGCCTTGCAGTATCAACGCGCCATCCAGCTCTTCTATCGCAAGTACCGCCTGTATCCGCAGAACCTGGACGATCTTGAAACCACGCGCAACATCCGGTTCTTGCGGCATCGTTACAAGGACCCGCTGACCGGCAAGGACTTCCGCCTGCTACACGTCGGCCCGGCCGGACAATTGACCGATTCGTTGATTCAGCCCGCTGCCCCGCTCCCCGGCAGCACCGGCGGAAGCGGCCCGAACTCGGCGCAAAATTCGAGCCAGACCACTGCCCAAAACGGTCAAGGCTCGAACGGTCAAGGCGCGAATGGTTCGCAGCCCGGCGATCCGAATAATCCGAATGCCCAGACTTTCGATCCATTGAACATGGCGGCGCGCCGGCCAAGCGATCGCATTCCCGGAGCCAGTGGACCAGGCGGCGGAACGCCCGTGGACCAGCCTCCCGCCGAGCCCGATCCCAACGTGCCCCAGCAACCGGTGCCGGTGGTGGATCCCAATCAGCCCGCGCAACCGCCCACGGATCCGAATCAGCCGGTGCAGCCTTCAGGGCAACCAGGGCAGCCGGGAGTCCCTGGCCAGCCCGTTCCCGTGCAGCAGCCCGCAGACCCGAATCAGCCGCAGCAACCACCCACGGATCCGAATCAGCCGGTGCCACCTGCAGGGCAACCCGGAATTCCCGGGCAGCCGCCCCAATTCCCTGGACAGCAGCCGCAATTCCCGGGGCAGCAACCATTCGCAGGTCAACAGCCGCCCGCTCAAAATCCAGGTGTCACGCCGCTTCCGGGCCAATCCAATCCATTCCCGCAAAACATCACGCCCCAAGCAGGCGGCCAGACACCAATTGGCTTGGGATCCAACACAAACGGCCCCGCCAATGGTCAAGCTCAAACAGCCGCGGGCTTAATCCAGGGGCTTCTTACGACGCCGCGCCAGCCACCGTCATCGGTCACCGGATTCACGACCGGGAACACCGGCGGCATCGCCGGCGTCGCCAGCACAGCCGAAGGCAAAGGAATTCACGTCGTCAACGACCACACCAAGTACAAGGAGTGGGAGTTTGTCTACGATATCAAGAAGGACAAAACGGTAGTCGGAGCGCAAGGAGTGGCGGCGCAACAGCAGATGCAGCAGCAAATGCAACAACCGGGCGCGCTCAGCGGTACATCGGGAAGCAGCCCGTTTGGCTCCAGCCCGTTCAGCTCGAGCAATTCCGGATCTACCTCCGGATCGAACCAGACAACGGGTGCGGCGCCCGCGGCCCCAACTACGCCGCCACCGTCGCAATAACGTTCAGATAAACATTTCTTCGTCGCTGGTGGCTTGATCCGGCGTCGGCCGGTTGCCGCGCGCGATCGACGCTAAAGCGGCCCGAATTCCCGCCGCTAGCCCATTGATCTCGCGCAGCGGCCGCATCACGCCATCGTGAAAAACGGCCACCGTCTCGTGTGCGCGGCTGAGCGTATCGTCGAATACCAGCTCCACGCGCTCCATCTGCACTTTGGCGCGCTCGGCGGCGTCGCCCACCACGTCCTCCACGATCGCTATCTGGCGCTTGGTGGAATCCAGGATATCTTTGCTCGACTCCAAAATCGCATTGGCCCGTGTCGTGATCTCGGTGATTTGGCGGCCGCTCTGCTCCACGGTGGAATTGGTCTTCTCCACCAGGCTCTCCACTTTCGGCAGCAGCGGATTGATGGCTTGCTGCAGTTGCTTAGTGGTTTTGTAGATCCCGGCCAGCATGCCGGCCTGAATACACAACGCAATCGCGGAAATGATGACGAAAGCCGCCATCACGTAGAGCAGTGCGGTCTCGCTCATGAGTCAGCTCCTGGGGGCCATCGGCAGAATCAGATGCCTTCGACGGAATCGTTGGGCGTGCTGCTCACCGCGTCGCGATAGGCCTGTTTGCCGGCTTCCACTGCGGCGGCCAGGTTCTCGCGCTGGCGCAAAACGCTGGACTTGCCGCGTTCAATCGCGTCCGTCGCCTGGTCAACCACTTCATTGCTCCGCCGCTTGAGGAATTCTTTACCTTCGTCGGCTTTCGAGCGCAGCAGCTCGCGGGTTTCCGGACCCGATTTCGGCGCAAACAGCAGCCCTACCGCCACCCCCAACCCCAATCCGAGGAAAAAGTACGAAAACTTGTTGTCGTCTTCCATTTTTGCCAGTCCTTTCGTTGATGCAAAAAGTACAGACTCTTCTCTACAATAGCAGTCCCGAATCTGTTAGTGTTCCCTTTGTGAAGGCGAAACGCCCGCAGCAACCGTTAGACCGCGATAAGCTCCTAAACGTTGCACTTCGCGCTTTGGGCAGCCGAGCGCATTCCTCCGGCGAGCTTCGGGAAAAGCTGAGCCGCCGCGCGCAAAGCCCCGAGGATGTGGACGCCGTGCTCGCCAAACTCAAGGAATCCGGCTATCTGAACGATCAGCGCTTCGCCGAAAACTATGCGGCCGCGCGCCTCGAGAATCAAGGCCTGGGCAAGATGCGCGTCCTGCGCGATCTGCGACAGCGGCGCGTGGCGCCGAAGCTGGCCGAACAGGTGACCGACAAGACCTACGAGAAAACCGATGAAGCGAAACTGATCGAAGAGTTTCTGCGCCGCAAGTATCGCGGCAAGGAGCTGGGTACGTTTTTCCGCGAAGAGAAGAATCTCGCCGGGGCGTTTCGCCGGCTGCGCTACGCGGGATTCTCGGCCGGACAATCCATCAAGGTGCTCAAGCGCTTTGCGAGTCAACCGGAAGTGTTGGACGCGCTGGAATCGGAAGACGATCCTCTATCGGACGAAGACCGTCACTAACACGCCCGCCACAATCAAGCTCGCGCCCAGCACGTTGCCCAAGTGCGGCTTTTCGCCGAGGAATAAGAACGCCATCGCCACCGCCAGCGCCACGCTCAGTTTGTCGATCGGCGCCACGCGCGACGCCTCGCCCAATTGCAGCGCCTTGTAGTAGAACAGCCAGGAAAGCCCGGTTGCGATCGCCGAGAGAAAAAGGAACAGCAGCGAGTGCCGGGAAATCTTGAACACGTCGGCTGCATTCCCTTGCACCGCGACGATGCCCCACGCAAAGAACACAATGATGGCGGTGCGAAAAGCGACGGCCAGGTTGCTATCCACGTCGCGTACGCCGATCTTGCCGAAGATCGCGACCAGCGCTCCGAAGAACGCCGAGAGAACCGCGTACCAGGCCCAGTTCATCGGCCTGGAACGCCCGATATTTTGATTTTTCCGTCCGCGCGGACCGTGCCGTTCATCATCCCGTTGGTGTTGAACGGCGTCGCTACATTACCTTGACGATCCAGTGCGATCACGCCGCCATCACCGTGCTGCGCCACAAGCTCCTTCATCACCACCTCATCCGCGGCTTGTGCGAGCGAGATATGCAAATAGCGCAGGCGTGCGCAAATGTCGGACGCCACCACATTACGCATGAAATATTCGCCGGTGCCTGTGGCCGAAACCGCGCAGCTGTCGTTATTGGCGTAGGTGCCCGCGCCAATGATCGGCGAATCGCCCACGCGCCCCGGCATTTTGAGCGATGTGCCGCCGGTCGAGGTTCCCGCTGCGAGATTCCCTGCCTGATCCAGCGCCACCACGCCGACCGTGCCATGCCCGTCGCCCGCTTTTTTCGCCTTCTGGTTGTCCTGGAATCGCTTCCATTCGCGCTCCGTGTAGAAGTAATACGGCGACACCAATTCGATTCCCTGCGACTTCGCAAACTCCTCCGCGCCATCAGCCACCAGAAGAACGTGCGGGGTCTTCTCCATCACCAGCCGCGCCAGATGGATGGGATTCGCGATGTGCTTCACAGACGCGACCGATCCCGCCTGCAACGTCTGCCCGTTCATAATCGCCGCGTCCATCTCGGGAATGCCATCCTTTGTGTAATACGCCCCGCGCCCGGAATCGTAGAGGCCGGAGTCCTCCATCACACGAATAGTGGCTTCCACGGCGTCCAGGCTCGTGCCGCCGCGCGCCAGAATGGCGTAGCCAGCTCGAATGGCCTTCTCCATGCCATCGCGCCGCGCCTCGATGGTCTGCGCCGGCATGCCGCTGTAATTGCCCGCGCCGCTATGCGCGACCAGAACGAAATTGCTCGCCGGTTGCGCGGAGACTGCGAAGAGCAGCATCCACATCATGGTCTTCATGAAACCATTTTGGCTCTATTGCAGGTGTGGCGCTATTTTATGCCGCCGGAGCAAAGTGAGCCAGACGCCGCCGCAATGTCTCATACGCGCGAAACAGCAGCGACTTCAATGCGGGGATCGAGCACTCCAACACCTCGGCAATCTGAACATAGTCCATGCCTTCGTACTTGTGCATAAGGACCGCGGCCAACTGCTTCGGCGGCAGCGCATCGATCGCGCTACGAATCTCCCTGGCTCGATATTCGGCCAGCAACTGCTGATCGGCGCGCGGATTCTGATCCAGCACCTGAATTTGGCGGCTTTCGAGGCTGGAGGCATCCAATCGCAAATGCGCCGACTCGCGCCGCGTGTCTCTGCGCCAGTTTAGAGCCACGTTGGTGGTGATCCGGAACAGCCACGTGGTGAACTTGGCCTCGGGTTGATACCGGTCGCGAAAGCGGTACACACGCAGGAAGACGTCTTGCGCCAGCTCCTCGGCAATCGCGCGATCGCGAACCAGCCGGTAGAGATGATTTACGACAGTGCCGCGGTGCCGGTCGAGCAGGGTCTCAAAGCTGGGCTCATCCCCGCCGCAGACTTGCACCATCAAGACAGCATCCGGATCGAGCGCCCACGCGGCCATGAACTTTAGAACGTGCGGGCTTCAAGGGCGGTTGCGGCTGAGCTTGTAACTTTTCGTAAACCAGCGGCTCGCGCTTATTGCGCGCGTTCCTGGTGCTCGGGAAATACTGCGTAGCCCTCGGGCGGCGGATACAAAGTGAACAGCAGGTTCAGACGCTTGCGCAGATAGCGGCTAGGCAACTGGCGCGGGCCAGTCTCGACGTCGATATCGCAGCAGATTCCGTGCAGATACAGGGTCAGGGTATCGATCAGCGACTGCCGCACATACTCGCGAAACGCCTTGGTCTCCTTGCGCACGTTGGTATCGCGCCTGAGGAGCGCCTGCTTCATGTGCCAGCTTTCTTCATCCACTTCGCCGTGCACGCGCGCGTTCATTTCTTCGCGCAGCAGGGAGCTGTATTGGGACAGCGCGTCGTCGGATCCGTGATCGGCCGCGAGTGTCGCCAGCACGTGATAGAAGCGGTAGTGGTATTCCGAGACATCCTGATCCTTCAGCGCAAATACCAGCACTTCTTCTTTATCGAACTGGACCTGCGTGGCCCACGAGAGGCGATTCTCGGGCGGCTTCTCGGTGCAGACGAATTCGTCGCGCCGGGCGATTCCTTTTTCTTTGCCATCGGCCCGCTCCAGATATGGAACCAGCATGATGGAGACTTTCGGCAGCAGCGCTGATATGGAAGGCGGAAGCGCCGCGATGGGCTCTTCCAGATATTCCTTGACGTCCTCCTCGCTCAACGGCACCGAAGCGCAGAAGTAGGAAAACGTGTTGCTCAGCGGGATCATCTCGCCGCGGAACTGCTCCGCGAATTGGCCAACGCTGAGCTTGGAAAGATCGGGTTGCGCTGACATCGGGTGGGATGGAATCGAACTTCATTCTAACACGCGCGGGCTGGCTTCTCGGAAGCTAGCGGCCTGTGCGTCATAGACCGTAACGGTGCCGGAACCGATGTGATAGAGCCAGCCGTGGAGCGAAAGGTCGCCTTGTTCCAAGCGGGCCGCGACCGTGGGATGTGTTCGCAGGTTCTTCAGTTGCGCGATTACGTTCTGTTCCGCGAGCGCCAGAAGAAACTCGGCGCTTGGATTCGGTTCGCGGCGTTCGACGTTGGCATAGCGTAGCCAAGTAGTCACGTTAGGAAAAGCCCCCAGAGCCTCGGGATTGAGCGCGCCTCGAATGACGCCGCAATCGGTGTGGCCGCAGACAATCACCTCCGGAACTCGCAGCACGCCCACTGCATATTCGATGGTGGCCGACACGCCGCCCACCGCATCAGGATAAGGCGGCACGATGTTCCCGATTACGCGGCAGATGAACAGCTCGCCCGGCTTGGTTTGGGTGAGCAGGCATGGATCGATGCGGGAATCGGCGCAAGTGATGAAGAGCGCCTCGGGCCGCTGGCCGAGGGCGAGCTTTTCGAAAAGATCCTGGTGCTGCGGATAGACGTGCTTTTGAAATCGGGAGACGCCTCCCAGGAATTTTTCGACCGGCATCTTATCAAGAGTACTCAAAAACAAAAGGCCCGCCCCGAAAGGCGAGCCTCTTTAGTTGACCAACGCCACAGCGACCGAGGCGCCATGGCCGCGCGGTTAGCGCTTAGTAGTCCATCTCGGGACCGCCGTGCCCACCGGGGGCCGGCGCCGCCTTCTTCTCAGGGATCTCGGCGATCATGGCTTCGGTAGTCAGCATGAGAGCCGCGATGGAAGAAGCGTTTTGGAGTGCCGAGCGCGTCACCTTGGTAGGATCGATCACGCCCGCCTTCACCAGGTCTTCGTACACCGCAGTAGCAGCGTTGAAGCCGTGGTGCGAATCGGTGGAAGTGCGGATCTTCTCGATGACGATCGCGCCTTCGTAACCCGCATTGCCGACGATCTGCCGCACGGGCTCTTCACAAGCGCGACGGATGATATCGACGCCGATCTTCTCGTCACCGTCGAGCTTCAGGCCGTCCAAAGCCTTGGCCGCGCGCAGTAACGCGACGCCGCCGCCCGGAACGATGCCTTCTTCGACCGCGGCGCGAGTAGCATGCAGCGCGTCCTCGACGCGAGCCTTCTTCTCCTTCATCTCGGTCTCAGTGGCCGCGCCGACCTTGATCACCGCAACGCCGCCGGCCAGCTTGGCCAACCGCTCTTGCAGCTTCTCACGATCGTAATCGCTGGTGGTTTCGTCGATCTGGGCGCGCAACTGCTTAATGCGGCCTTCGATCGTCTTCTGCGTACCAGCGCCGTCGATGATGGTGGTGTTGTCCTTGTCCACCGTAACGCGCTTAGCGCGGCCGAGGTCGCCCAACTGGACGCCTTCCAGCTTAATGCCAGTCTCTTCCATGAGAGCCTTGCCGCCGGTGAGGATCCCGATATCCTCGAGCATGGCTTTGCGGCGATCGCCGAAGCCAGGAGCCTTCACAGCGCAGGCATTTAACGTGCCGCGCAGCTTGTTGACCACCAGGGTGGCCAGCGCTTCGCCTTCCACTTCCTCGGCGATTACCAGCAGCGGTTTGCCGGAGCGGGCAATCTGCTCGAGCAGCGGCAGCAGGTCCTTCATGTTGCTGATCTTCTTTTCATGGATCAGGATGTAAGGATCTTCGAGCACGCACTCCATGCGATCCGGATCGCTGATGAAGTAGGGCGAGAGATAACCGCGATCGAACTGCATGCCATCCACGGTTTGCAGCTCCGTGTTCATGGTCTTGCTCTCTTCCACCGTGATGACGCCGTCCTTGCCGACCTTCTTCA